>CAZATR010000017.1:0-24205 GCA_964488035.1 uncultured Natronomonas sp.
CAGGTCCACGTCCTCGACGGCGCCGACGAGCGAGACCGTCCACTCCCCTTCGTCGATCGCCGGCGTCGGGTAGTGGTTGAGCACGTAGAACTCCTCGATCGGCGTGATCTCGCGGGTGTACACCGAGCGGTCACGCGGGCCGGCACCCACGGTCTCGTTGCGGGACGGGGCGACCTCCAGGTCCGGCCATCGATCTAGCAGGGCCGCCTCGAACGTCGCCGCGTCGTTCCGGCCGTCGTCGGCCATGCGAAACCGGGACCAGCGCGGCTATTAACCCTTTCCGTGGATCGCTCCCCCGCGGAGAGAGTGCGCGTAGCGGACGGGTCAGAAGAGGAGCGCGACGCCGCGGAGGTATGGACCCGCCGGCGGGCCCCACCTCAGGTGATCAAGCGGCTCAGGACCACGATGACGAGTCCGAGGATGATCGCGTTCCACCCACGATCGAGCCGAAGCCAGTACGCTGTCAGCGCCCGGTGGGGGGAGGTGAACGGCGGGGACGCGATTTCCCTCTACGAGCGACCCTCGCTCGCTGCATTGGAACGCATCGGTTCTTGCGTAGGTTGATAAAGAACCCCCCACGATATCCGCGCTGCCATGCCGATAGAGGCCGACCGTGTGGAAACCGTGACGTTCGACTCGTTCACGACGATCGTCGACGTGAGGGCCACGACGACGAGGGAGCTCGGCCGGTACGTCGACGATCCGGAGACGGTCGCCGACGTCGCGTCGCTGTGGCGCTTCCGGGCCGTCGAGTACCGGATGCTCTGTAACTACCTCGACACGTACGAGGACTACCTGGAGACGACGCGGGACGCCTTGGAGTTCGCGCTGGCGTCCAACGGTGTCGACCTCGCCGGGGACGAAGTCGACGACCTCGTCGGTGCGTTCCACGAGTTGGACGTGTTCGAGGACGTCCGCGAGAACTTCCGACGGCTCCACGACCGTGGATACGACCTGTACATCGTCTCGAACGGGACTCAGGACCTCCTGGCCTCGATGGTCGAGGCCGCGGATATCGCCGAGTTCGTGGCCGGAACGATCAGCGCCGACGACGTAGAGACGTACAAGCCCGATGTCGCGTTCTACGAGCACGCCGTCGAGCAGACCGGGACGCCAGCGGGGGAGCTCGTCCACGTTGCGACACCGTGGTACGACATCTACGGGGCGAACAACGCCGGCATGGGGACGGTCTGGGTCAACCGGGAGGAGCGGCCCTGGGAGACGTTCGACGGCGGCCCCGATGAGACGATCACCACACTCGGTGCGCTCCCACCGCTGTTCGAGTAACGCGCGTCGGCTGATGGCACGCCATCAGGGTGACGAGCACGAACGCGCGACACCGAGGGGGAGGTTGCGGACGTGTGACACCGGAGGGGAGGCCCAAACGGGCTCGTCGGTCACCGGCCCGACGATCCGTCCTCGAGCGACCCGAGGACGTCGTCGACCAGCGACGCGGAGAGGCCGGTGTAGGCCGTGGGGTCGGTGAGCGCGTCGATCCGCTCCGCGGGGAGGTAGGCGGTGACGCGCTCGTCCTCGCGCAGGCAGCGGGCGAAGTCGATTTCCTCCTCGATCGCGCGCATTGCGGCGTCGTGGACGATTTCGTGTGCCGTCTGGCGGCCGACGTGTTCCGCCAGGGCGATCATCACCGCCTCCGAGGCCACCAGCGATCCCGCCTCGCGGACGGTGCGTTCCATGGCCGCCGGATCGACCGATAAGCCCTCGAGGTTTCGCTTCGCGTTCGCGAGCATGCGCGCGAGATAGATACATGTCTCAGGGAGGACGGCGAACTCGACGTACCACGTCGACCGGTCGCGGTCGCCCGCGGGCTCGGCGAGTTCGTTCATGACGGCGGCGTTGCCACGAACCAGGCGCGCGAGGCCGACGGTCAGTTGTGAGTACACTGGATTGCGCTTGTGGGGGTTCGTGCTGCTGCCGAGTTCTCCCTCGGGGATCGCCTCGTCGACCTCGTCGATCTCGGGGCGGTTCAAAAAGAGCAACTCCCGGGACGTACGGGCCAGGGTCGCGGCGACCATCGCGAAGACGTTCGTCAGTTCGGCGAAGCGGTCCCGCGAGGCCGTCCAGCCGATCCTGGGCGCGTCGAGGCCGAGTTCGTCGGCGAAGGCCTCGACGATCCCCGGACCCACTTCTTCGAGGGGCGCGAGCGAGCCGCTCGCACCGGCCAGCTGGACGACGAAAGTTCGTTCGGCGAGTTCCTCGAGGCGGCGGCAGTGGCGGTCGATCTCGTCCGCCCACGTGGCCGTCTTGAACCCGAACGTGATCGGCGGACCGGCCATGTACTGCGTGCGCCCGAGGATGGGGGCGTCGCGATACTCCGCCGCGAGTTCGGCCAGCCGGTCGCGGATCGCACGGAGGTCCCGCAGGACGATCCCGTGGGCCTCCCGGAGCTGCAAGACGAGGACCGTATCCGAGACGTCCTGGGTCGAGGCGCCCCAGTGGAGGTACTCGCCGTCGGCGCCGAGGTCAGCTCGCCAGGCCTCGACGATGGCCATCGAGAACAGCCCCATGTCCTCGACGTTTTCGGCGACCCGTTCCGCGTCGAGGTGCTCGGGCGTGGCCGTCTCCGAGATTCGCTCGGCGGCCTCGGCCGGAATCACGCCGGCCTCGGCCTCGGCTCTGGCCAGCGCGGCCTCCACTTCGAGGAACCGCTCGACGAAGGCGTCCTCGTCGAACACCGCCCGCATCTCCCGCGTCCCGAACGTCTCCCCGAAGAGGACGCCGTTCGGCAGGGAAGTCATACGACCGTCGATGGCCGGTTTCGGTTTATACCCTTCGTCGGTCCGGAGGCGGTACCGACACCAAAACGAACCCTTAAACGACGGCCAGGACAGGTTCCGGTATGGCGCAGTTCGGGTTGCTTCTGCCGACGCGGGGGGTCGTCCAGGCGAGCGACGATCGGTCGGAACTCTCGGAACTGGCGACCGCAGAGGTCGTCGGGCTGGCCGAGCGAGCCGAGGGGCTCGGGGCCGGCGCCGTCTGGGTCGGCGACAGCGTCCTCGCGAAGCCGCGACTCGAGCCGCTTGCGACGCTGTCGGCGCTGGCGGCCGCGACGGAGACCATCACGCTCGGGAGCGCGGTTTACCTCCCGAACCTCCGCCATCCAGTGAACGTTGCCCACCAGACGGCCACGCTCGACCAGCTGAGCGGGGGACGGCTCGCGCTCGGCGTGGGCGTCGGCGGCGGGCCGGCCGTCCGCCGCGAACACGAGCAGATGGGCGTCCCCTTCGCCCGCCGCGGAGCGATGCTCGACGAGGCGCTCGCGGTCGTCACGGCGCTGTGGTCGGGCGGCCCGGTCGACCACGACGGGGAGTTCTTCCACCTGGAGGACGCCAGCATCGGCTTCCAGCCGGCCAGCGACCCGCCCATCTACGTGGCGTCAAAGGAGTTCGACCCGCGCGAGGGATTTCCCCGGCGCATCCGCGAGCGCATCGCGAACTACGCCGACGGCTGGCTCCCGTCGGCGCCGTTCTCGACCGACATCTCCTACTCGCCGGAGACCTACGCGGCCGGCCTGGAAGCTGTCCGCGGGTTCGTCGCCGACGCCGGCCGCGGCCCCGACGCCTTCGACCCGGCCTACTACCTGGACGTCGTGGTCGACGACACCGAGCGAGCGGCGCTTTCGCGGGCCCGGGAGTTCGTCACCACCTACTACACGGGCGTCGACGACTTGACGGACGAGCAAGTCCGACAGCGCGGCGTCTTCGGCCCGCCCGAACGCGTGCGGAAACACCTGGAGCGGTACGCCGACGCCGGCGTCCGGTCGTTCGTCCTGCGATTCACCGCCGAGGAGCAGCACGAGCAACTGGATCGCCTCGCGCCCGTTCTCGCCGACATGGGTTGATTCGTCGGCCGGCTTCGCCGCTAGTGGCCCCTCGTTGGCCTCCCTGTGCGCGGGACACCCTCGCCGGATCACCCGTATCGACGGTCCTGGTATATCGATAAATACTAAATATCTATCAAAAGATATCGACTAGCTGCCTTTCTAGGTCTCTCACGGTTGACCTTTTCCAACCGCACCCGTCCCGTCACGGCGATCGGTGGGGCGGAAGACGTGACCTCGCCCCATTCGATCATTCCACTACAGATATTCCAACCAGTCTCGTAGGCGTTCCGTCCTTTCGTCGTAGCGGTGGAGTGTGGTAGCGCCAGGTCGAGCGAACGGGAACGTTGACGGTGCCGGGCGACGTTGGGCCGACAGATGGATCGAGCGCGCGACGAGGGGGCTACCGACGACGCGTCCGACGACGAGGGCGTCGTCGGCGTCCTCGGCGGGATGGGGCCGGCGGCGACCGTCAACTTCATGGAGGAGTTAGTCACGGCGACGCCGGCCGAGGGGGACGCCGACCACCTCGAGACGGTCGTCTACAACGACGCGAAGATCCCCGACCGGAACGCGGCGATCCTGGACGACGGCGAGAGTCCGGTACCCCGGCTCGTCCGAGACGCGCGCCGACTCGAGTCGATCGGCGCTGACTTCCTCGCGATGCCCTGCAACACGGCTCACTACTATTATGAGACCATCGCCGCGGCGGTCGACGTCGAGGTACTCCACATGATCGAGTTGACGCGCGAGCGACTGGCGGCGACGGGCGCCGGCAGGGCGGGATTGCTCGCCACGTCGACGGTGATGGAGACCGGCGTCTACCATTCGGCCTTCGGGGACTCGGCGGTCGAAATCGTCTACCCGGACGCGGTCGATCGGCTCATGGACGCGATCTACGCGGTCAAGGAGGACCGCCCCGACGCGGCCGAACGGCTGGTCGAGGAAGTGGTCGAAGGGCTCCTCGCGAAGGACGTTGACGCAGTCGTCATCGGCTGTACCGAACTCTCCACGCTCCCGATCGAGTGCGAGCCGGCGGCGGTGGACCCGACGGCACTGCTCGCGGCCGAGTGCGTCGAGCGGGCCCGCTCGTGTTCGGTGGGCCTCGCTAGTGGCGAGTAGGCCTCGACCCGATCCGCGTGACCGTGGCAGTACGGGGATCGTGCCGGCTTCGGCACGCGTTCGAGCGGCTTAGAAGCCGACCGCGTTACCGTCCTTGCGCGGGTCGGTGGCGGCCGACAGCGAGCCCGCCTCGTAGCGGGCGAGCTGGCCGCCGCCGAAGCCGCCGGGCGGGAGCACGCAGACGTCGTGCTCGCGGCGGGAGAGCTTCGCGCCGACGCGTCCGGCGAGGGCCTCCTCCAGGGCGAGTCGGCCGTCGGCCATGTGGCGCCAGCGCGGTTCGTCGAGCGCGCGCTGGAGCGGCAGTTCGTAGTCGAGGAGGTTCGCGAGGACCTGCAGGTGGCCCTGGGGTTGCATGTACCCGCCCATGACGCCAAAGCCCAGCCAGTCGTCCTCGCCGAGCCTGGCGAGCCCCGGAATCAACGTGTGGAAGGGGCGCTTTCGCGGCTCGATCCGATTCGGGTCCGAGGGGTCGAGCGAGAAGGATCCACCGCGATTCTGCAGCGCGATCCCGGTGTCGCCGGCGACGAGGCCGCTGCCGAACTGCTTGTACCGGGAGTTGATGAACGTGACGACGTTGCCGGCGGCGTCGGCCACCGTCAGGAGGACGGTGTCGGCGTGCTCGGACCGGGGGTCCCCGACCTCGACGTCGTGCCGGGCCGTGTCGCCGACCTCGCGTGCGCGCTCGGCCGCGTAGGCCTTCGAGGCCAGCGGCGGCACGTCTTCGAATTCCGGGTCCGTGACGTAGTGGTGGCCGTCGCGGAAGGCGATCTTGAACGCCTCGGCGAAGGCGTGGACGCGCTCGGCCGAGTCGAGCGGGTGGTCGCCGGCGTCGATCTCCTCCGCGACGTTGAGCGCCTCAAGGGCGACGAGCCCCTGATTGTTCGGCGGGAGCTCGAAGACCTCCGCGCCGCGGTACGTGGTGCTCACCGGATCGATGAGTTCCGGCTCGAACGCCGCCAGGTCCGCCGCGGTCAGGAGGCCGCCGTGGGCCGCCACCTCGTCGGCGATGGCCTCGGCGATGTCGCCCTCATAGACCACGTCCGCCCCCTCCTCGGCGATTCGGCGCATCGACCGGCCGAGGTTGGCGAGTCGAACGGTCTCGCCCACGTGCGGCGGCCGTCCTGCGGGGAGGAACTGCTCGCGGCCGCTATCGTCGACGAACTGGTCGGCCGCCCCGTGCCAGTCGGCCGCGATCACCTCCGAGACGGGAAAACCCTCGGTGGCGTACTCGATGGCCGGTCCGAGCACGTCCGCCAGCGTTCGCCGTCCAAACTCCTCGACGGTCAGTTCCCAGCCCCGGGCCGCGCCGGGAACGGTGACGGCGAGGGGGCCACGGAAGGGCATCTCCGCGTCTTCGGGATCGACGCCCTGGCGCTCCGCGGCGCGGTCGCGTACGCGGTCGAGCGAGGCGGCCTCGGGCGCGTAGCCACAGCTCCGCATCGCCCCGACGTCGCCGTCCGCGGTCCGGAAGCACGCGAAAGCGTCCCCGCCGAGGCCGGTGTTGACGGGTTCGACGACCGCCAGGGCGGCGGCGGTGGCGACGGCCGCGTCGAAGGCGTTGCCGCCGTCCTGGAGCGTCTGAAGGCCCGCCTCGGCGGCGAGGGGCTGGCTGGTCGCGACGACGCCGTTCGGCGCGCGGACGGTCGATCGCCGCGACCCGAACCTGTCGACATCCGGATCGGTCATCGGCGTCGAGAGGACGGTCGCGCGCAAAAAAGTACCGCCACCGGGACCGCGAGCGATCGCCTCAGGTCCCCATGCGTGGGATGGCGTCGAGGCCCTGCGAGCGGATATCGAACGCCGCCGAGAGCAGGATACAGATCACGCCGGCCCCGATGAGCGTCCAGAGCGTCCCGCCGGGGACGATCTGTGGGGGAACGATCAACAGGGCGGCAGCGACGATCGCGAGACCCCTGCTGATCTTGTCCTTGATGGGCCAGCCCCACAACCCCATCTGGATGACGATGACGGCCATCAGCAACACGACGACGTCGATGACGATGTCGAACACCGACATCTGGAGCAGGATTGCCGGCCGGTAGATGTACCGGACAGGGATGGCGAAGGTCGGGAGGACCATCTTCATGGCGCCGAGGGCGACCCGCATCGGGTCCGCATCGGCGACCTGGCCGGCCGCGAACGCCGCGAGTGCGACCGGCGGGGTGATCGTCGAGTAGACGGCGAACGTGAAGATGTAGAACTGCGCGGGGAGTCCGCCCATGTTCACGGCGACGAGCGCCGGGCCGAGCAGCGCGGCCGCGAGGATGTAGGCTGCCGTCGTCGGCATCCCGAACCCGAGGACGATGGCGAAGACGGCGACCAGGACGAGCAGGAGCAAGACATCGCCGCCGGCCAGCCCGACGACGATCTGTCCGAAGATCACGCCGATTCCGGAGGTGTTCAACGCCCCGAGGACGATCGAGGCGCTGGCGGTCGCCATCGCGATCTGGGTCGCATTGCGAGCCCCCTTATCGAGGGCGGTCGTCAGTTCCCCGACGCCAACTCGGGAGCGCGGGTTTATCGCCGCGACGAGCATCAGACCCACGACGGAGACGTAGACGGCCCGGTAGATCGTATAGCCCTGCAACAGCAGGTAGAACAACAGGCCGACCGTCACGAAGAAGGCGAGCGCGTAGCCGTACTGGTCGCTGATGACGCTCCTCACGCTCGGCACCTCCTCGTCCGGCATCGGCCTGATGCCTTCCTTGAGCGTGTTGGCGTGCACCGCGAAGTAGACGGAAACGTAGTAGAGCACGGCCGGAATGACCGCGGCCGCGGCGATGACGATGTAGTCGATGCCGAGGAACTGGGCCATGATGAACGCACCCGCGCCCATGATCGGCGGCATGATCTGGCCGCCACAGGAGGCCGACACCTCGACCGAGCCCGCGAAGGTGTTCCGGTAGCCGAACTTCTTCATCGTCGGGATCGTGAAAATCCCCGTCCCATAGACGTTCGCGGCGGCGCTGCCGGAGAGGCTACCGAACAGCGAACTCGCGATCACCGACACTTTCGCGGCGCCACCCTGGCGCTTGCCGACTAGGGCCTTCGCGAAGTCGATCAGGAACCGGCCAGCCCCGGTGACCTCGAGGAAGGCCGCGAGCACGACGAACAGGAAGATGAAGGTCGCGGAGACGCGGGTCGGAATGCCCCACAGCCCGTTCGTCGTGACGAACAGGCCGTCGACCCAGATGTTGGCGGGCGACTGCGGGCTCGTGAACGGCGGCGGGAGGTACGCCGAGTAGAAACTCCCGAGCAGGATAAGCGCCACCACCGCGGCGAGGAGACGGCCGACGACGCGTCGCGTTGCCTCGATGACGAGGACGACCGAGATGACCGTGAACACGTAGTCGAGCGGGGCCGGCGGCGTGACGTAGGCCGTCTTGTTCAACAGCCGTTCGAAGTTGAAGATCATGTACGCCATGCCGGAAAACGAAAGGAGCATGAGCGCAGCGTCAACGGCGCGGTACTTCAGGTCCCGACGCCCCATGAACGGGATGATGGCGAACGTGATCGCCGCGAGGAGGTAGACGTGGGCCGAGCGCTGGATGAGTGCGTTGAAAATACCGAAGGCACCGGTGTAGAGGTGAAACAGTGAGGTTGCGATCGCGATGAGGGAGACGGTGTACACGCCGTACCGTCGGAGCCGGCCCTGATCGGATTCGTGGTGCGTTCCGTCACCGGTAGACATCGTGATGACGATATCCTCAATACTACAAATAATTTCTGCCGCTGTCGTCACCGGCGAAGGCCACAGCGAAGTGGGTCGGTTCCGGACCGTTCTCCGTCGGTGCAACGAGCGGTCCGGACTCTGGATCGGGGGACCCGATTCCGTGCCGCCCGCGCGAGGTCGGGAAGAGACGCGTAACGTGGAATGAGAGCGAGCGCCGCCGTGTTCTACCCGAAGAGCCGCAGGAGGAGGAGGGCGAGTGCGATGATGCCGACCGCCCAGATCAGTGCCGACGTCGCTCGCGACGAGAGACGCGTTTCGACGAGGGTGGCGCGCACGCCGAGAGCGCCGTGGAGGAGCACGAGCCCGAGCGTCAGGTCGAGGAGGAGGCCGTACACCCCCCACTGGTACGGCGCGACGTACCCGAACGCCTGGACCGCGACGTGGAGCGCGACGAGCGGGAGCAGCAGGAGTGCGCTGACGCGGTGGACGAGCCAAGGGAGGAACCCGACGTCGGCCGGCGATCGCGTCTCGAGGCCGGTCGTCCCGCTCACACCGTCACCCCCAGGATCACGAGTGAGAGCACGACCAGCACCATCGTTCCGAGGAACACCGCCCGGGTCCGGCCCGCGCCGACCCCGAGCAGTTCGGCGGCCAGGAGTCTGACGCCGTTGAGGCCATGGAAGAGCAGGACGGCGAAGAGACCGACGACGACGGCCTGGGAAGCGGCCGGACCGAGCTGCGTGAACGGGTTCCACACCGACGGTCCCGCCGTGACCGCTGGGACTCCGAGGTGGATGCCGACCCAGGCGAGCAGCAGCCAACCGGTAACGCGGTGCAGGCCGAAGGCGACGTGCTGGACTGAGAAGTCCTTCCAGCCCGCCACGTTCATGAGCGTCCGTCGGTATTCCAGCCGATCCTCTGCCATGTGCCGATGATTGCGGAAGGTCCCCCGGGCGGGATTAAGATTTCGGTCGTCCCGACGCGACCGCAGGTCCGACGGTTAGTTTTATACCGGGGTGGGACAAGAACTAACACATGGCATCTATCATCGACCTGCTCCCCACGGAGCTCCTGTTCCTCGTGGTCTTCGCCGTGTTGCCGGTGTTTCTCACGCTACGCGAGCGAGGACGGGAGAACGTGAGCGGGAAGGAATGGGCGAGCTACGCGTTGATACTCGTCGGCGGTATCCTCGTTTACACGGTGTCGTCCCTCGTGTCCTCGATCAGGATGCAGCTACTCCTCTGGCCCCTGTTGGTCGTCCTGGGTCTGGGATTTCTCCTCTACCGGGAGGTTCTCGTCGAGCGGGGCGAGTGGGACGAGGAGTCCATCAGGCGGGGCGGCGCCTCCTACGACGACTGAGTCGCAACGGTCGCTCCTTGTCGACCCGGCATCTCCGACGAGACCGACTCCAGCCGTCCGACGGACCGAGCGCCGACGATTGCAACCACTCCTCGGGCACTCGGTGTGTGTCGCCCACCGTCGCGTACATCGTCCGGGTTCGTCCCGACCGGCGCCCCTCTCTGTCCCGATCGACTCGCCACTCGGTGAGTACCCCGTGATCGACCACTGCCCCGACTGACGTTTACCGGCGTTGACGCTGGTCGGGTCCCCCACGACCATCGGTGGTCGTGCGGAGCGCCGTCGCTCCGGGTGTGGCCGTGCCGAAGAAATCGTGGTTCAGTACCGCCGGACGTTCGATTCCACGCCTGTCCGGAGATCGCAGGCGACCGTCGCGGTGGTCGCCTAGATGATGTCCGCCTCGGAGTACGCCCGCTCGGCACCGGGGTGGAGGTCGAACGGTACCGGATCGACCATCGCATTTGACGCCTCAAACGGCGCGAGCAGCCCCGACGACTGCCTGATCTGCTCGGCGCGTGCGATGACGCCGCTCGTGAACTGGTAGATCGCCTCCTCGGAGACGCCCGAGTGCGTGTTGATGAGGCCGCTGTCCTGCGTGCACGCCAGCGGGTTGTCCTGCTGTGGGAAGACGCCGGAATCGAGTTCGACCTCGAGGACGCCGTAGTTCTCGGAGATCTGGCTGCGGAACTCGTCCTGCCAGCTGAGGTACTTGACGTCCTGGTTCGCCGCGATGCTGTTCAGCCAGCCCAGGTCGCGCCCGCCGACCGCGAGGATCGCGTCGACCTGGCCGTCCGAGAACAGCTGCGCGGCGTCGTTCCAGCCGACGCGACGGTAGCTTCCCCCGAGTTCCTGGATCCGTTCCTGTCCGTAGTCCAGTTCCGACAACACCGTGTCCCAGAGGAATCCGCCGAAGGTCCCCTCGGGCTGGTTCGTGACGCTGATCTCGTACTCGTCCTCCGCCGCCGCCTGCAACGAGTCGTACTGGAAGTCCGGCTGTGTTACGACGAAGAAGAAGATTTCACTCTGGTCGGCCAGGATGCTCCTGATGTTCGAGGGGGGTTGCTCCCAGTCCTGATCGTACGGCGGGTTCTGGACGTTGTAGGCCAGCGTCCCCGCCGCGAGGGTCGTATGCCCCATGTCGATCTCCTGGTTCTGGAGACGGGTGTTGTTCCCGACCCAGCCGCCTGGGAGGATGTTGTATCCGAGCTCCTGGTTCTCTGCGGAGGCACCCGAAAGCATCGCGTTCATGATGGCGTAGCCGACGCCACCGGGGGAGCCGCCGGCCGTTTGTAGCATTATCGGGCCGCCCCCGCCGCCACCACCGTCGCTACCGTCGCCACCGCCGTCGCCGCCGTTTCCACCGTCGCCGTTACCACCGTTACCGTCGCCGCCGTCGCCGCCCCCGCCGCCGTCGCCGCTACAGCCCGCTAAGGCCGCGGCACCGGCCACACCCATGTATTTGAGACATCGACGTCGCCCGATCTTGGGAGTCTTGCCTGTCATTGTCGACCACACGAGCAGCAACTCATGTACACGCTTAATACTTTTGGTGGTTCCCCTACACATATCGCCCCGACCCGGACCTCGGCGACGGAGGCGCTGGACGCGACGCATCGACTCCGCGACCGTCCCAAACACGCATTTTTTACCGGCGGCGGTGGTTGGCTCCGACTATGTACAGAGTACTGGCGGCGATCGACGAAGACGAGGGACAGGCGACCGAAATCGCGGCGTCGATTGAGGCGCTGGCCGAGAACGTTCCGGAACTCGAGGTCGTGGTCGCCCACGTCTTCCGGGACGTGGATATCCCCGCGCAGGTCGTGATCCACGAACAGCTGGGGGACTTCAACGACGTCCACCGCGAACAACGCGAGGTTCCCGCGGCCGTCTTGAACGTCGTGGACCGGCTCAAGAACCGGCGAATTGACGCCGAGATCCTGGTCGAGAGCGGCGAGGACCCCGCCGAACGGATCATCGCCCTGGCGGAGGAACGAGACGTCGACAACATCTTCATCGGCGGTCGGTCGAGTTCGCCGGTCGGGAAGGCACTGTTCGGCAGCGTCGCCCAGCAGGTGATCCTGAACACCGACATCCCCGTCACCGTCGCCAGCGTCCCGAAGTAAGCGACGTCATCGCGACAACCGAGGGCGCCGAACCTACGCCGCGAGGTCCGTGACCTCCGCCCAGAGGTCGTCGTCGACGTCGATTTCCTCCGTGGAACGGTCTGCCTCGATTGAGGCCTCGCCGGGAAGTCGTATCTCGTCGATGCCCGCTGCCCGCTCGCTCGCCTTGAGCGACTCGAAGAAGGCGTTGGTCCGTTCGACGAAGTCGGAAGCGAACGCCGCCGGATCGACGGCGACGAACAAATCCCCCTTCGTACACGGGTCCGCCGTGTGGTAGGTTCCGGTAACGTCCGTTCCCATGGCTGCGTCGACGAGCCCACCTGCGAGTACTTCGACCGCGATCGCCAGTCCCGACCCCTTGGGGCCGCCGAAAGGCAGGATGGTCCCCGCGAGCGCCGCGGCCGGATCCCGGGTCGGCGCGCCGTCGGCGTCGAGAGCGACCCCCTCGGGCAACTGCTCGTCCGCCTCCTTGCGGTAGAGTACCTCGCCCCGAGCGATGGCGGAGGTCGACATGTCCAGGAGGAAGGGAGGATCCGTCGGGAGCGCGACCGAAATTGGGTTGGTTCCGAGGATCGGCTCGGCACCCCCGTATGGCGGCATCGCCGGCTCCGTGTTCGTCATGCCGATCGCGACGTAGCCGTCACGTCGTGCCTGGTCGGGGTAGTAGCCGAGCATCCCGAGGTGGTTGGCGTCGTGCACGCCGACCGCGCCGATCCCGTAGCTGTCGGCACGGGCCATCGCCTCGCCGATCGCCTCCGTGGCGACTACGGGCCCGAGCCTGGCGCCACCGTCGACGAGCGCCGTCGCGCCGTCGCCGTGGATGCGTATCTCCCCGTCCGGGTCGACGTTCCCATGTTCGATGCCCCTGACGAAGCGCGGGAGCCGGAGGAGGCCGTGTGACTGTTTGCCGCGCGCGTCGGCACTGACGAGGACCTCGGCGGTCAGTCGGGCGTCGCTCTCCTCGATCCCATGGGCGACGAACGCGCGCGTCGCCACACTGATCGCCTCCGATCTGTCTACGTACATGGACTGGTGAGAACGGGAGGAGTTACGTCGACGGGCCGATGCGGTGGATGGCGAACTGCGACTCCTTCATCGCCTCGCTCCCCGTGAACTTCCCGTTGATGACCTCCTGGATCTCGTCCCAGAGCTGGTTGCCGGCCCACTCGAAGTCCCGGTCGCCGACGAGGGCGTCGCTGACGTCGACGTCGGTCTGTTCGGGAACGCGATCGTAACTGCCAGGATTGCCCGTGATCTTGATGGTGGGCATCATCGCGTTCGACAGAGTGTGGCCCTGGCCCGTCGAGATGATCATGAAGTGAGCACCGCCGGCGGCGATACCAGTGACGGACTCCGCGCCGTGGCCCGGCGTGTCCATGATGTAAAGGCCACTCCCCGACGGAATCGCCGACCCGTAGTCGACGATGTCCTGGATCGGGCCTTCGCCGGACTTGACCAGCGCGCCGAGTGCCTTCTCCTCGATCGTGGTGAGACCGCCGTCCATGTTGTCCGGCGTCGGCTGGGCACCGCGGACGTCGTATCCCGTGTCCAGGAGACGCTGGTTCCACTGTTCGACGCGGTCGAGGATCTCCTGTCCGACGTCGTCGTTGACGGCCCGCTCCGCGAGGTCCTCCTCACCGCCGAAGAACTCGGGGGTCTCGGCGAACACCGCGCGCCCGCCGTGCTCGTCGATGAGCCTCCATGCCGCGCGGGCCGTGGCGTGGTGCTGACAGAGGCCGCTCGTCGTATCGGACGTCGCGCAGTTGATCCCGTAGACGAGTTCCCCGAGGTCGTGTTCCGTCCGCCGCTGGGCGCTGGCGTCCTGAACCATCTCGCGGGCTGCGTCCACTGCCTCGTCAAGCGCGTTCATCACGCCGCCGCTCTCGTGGATGTTGACGCTCTTGCTCGGGCGTCCCGTCTCGGCCACGTCCGCCGCGAGTTCGTCGCCGTCGACCGCCTCGCCCGCGTGCGCGATGACGACGGCCCCGTAGACGTTCGGGTGGGCCGCGTGACCGAGGAGGGTGCGGTATGTCTGGAACACGTCCGGTCGCGTCTGGCACCGGCCGAGGGGATGGGTGATCGGGACCGTGTTGGCCACGATGTCCGCCGTTCGCTCGACGGTTTTGTTCGCGTAGGGGGCGGTCGAGACGATCGCCACGTGATTTCGAATGCCGACGCCGCCGTCCGGTCGATCGTACCCGAGGAACGTATCGCTCATTTTACTCACTCACCGCCTGCGCGCTTTCTTCGTCGGCCAGATCACCGCGACCGTAGTTGCTGTCGACGTTGTGGACGTGGATCCAGTCGCCGGCCTCGATGGTCGTACTGGCGTAGCCGATGCTGGTACCGTACTTGATGATGTCTTCTCCTTCCTCGATGTCCTCTAGGGCCACCTTGTGGCCGAATTCGATGCTCTCGTTCAGCGTGATCTCGCGCACTTCGTCGCCGACCTCGATCTCGACGGTCTCGCCCTCCTCCGTTTCGCGGATGAAGGTACCGACGTTGTCCTCAGGTGTGACGACCTTTATATACCGTTCCGGCATTACAGTCCCCCTGTTTCCCCCCGGCGAAGAAATAGGTTTCGGGGCTCCGTCGGACGGACCGCTCGGCCGAACGCCGATTACGCCGGACCGGGCAGGTGCGGTATGCTCGAACCGGGTGAGCCGGCGCCGCACTTCGAGGGAACGAACCGGTTCGCCCGGGTCGGCGACCGACCCGACGACCGTGTGTACGCTGCGGCGGTGGCGGTCGGCCAGTGCGTTTCGAAAGGTTTCGTCCCCCGACGTCGACGGCTTCCCTCTGTCGAATCGACGACTCGGCCGGATGGACGGGAAGGCTCACTGTCATTGAGGTGACTCCGGCTCGAAGTGCCCGACTCCGCGGCCTCATCGACGTCCACGGTGTCGCCGGTCACTCCCGAAACCGGAGCTCGCTGGTCGACGCTGCCGCCGAAGCTCGCCGTTTCGATCGCGGACGCCCGGACACGCCGTCGTCCCACCGGTCCAAAATTTTAAATCAGCACTCGACGTGGGTCCATCCATGTCCGCAGAGAGCGAGAAGGGTGTCAACATCCCACCCTCGCCGTTTCCCGACGTAGTCGTCTTCGTCTGGCTCTCGTTGCTCGAAGGGGTCGTCGCGTTCGGTCTCGTGCTGTTCAGCCTCGGCCTCCTCGAATGGGGAGAAATCATCCCGGACGTCCTTCCCGAGTGGAACGTCTCGATCGCCGTCTTTGTCCTCGTGACGGCCCTGATGTTCGGCCTCCGCATGTACCGAAGCGGCCGTCTCGGATCCTGACGGCGCGTCCGATCCACCTCCCGCTCCCGCCGAAATCGGAGAGCGCGAGCGACGCCGGTCGGGTTCAGCCGACGAGGTCCTCGACGTACTCGTCCAGTTTCGCGGCGGCGGCCTCGAGGGACTCCCGCCGCTGGCCGACGGTCACTCGCCGTTCGTCGACCGAGGCGCGCCGGTCGTCGATCATGCGCCGAACCTCGCGCGGTGCCGGACCGCCGGGGACCGCGTGGTTCTCGACGAACGACTCAGGATCGAGCGCGTCCTGGACGAACGCGTCGTCGATGTCGAGCTCCTCGCCACGAACCTCCCTCGCCGATTCGTTGACCAGGTCGGCGTCCACCTCCGTCGCGTCGAGGCCCCGATTGAGCGCGCGAAGGACCATGTCGCCCACGATGCGGTGGGTCGTGCGGTAGGAGAGATCGGTCTCGCGGTGGAGCTTCGAGGCCAGTTCGGTGCAGGAGGCGAAGCCCTCCGCGGCCCGCTCGAGCATGTTGTCGGCCTTGAACTCAGCCGACGCGACCGTCCCGTCCAGGAGCTCCAGCGCCGTGTTGACCTCCTCGAACGCTTCGAATAGCGGGTGGACGGCGTCCTCCTCGACGTCCTTGATGTCCTGGAAGTTGGTGTTGTGGAGCGTCTCTTGGACGGACGTGGCGTACGCGATCGCGTGGCCGGCCCGGGCGCGGACGTACTCGAAGGGATACGGGTTCTTCTTCTGGGGCATCAGGCTGCTCGACCCGGAGAACTCGTCGCCGATCTCGACGAAGTCGAACTCCCAGGTGTGCCAGGTGTAGAGGTCCTGGCAGAACCGACTCAGCGTCGTCATCATTGTCGCCATCGCCGTCGCCGGCTCCATATGGTGGTCGCCGCCGGAGACACAGCCGATCGTGTTCTCCTTGAACCCGTCGAAACCGAGGAGTTCGGCGACGAGCTGCCTGTCCAACGGGTAGGACGCGCCGGCGAGTGCGCCACAGCCCAGGGTAGACTGGTTCACCGTCTCGTAGGCGTTGACGAGCCGACGCACGTCGCGTTCCAGTTCGTCGACGATGGCGAGCAGGTAGTGGGCAACGGTGGAGATCTGGGCGTGCTGGTAGTGAGTCCACTGGGGCATCACGGTCTCGACGTTGTCCTCCGCGATGTCCAGCAGCGTGCTCTGCAGGGTCGTGACGTTCTCGAGGACGTCCAGAATCTCTTCCCGTGTCACCATTCGCGCGAGTGGCTCCGGTCGCGTTCGGCCGATGTTGATGTTCCCCGCGATGTCCTCCCCGATCTCGTCGATGAGGACCTGCTCCATGTGCGAGTAGAAGTACTCGTACTCCGGGTTGTACTCCCCGAGCGCCGACGGGCCTTGGTCGCCGAGGTCCTCGATGGCTTCGAGCAGTGTCGCCGCCTCGTCCTCCGGGACGATCCCCGTCTCGGCGAGCATGCACGTCCACGCCCGGTTCGTCTCGACCAGATGGTCGAAGTAGTGGGTCTTCTTGAATTCGTACACCGGCTTCTGGATGGTCTCGACGTAGACTTTTCCCGGGGCCGCTTCCAGCCGTTCGCGAGAAATACTTTCATCCGACATACTCCCGAGGTATACCGGACACTATCATAAACGTACGGGACGGGTGATCCGGCCGTTCCGATGTCGCTGGCGTACGGATAGTACTAGCGCACATGCGCGCCGGCGCACGCGATGGTTGATCCTCCCCCTGCATTGCATCCTTCGTCGAGCAACCGACGGAACTGGGAGACAGTGCCCCGTCGACGGGTCACTCGACGTCGACGAAAATCGGTGAACTCCAGGCCATCTCGCCGTCGGTCTGACGGACGCGAACGTAGTAGGCGTGCCGGCCGTCGGGGGCTGCGTCGTCGCGAATCGACGTCTCGACGTCGCGGGTCGCGGACGGTCCCGTCCGTTCGATCGTGAGGCTACAGTCGACGGGACCGGCGTCGATCACTCGCGGCTCGTCCAGGTCGTCGACGGGAACCGTCGTCGAGACTGGCTCGGTGCCGATCCGGAGGACCGCACCCTCGGGGGCGTCGAGCGAGAGACGGAGCCCCTGGTAGTTCCCCGCGGTCGACCCGTCCCATCGGACCGTTGTGTCCGTGGCCCGTTCGATACCCTGCGTCGGGTGATCGAAGCCGACCGCCTCGACGGCCTCGATGCGACCTGCCGAGAGGTTCAACGCGCCACTCCAGTCCTTGACCTTGTGGCGGTTCTTCGACCGTGCGCCGGTCCACGTGAGCTCCACGAGGTCGTCACCCTCGGTGTACGACAGCCGCTCGACCCGCTCGCTCCCGCGGAAGAGATCGATCTCGCGGACCGGGGCGGTCGCGTTCACCGTGACGTCGAACGCGGGCGCCCCGTCGACGGTGGTCTCGCCGCCCATCACGGCGCCGTCTGTCGAGACATCGAGGACGATTCGAGCCCCCGTCGTTCCGTACACCCGGCGGGCCGCGAATGCCTCCCAGAGGGCGTCACGGGTGAGGGCGTCGGCCCGTGCGGCCATGACCGGTCCCTTGATCGGGAACGACCAGTCAGCCTGGTTCGTCGGATAGCTGGCGCCCGGTCGGCCGGTGTGGTCGTCACTGCCTCCGACGAAGCCGACCTCCTGACCGCGCGCGAGCGCCTCCTGCCCGAACCACTCGAAGACGCCCCAGACGGAGGCGATTTCGACGAACGGGGTCAGCTCCGGGTCGTACGCGTCGAGCGTCGCCGGGCGGCCCCCCTGGTGGGGGATGATCATGACGTCGTCGCGCCCCTCGTAGACGTCGTAGAGTGCCGAGACCGGGTGCGTACCGTGGTGTTTCTCGAAGTCGTCGGCGATCTGCCAGCTCGAACTGCGGTGGATCGTCGCCTCGTCCCCCTTGAAGTAGACGTTGTGATCGCCGCCGACGGGCGTGTTCGGCGACCACTCGTAGCAGAGGAAGGTGACGAACTCGCCGGGGTCGTGGTGCTCTCGCACCTGCTCCTGGATGGTGTCCCAGAACTCGTCGGTGATCTGGAAGTCGTTGGCGGCGTGGGAGCCGAAGTCGAGGTGGGCGTTCGCACGGAGGTACTCGAAGTATCGCTGAATGGTCCCCGTCCCGACGGTCTCGCCGGACTGGCCGTGGATGTCGCCCCAGTAGGTCGGCATGTCGTCGTCGAAGCCACACCGCACCGGGTTCGTCGTCGCCGCCAGACCGTCTCGGTTCGGGTCAGTAACGGACAGGCGGTGCACGCCTTCCTCGGGTAGCGTTACGTCGATACGGGCCACTCCGTTCTCGGCCGCGCCGGTGACCGGCGAGGACAAGACGTTCCCGTCCACCTGGAGCGTCCCGTCGTAGTCCGCCGTGTTTCCCCAGTAATCCTCTACCCGTATCCGGACGGTCACCTCATCGCCCGGTTCGGCGTTCGACGGGACGAACGCGTGAAGTTCGTTGGAGGGGCCGGCCACGACGTCGAACGATAGATCATCGGGCAATCGGACCGGTTCGCCCGACTCGAAGGCGTCGACGAGGACGGCGAGTTCGAACGATTCCTCGGGAAACGTCTGGGCCCGGTGGCCGAGGCTGCCCCGGCTCCGCTCCCCGAGCGTAAGGGTGACGGTGTCGCCCGGCCCGAGAGCGCCGTCGAAGACGTCGATAGTGACGGTATCTTTCAGCGGTCGGATGTACCCGTCCGGGTCCCAGTGGGCTTCGACGGTCGCGTCGGCCGTGGTGTCGACCGTCGCGTAATTGTCCGCGGCCGGATCGTCGAACTGTGGCCGTCCCCAGTCGCTCGACATGTTCGCCGCGACCTTGAGCTGGCCGCCGTCGTCGACGCCGAGTGCGCCGGCCGTGTAGGTGATAGACCACGTTCCATAGGAGCCGGCGACGATGTCGTCGGCCGGTTCGAGCGTCGCAGTCCCGTACTCCCGCCGAATCACGTCGGTCTCTCCATCAACCATGTGACCCGTACAGTGAACGCACCCTTTAATCATGCGGGGTGCCCCCCTCCGGCCGATTCTGGTGGGAGAGCCGCTGGGTTAGACTAAAATATCAGTGTCCATTGTGCGTAGCCATGGACGACTACTCCGTGCGGGAGACCGACGTGTTGATCGTCGGGGCCGGAGGGGCCGGGCTGTTTGCGGCCCTCTACGCCGACGACAGCACTCCAGACGGCGTCGACATCACCGTCGTCGTCAAGAAACTCGCCGGCAAGAGCGGCTGCACGCGGATGGTTCAGGGCGGTTACAACGCCGTCCTCCACCCGAACGACTCCATCGAGCGCCACTACTACGACACCATCAAGGGCGGAAAGTTCATCAACGACCAGGAGATCGCCTGGCAACTGGTCGAGAACGCCCCGAAGATCATCCGGAAGCTCGAGAACGAACTCGGCGTCTTCTTCGACCGCGACGACGAGGGCCACATCCACCAGAAACCGTTCGCCGGTCAGTCGTTCGATCGGACGGTGCATAAGGGTGATCTGACGGGCATCGAGATCATGACGAACATCCGCGACGAGTTGCTGACGCGGGACGTCGAGTTCGTCGAGGAGACGCGGGCCGTCGACCTGCTCACGAGCGACGGCAAGGTCGGCGGGGCCGTCTGTCTCGACATGCGCTCGGGCGAGTTCACGGCCGTCAAATCGAAGGCGGTCGTGCTCGCGACGGGCGGCGGGGCGACGATGTACAAAATCTCCACGCCGGCCCTCGAGAAGTCCGCCGACGGGCAAGCGATGGCGTATCGCCGCGGCGTGCCGTTCCAGGACATGGAGATGATGCAGTTCCACCCGACGGGACTGCTGGCGGGTGATACGAAACTCACCGGTGGCGTCATAGAGGAAGGGATCCGTGGCGAGGGAGCCTACCTCTACAACGGCGAGGACGAACGGTTCATGGAGCACTACGCGCCGGAGGAGATGGAGCGGGCGACCCGCGACATCGTCTCGATCGCCAGCTACAAGGAGATCACCGAGGGGCGTGCCTCGCCGAACGGCGGCATCTGGCTCGACGCGACCCACCTCGGGAAGGAGAAGGTGGAGCGGCTGTTCCCCGGGATGACCGAGCGAACGCGAAACATCGGAATGCCGCTCTCGGAGACGCGTGTCGAGGTGTCTCCGACGGCACACTACCACATGGGCGGGGTGCGCATCGACCCCGATTGCCGCACCGCGCTGTCGGGACTGTTCGTCGCTGGCGAGGACGCCGGCGGCGCTCACGGCGCCAACCGGCTCGGCGGCAACGGGGTCGTCGACTCGACCGTCCTCGGGAAGATCGCCGGCGAGGCCGTCGCCGACTTCGTCGGCGACCGAGAACGGCCGGAACCGGACGAGGGGCAAATCCAACGCGTCGTCGACCGCGTTACCGCACCGCTCGCCCGCGACGATGGCGAGGACATCTACGACCTCCGGGAGGAACTCGAGGAGACGATGTGGCAGTACGTCGGTGTCGTCCGCACCGGGGAGAAACTGGAGGAGGGAATCGACCGGCTCGGGGACATTCGAACCCGCCTCGACGACGTGGCCGTCAGCGGCGGGCGACACTACAACCTCGCGTGGCACGAGTGGATGGACGTGGAGAACCTGCTGACCGCGGGGGAGATGGTCGCGCGGAGCGCGCTGTATCGCGAGGAGAGCCGGGGCGCCCACTACCGCGAAGAGAACCCGGCTCGCAACGTGTCCGAGGGGCGACTCGAAAACGTCTGCATCGCGAAGGACGGCGAGGGGGTGGAGGTCTGGAGCGAGGCCGTCGAGTTCACCCGCCTCGACCCGGACGAGCACGAGGCGTACCTTCGTGACGACCCGTCGGGCGGGGAACGGGCGGTCGGGACCGACGGCGGGAGAAAGGACTAAACGGGACAACGCACTCGGGTACACAACGACGCCGAGACAACTGCATGCCAGAGCAAACGTTCCAGGTCCACAGATACGATCCCGAGGTGGACGACGAACCCGAGGTCGAATCGTACGACGTGCCCGTCAGCGAATCCACGTCGGTCCTCGACGGACTGTTCCGGATCCAGGAGGACGAGGGGGAAAACCTCTCCTTCCGGTTCTCCTGTCGTCAGGGGGTCTGTGGGAGCTGTAGCATGGAAATCGACGGCAAGGCCCGGTTGGCCTGCCAGACGCCGGTTTCCGACCTCGACGGTGGACCGATCAGGGTCGGGCCGATGTACAACCTGCCCGTGATCAAGGACCTCGTCGTCGATATGGACCCATTTTTCGACAGCTACAGGGAGGCGTCGATCGGCTTCGAGTCGGAAGAACTCGACGAGGAAACCGAGACTGCAGTCATCCCACCGGACAGTCGGGAACGCGAGATCATCGATCCACGCACGGACTGCGTCGGCTGTGGTGCCTGTTACTCGGGGTGTAGCGTCGCGGGCGACACCTACCTCGGGCCCGCGGCTATCAACCGGGCACTCACACTCATCGAGGACCCCCGCGACGACCTGACCGAGGAACGGCTCGCCCGACTAATGGAGTCCGACGGCGTCTGGGGCTGTCACACCCAGGGAAACTGTAGCGACGTTTGTCCGAAGGACATCCCGATCTCCGAGGGGATCCAGTATCTCAAACGGCAGGCCGTCAAACATGGGTTGAAACGGCGCCTCGTGCCGGCCGCTGACGACTGACGGCTCGCCGCGCCAGGCCGTTCGCTTTCACCGAACAAGATTTATTACGCCTGGTCTTGTCAGAGTCTCTCATGGTGAACAATGAAAAAGGGAGGCGGGTGAAGTCGGACGAGACGGTGTTCGACATCATCGAAGTGCTCCGGGCGCAAGACGGCGCAGGGGTGACGGCACTGGCTAACGAACTCGACATATCGAAAGGCACCGTTCACGCCCACCTCACCTCGCTGTGCGATCGTGGCTACGTCGTAAACAAGGACGGCGAGTACCGGATCGGTCTCCAGTTCCTCTCGCAAGGCATCTACGCCCAGTCGTCCCACGACCTCTATCCCCGGGCGAACAAGAAGGTCAAGGAACTCGCCCAGGAGACGGACGAGCGAGCCTGGTGTCAGGTCGAGGAGAACGGCCTGTGCTACTACCTCTGTGGTGCGGAGGGGAAACATCCGGTCCACCCCCCGGTACGCATCGGCGAGAGCGTCCACCTCCACACCATCGCAGCCGGAAAGGCGATTCTCGCCTCCCTCCCGGAGGACCGGGTTCGCGAGATCATCGGCCGTCACGGGCTCCCGAAGCGGACCGATAACACGATCACGGATGAGGAGGAGCTGTTCGAAGAGCTGCAGGCGGTTCGGGAGCGTGGATACGCCTTCAACAAGGAGGAATCGCTCGACGGTCTCAACGCCGTCGGCGCGCCGATCCTGAACGCCGAAGGGGGCGTACAGGGGGCGTTGAGTATTTCCGGCCCTGCGAACCGCCTCAAGGGTGAGAAGCTCCGCTCCGAGCTACCGGAGCTACTCCTGGGGGCGACCAACGAACTCGAGATCAACATCGTCTACTCCTGATCCTCTCTGCCACCTTGGAGCGTCGGTTCGATATCACCAAACGTTCACCCCCGCCACACCCACGCTCGTCCCGTCCGTCGGGAACCGTCGGACGTGTCCCCTGCCAGTTAGGTTCGCTCACAACGAACGGATGGGGGATACGTTCACTCTTTACAAACATACTACTGTAATGATTGTATGGGGGCACAAGTTCTTTACAGCCATACTACTGTAATGATCATATGGCAGTCGCTCCGGACGATCGACCGTTGGAACGGAGGGCCGTCCGGAGGCGTACCAACGTTGTGGCGGCACGATCGGATGATGCCAGGGGGAGAACACCCGTCGAGCTCGACCGAACGCCTCGCTGGGGGACGGGACCACGTGAAGTATCGACGATGACTCCGGCCGGAGAACGTTCGTTGTCGTCGAACAGATTGCTGCGTCCCGACGACGAATCGGGGTGCACGTCACTGCGAACGAAGGACCCGACGTCGAGTCGCCCTGAGCGACCGATCGTGGTCGACCGCGTGACGACCATTGGCTCCCCGCTAGGGGCCGTTCCTGGACGGTCGCCACCGGCGCCTTGCCGAGCCATCGACGATTCCGTTCTCGGCGTCCAGGGTTACCACGGCCGAAGTCCCCCTTCGAAGGTGTCGTCAGTGGCGCGTGAATACGATGGCCGGCCACGACGACGGCTTTTGTTGTATTTCGGGCCTGTTCAGCCCCTCGAATTCACGGACTGAGGCCGTGACGGCGAGTTCGACGTTTCTGTCGGCACGGTTCAGGACCGACTCCCGGAACCCGCCTGACTTCACCATCTTATCAAAATATAATATTGTCTGTATCTTTGTGCTCTTTGCCAACAATCGGTGTCGATCCACGGTCCAGTACTGGATTACGATGGCTGATCTCGAACCCAACGGCGGCTGTACTCCCGACGGTCGTCCCCGACGCGACGGTCGTGAAGGGTGACGGCGAGCGGTACTGGCCCTTCGCGACCGTCGAACCTGAACCTAACGAGATACTGCATGTCGGGCGTTATATCGCCCGAACCACTGGGACGATCGAGTTGTTTCTCCGTGAAGAAGCGGAGAACCACGACCTCGATGACGCTGGATCGTTCGTCGATGGAGCGCCGCAGCTCCCGACTGGATTGTTCGAGCTCGGCGTGCATTTCAGTCACGAGACAGCCGGCGATCCAAATCCGGTCAAACGTATTATCTGAAACATATAACAACAGATTACTCGTTTTTGCAATATTTTCCTGAATGCCGATTCTGAAACTGTCGAATCCTGGCTCAAAGTACTCGCCTGGGGGCAAACTGAGCGTAGTTGAACACGCCGAGAGAAACAGTCGAAAGTTCCACATCTCGAGCTCCAGACCCGACGAGTT
>CAZATR010000018.1:0-23911 GCA_964488035.1 uncultured Natronomonas sp.
TCGCGGTAGATCCGCTCGACGGGGTGGTCGGAGACGTAGCCGGCGCCGCCGTGGACCTGGAGCGCCTCGTCGGCGACGTCGACGGCGTGCTCGGAGGCGAACAGCTTCGCCATGGAGGCCAGTCGGACGGCGGTGTCGTCGGCGCCGTCGGCGACGTGGCTGGCGGCGCGGTAGGTGAGCGACCGGGCGGCCTCGACGTTCGTCGCCATCTCGGCGATCTTGTGCTCGATCGCCTGGAACTCGCCGATCTTCTGCCCGAACTGCTCGCGCTCGTTGGCGTAGTCGACGGCCGCGTCGAGGGCGCCCTGGGCGGCGCCGACGGCCTGGGCGGCGACGCTCGCGCGGCCGGACGCGAAGAAGTCCATGAGCTGGTAGAAGCCCCGGTTCACCTCGCCGACGACGTTCTCGGCGGGGACCCGGACGTCGTCGAGCACGATCTCCGCGAGGTCCGAGGCGCGGATGCCGAGTTTGTTGTCGATCTTCGTCGGCTCGAAGCCGTCGGCCTCCGCCGGGACGAGGAACGCGGTGATGCCGCGGTGTGGCGGGTCGGCGTCGGGCTCGGTCTTGGCCATCACGACGGCGACGTCGGCGACCGTCCCGTTCGTGATCCACATCTTGTTGCCGTCGATGACGTACTCGTCGCCGTCTTCCTCGGCGACCGTCTCCATCCCGGCGACGTTCGAACCGTGAGCCGGCTCGGAGATGCAGGAACAGGACGCGACCTCGCCGTCGGCGATCCGCGGCAGCCATTCCTCCTTCATCCACGCGTCGCCGTACTCGAGGATCATCGAGGAGCCGAACCCGGCGCTGCCGACCGCCGAGCCGATGCCGGGGTCGGCGCGCCACAGTTCCTCGGTGACGATGGTGCGGCCGACGGCGTCCATCTCGGCACCGCCGTACTCCTCGGGGATTTGTGGGGCGACGAAGTCCAGGTCGGCGGCCTGCCGGCGGATGTCCTCCGGATACTCCCCGGATTCGTCGTGTTCGCGGGCGACGGGTGCGATCTCGGCCTCGCCGAACTCCCGGACGGCCCCTCTGACCGCCTCGTGTTCGGCGCTGAGCTGAAACGACATACCCGATGGTGGGCTTCCGTTGAAAAATAGATTGCCCCCGTTTCCGAACAGCGTTAAGCGATCTCGAAACGCGACGGGGGTGCCGCCCCGGCCGACGCCGGGCGGTTCCGGGCGTGGGCCGACGGTCGGTGACGTGTGGCGCCCTACCGGCCCTCGAACTCCGGCTCGCGGCCCTCCATGAACGCCGTCGCGCCCTCCTCGTGGTCGCGGGTGTCGAAGACGGCGGCCTGTGCGGCGGCCTCGTTGTCGAGGGCGTCCTTCAGCGAGGCGGTGAACCCCTGTTCGACGAGCTTCTTGGAGTGGCGCAGCGCGACCGTGGGCCCGGTCGCGATGGGCTCGATGAACTCGTCGGCCCGCTCGTCGAAGTCCTCCTCGTAGACGTGGTTGAACAGCCCGAGGTCCGCGGCCTCGTCGGCGTCGAGCATCTCGCCGGTGAAGACGAGCTCCTTGGCCTTGCTGGCGCCGACCTGCCGCGGGAGGAGGTAGGAAGTGCCCGAGTCGATGGCGAGCCCGACCTGCCGGAAGCCGAAGGAGAGCTTCGCGTCCGCGGAGGCCAGCGTGACGTCGGCGGCGATGGCGAGGTTCGCCCCGGCGCCGTAGGCGACGCCGTCGACCTTGGCGACCGTCGGGAGGTGGAACTCCGCCACCCGCTGGACGGCGCGGTGGGTCTCGTGCTGGATGCGCTCGACGGCCTCGTGGAGTTCCGCGGCGCCGCTCATCAGCTCGACCATCGCGTTGACGTCGCCGCCGGCGCAGAACGTGCCCTCGGTGCCCTGGACGACGAGACAGCGGGCGTCGTCGTGGGCCTCGACCTCGTCGACGGCGTCGACGATGGCGCCCGACATCTCGGCGGTCAGGGCGTTGCGGTCGTCGGGGCGGTTCAGCGTCAGCGTCGCCACACCGTCGTCGACGTCGAGGCGTACCGGGTCGGTCATGGTGCGTTCCGATGTTCGGAGCCACCATCTAAAGCGTTGCCTCGATGTCGTTCATCGTTAGAGGATCCTCGGGTTCCCGTGAACAGTTGAAGCTTTCTGGAGGGATTCGGTTACGAACCGTGAGCCGGGGGCACGGGGGGCGACGGCTACGTGACCCCGACGTAGGCGTCCCGGACGTACTCGTTCTCGTTGAACTCCTCGGCCGTGCCGGAGAGTTCGACGGCGCCGTTCTCGAGGAGAGAGAGCCGGTCGGCGTGCCGGAGCGCGAAGGTTGCGTTCTGCTCGACGAGCAGGATGGTGAGCCCCTCCGACGAGAGCCGGCGGATGGCGTCGCTGAGGTCGTCCACGACGACGGGCGCCAGGCCGAGGGTGGGTTCGTCCAGCACCAGGAGTTCGGGGTCGCTCATCAGCGCGCGGGCGACGGCGAGCATCTGCTGTTCGCCGCCGGACATCGTCTCGGCCTCCTGCTGGCGGCGGTCGTCGAGGCGGGGGAACAGGTCGTAGACCATCTCGAGGTCCGCCTCGACGGCGTCGGCGTCGTCGCGGAACTGCGCGCCCATCAGGAGGTTGTCGTGCACCGAGAAGAAGGGGAACAGGTCCCGGTCCTCGGTGCAGTAGACGAGGCCGTCGACGATGAGGTCCCGGGGCTCGACCGACGCGACCTCCGTCCCCCGGTACCGGATGGACCCATCGTAGTCCTTCAGCCCGGCGACGGCGTCGAGCAGGGTGGTCTTTCCGGCACCGTTCGGCCCGATGATCCCGACGATCTCGCCGGCGTCGACCGAGAGCGAGACGTCGTCCAGTGCCCGCGTCTTGCCGTAGCGGACGTCGAGGGACTCGACGTCGAGTAGCGTGTCGGTCATGTGGACTCCTCCGTGGAGAGGTACGCCTCCTGGACGCGTTCGTCCTCGGCGATCTCGTCCGGGGTCCCCTCGGCGAGCTTCCGGCCGTTGTGGAGGACAACGACCCGGTCGACCAGCTCCATGAGGCCGCTCATGTTGTGATCGACCACGACGAGCGTCAGGCCCTCCTCGCGGAGCGCCTCGATCTGGCCCGACAGCGTCCGTATCTCCGCCCGGTTCATGCCGGCGAACGGTTCGTCCAGCAGCAGCATGTCCGGTTCGGTCGCCAGCGCCTTGGCGATCTCGAGCCGGCGGACGTCGGCGTGCGGGAGCTCGTCCGGGGTCTCCCGGAGGGCGTCCTCGATGTCGACGCGGGCGGCGTGGCGGGCGATCTCCGCCTCGTCGGCGCCCCCGCGGAGCGACAGGACGCTGTTCGGGAGCGTGAACAGCTTGATGTTGCCGGCAACGGAGTAGGCGTCGATCGGGTTCGACTCCTGGGACACCCGCGAGAGGCCGCGTTTGACGATCTCGTGGGTCCGCAGGTCCGTGACGTCCTCGCCGTCGTACCGGATCCGGCCCCCGGTCGCGTCGTGGACGCCCATCGTGCAGTTGAAGACGGTCGTCTTCCCGGAGCCGTTCGGCCCGATGAGGCCTAGGATCTCTCCGGCGTCGACCGAAAAGGAGAGGTCGTCGACGGCGACGAGGCCGCCGAACCGCTTGGTGAGGCCGTCGACCTCGAGGGTGCTCACGGCGGCTCACCCCCGACGTCGCCGAGCCAGTGCCAGACCCGCCTGAAGAGGCCCTGCCGTGCGAAGACGAGGACGCCGAGCACCAGCGTCCACAGGACGATATAGCGGAGCGACCGCGGGAACTCACCGAGGACCTCGTGGTTGAGAACCTCGAAGAGGAACGCGCCCCCGAGCGGGCCGAGGATCGAGCTCATGCCGCCGAGGACGGCCATCGCGATCATCTCGATGCTGTTGTCGACCAGCACGAAGGTCGACGGGTCGACGTTGCCGGTGAACCCGACGAGCAGCACGCCGCCGACGCCCATCGGGATCGAGCTGAGGACGAACGACCAGACCTTGAACTTCGTCGGGTCGATACCGGCCGCCGAGACCGCCGCCTCGTTTTCGCGGATGGCGACGAGTACCATCCCCAGGTTCGACCGCGTGAGGTACGTGAGCGCGACCGCGACCAGGAGCATCGGGACGAGCATGTAGTAGTACCGCAGCACCGGATCCCAGGTGAACACGGACGGTTCCTGGAACCCCGGAATACCGCCGAGCGCGTCGTAGGCGGTCGTCAGCCGGTAGAACAACAGTACCGCGACGAAGGTGATGAGCGAGAAGTACGGGCCCTTCAGGCGGAGCGTCGGGAGCGCGATGAGCAGCCCGAGGGCCAGCGCGGCGAGCACCGAAGCGGTGGCCGTCACGGCGAACGGGAGGTCGGGACCGACGTTCACGAGCAACAGCGCGGTGGTGTACCCCGCGATGCCGGAGAGGACGGAGTGGCCGAAGCTGATGTAGCCGGTGTAGCCGCTCTGGACGTCCCAACTCATCGCGAAGACCGCCCAGATGGACGCCAGCGCCAGCGTCCGGAGCAGGGTCCCGCTGACGAGCGGGGCCCAGGCGCCGGCCGAGGCGAGCGCGAGGAGCGAGCCGAGGACGAGCCCGCACTGCAGCCCCGTCATCTCGCCGAAGGCGTCGCCGAGCCGGCGGTTGTAGGCGGCCGCAAGCGGCGCCAGGGCGCGCTCGACGGGCGCGAGCGCACCGCCGACCGCGTCCCCGAGCGTCTCGGTCGCGCTACTCATGGACGAACTCCCTCCCGTAGAGGCCCTGCGGCATGTACAGGATGAACAGCAGCAGTAACACGAGCGACAGGATTCCCCTGAACTCGTGGCCGATGAACGTCACCGTGATCTGTTCGAGGTAGCCGACGAGGTAGGCGGCGACCACCGACCCCTTGATGGAGCCGATGCCGCCGATGACGACGATGATGAACGCGAGCGCGAGCGGGCCGAGCCACATCGTCGGGGTGGCGCCGTCCGCGGCGCCGAGGAAGACCCCGGCGATGCCGGCCAGCGCGCCGGCGATGAGCCACGTCTTCGCGCGGACCGCGTGGAGGTCGACCCCGGTGAGGATGGCGCCGCGTTCGCTCATCGAGGCCGCGAGGATGGATCGGCCGGCGTCCGTCCCGGTCACGTAGTACCACAGCAGGGCGATGACGACCCACGAGACGACGAACCCGGCGACTCGGACGTATCGGATGCGGGCGCCGACGCCGTATTCGGCGAGGTCGAACGAGCCCGAGACGAGCGTCATGCCGAGCGTCGGGGTCCCGAAGTAGTACAGGACGACCTCCGTCGAGATGACGGCGACGATGACGGTCGCGAGGAATGTGATGACGACGTTCTCCTCGACCCACCGGACCAGGCCCTCGTACAGCGCCAGCGAGAACAGCGCGACGACGAGCACGGCGACGGGGAACGCGACGATCGGGTCGAGTGCGATCGCCTCGACGAACGTGTCCCGCACGAGGAGCCCGAACACGTACGCGCCCGCCATGATGAGCGCGCCGTGGGCCAGGTTCAGGACCCCGCCGACCCCGAAGATCATCGTGAAGCCGACGGCGATCAGCGCGTAGACGGCGCTGACCAGGGCGCCCTGGACGAGGAGCTCCGGCAGCTGGCCGAGTACCATCGCTTACCGCATCCACTCCGGCATGACGTGCTCCGCCGTCCGATGGACGGCCGGGTAGACGCACTCCAGCGAGCCCTCTCCTTGCCACTGGGTGACGGGGAAGTTCTCGATGTCGCCGGCGTCGTTCCGGGTCTCCATGACGTCGTGTGGGTAATCGGAGTCCGGGCCGTAGAACTCCTGGACGCCGGAGACGCCCGTGTGGCTGACGTCGAGCATCGCGTCGACGAACCCGTCGAGGTTCGCGCTGGGCGCCTCCCCGGTATCGTTCACGACGTTGCTGGCGATGTGGATCGCGTCGTACGTGTTGAACCCCATGTACATCGGCGCCTGGTTCGGCGGCGCCTCGGCGTCGCCGAACTGCTCGCGGTAGGCCTCGACGAACGGGACCGTCTTCTCGGTGATGTCGGTGACGCCCGCGGCGCCGGTCTGGGAGGTCGTCTCGTAGAGCGCCACCCCCTGTGATGCCTGGAAGTACCCCGGGAACATGCCGGTCACGTGGATGCCCTCGATGCCGAACTCGTACCGGCTCTCGTGCCAGTTCGCCAGCATCTGGCTGCCGTCGATGTGGGCGAAGAACCGGAGGACGTAGTCGGCGTCCGTGTCGGCGACCTCCTCCATCACGGACGCCAGATCCGGGCTCTCGATCGAGAGCGCCGACTCGTAGACGATGTCGACGTCCACGTCGTCGAGGTAGCCGGGCAGGAGCTCCTCGAACGGCGTCGTCCAGGCGGCGTTGTCCCGGAGGAAGGCGACGCTGTCCCAGCCGTGGGCGTCCCGGAGGTACGCGGCGTACCCGGCCATGGCCTCGGCCTGCAGGTCCGAGTTGATGGGGCCGACCCGGAAGACGTTCTTGTAGGTCTCGTAGTCCTCGCCGGCGTGGTCGCGCGTCACCTGCGGCGACGCCGAGCCCGTGACGAGGAACGGGACGTCCGTGTCGGCGGTCAGGTCGAGCAACGAGAGCGCGACCTCCGACGCGAAGGCGCCGACGAGCATGTCCACGTCGTCCTGCTGGACGAGTTCCTCGGCGACGGACTGGGCCTCGCTCGGTGCCGCCTGCGTGTTGCCCTCGAGGACTTCGACGTCGCCGCCACCGACGCCGCCGGCCTCGTTTATCTCGCTGGCAGCCATCCCGGCACACCGCAGCGACCCGATCCCGAGCGGACTCTCCATCGGCCCGAGGTGGCCGACCGTCAGGCCCTCCGCGCTCCCGCCGCCGTTACCGTTACCGTTGCCGAGACAGCCGGCCAGTGCGGTCGCGGTCGCGCCCGTCCCGGTCGCCTTCAGAAACGACCGGCGGTCGACGCGCCGGAAGGTTTTCGCTCTGGACTCCGATCGCCCGGATTGCCTGCCATTGTTAACCATACTTCCGGGTTTCGGTTACAGTACATCGTTCATAAACCCTTCCCTCGTTTTCATGCGTTTTGACATGTGCGGACGAGGGTCACGCTCACACGGGCAGTCGACCGACCGCCCTCACCGAGCCGTCCACCCGCCGTCCACGGCGAGCGTCGCCCCGGTCGCGTAACTGGCGAGGTCGCTGGCGAGGAAGACGGCCGGACCGGCAACCTCCCCGGGGTCGGCGAACCGGTCCAGCGGCGTGCGCTCCTCGATCGATTCCCGGAGGTCGTCGTCGGATCGGAGGTCCTCGGTGAGGTCGGTCGCGACGTAGCCCGGCGCCAGGCAGTTGACGCGGACGTCCGGCGCCCAGTCGAGCGCGAGGCTCTTCGTGAGGCCCACGAGGCCGTGCTTGGAGGCGACGTAGGGGTGCTGGCGCGGCAGGCCGACGAGGCCGCCGACCGAGGCGACGTTGACGAGCACGCCGCCCGCGTCCATCAGGGCGGATTCGGCCGCCCGGGCACAGGCGACGGCACCCTCGAGGTTGACCTCGAGAACCTGCTCGAGTCCCTCGTCCGTGACGGCACCCGGCGGGCCGAGCGCCGCCTCGGGGTTGATGCCGGCGTTGTTCACGACGAGGTCCACGCCCAGGTCGGCGGCGATCCGGTCGAAACAGTCGGCGACGGCGTCGCTATCGGTCACGTCGACCGTCTCGACGCGGCTCTCGACGCCGCGCTCGCGGACGGCCGCGACGGTGTCCTCGAGGGCGTCCTCGCTCCGCGCCAGCGGCACCACGTCCGCGCCCGCCTCGGCGAAGCCCAGCGAGATGGCGCGGCCGATGCCCCGAGAGCCGCCGGTGACGACGGCCGCCCGGTCGCCGAGCCCGAACTCAAGGTCCACGTCCATGACGGGGCCGCGGGGCCGCGGGACAAAACTGTGCCGGCGAGGGCCCGGCCCCGCGCCCCGGCGGCAGCAACGTGGCGCTCGCCCTGCATCCGGTCCCCGATTCGGTCCCGTCCGCCGCGGGTTCGTAACGCTCATACCGCCGCTGGGTCTACGGACCGGTAATGGACCTGCGCGTCATCGAGAACCTCGAGACCGAGCTGTCGATCGAGATCGCCGGCGAGGACCACACGTTCATGAACGTCCTCAAGGGCGCCCTGCTGGAGGTCGACGGCGTCACCGCCGCCACCTACGACATGAACCCCGAGCAGTCCGGCGGCCAGACGGACCCCATCGTCACCATCAAGACCGACGGCAGCATCGAGGCGCTGGACGCCCTGGAGGCGGCCGCCGGCGGGATCAAGACGAAGACCGACGCGTTCCGCGACGCCTTCGAGGCCGCCGCCTGACGACGAGCCTCCCGCTCCCGAAACCGTCTTCCGGTCCGGGCGCCGACTACCGGTATGCGACGCCGAAGGTTCCTCGCCGCGACCGCGGTCACCGCCAGCGCGCTCGCCGGCTGTCTCGGCAACGGCAACGGCGGTGACGGTCCCGGTGGGGACGGCACCCCCGACGAGCCGGGGACGCCGCCGCCCGCCGACGAATCGACCCCGACCGCGATGGAGGTCGACACCGCCTCCTTCCAGCGCATCGAGGTCGAGGGCGAACGGGTCCCGCTGGCACCCATCGAGGTGACCTACAACTGGTACGCCCGGGGCGGGGCACGCTTTGCCGACGCCCGTGGCCAGGGTCAGTTCGAGGAGGCCCACATCACGGGCGCCGCCTGGAGTCCCGCGCCGGACGGCCGCGAGACCGACGACCCCGTCGCCGACTGGGGCGAAGACGACCGCATCGTCTGCTACTGCGGCTGCCCCCACCACCTCTCCTCGCTCCGGGCCTCGTCGCTCATTTCGAACGGCTACGAGGACGTCTACGTCATCGACGAGGGGTTCTTCGAGTGGGTCGACCGGGACCACCCGATCACCGGCACGGCCGTCGAGGGCCAGGCCGCGGTCGTTCGCGGCCGCAGCGCGGCCGCCCACGCCGGCGAACCGGTGTACGCGACCCACGCACCGACCGACCAGCGCGAGGCCGCCTTCGTCGGGGCGGACGGCCGGTACGAACTCCACCTCCGCTTTGCCGACCTCCGCCCCGACAGCGAGATCCGGATCGACGCCCCGGACTACGCCGTCGTCGCGCCGCTGTCGGAGCTCACGAGCGGCGTGGTGACGGGCGCGTAGCGGTCGCACGGCGGCGATCGGCGGTCCCTCAGCAGGCGGCGTAGGCGACCGTGACCGTGTCGTCCGGCGTGACGTGGACGGCCACAGCCTCGGCCGTCGCCTCGCCGGTGACGAGCGCCCGGAATCCCGACCGGTCGAGGAGTCTCGCGACGAGCTCGTCCGCCAGCGCCGCCTCGTCGCCGTACGACGCCGGGTCGACGGGGATGTCGACGACCTCGCCGCCAAGCTCGCCGTCACAGGCCGGGTCGAACGCGCCGGCGCCGGGGAACTCGCGGTCGTAGTCGGGGTCATAGCGCGTCGCGACGTCGTGGCGGACGAGGTAGGTCACCAGCGCGTCCAGCCCGTCGTCGCGGTCGCGGTCGGTGCCGCGCTCGGCGGCGACCCCGGCCCGGAGTTCGGCCTCGACGGTCCGGAGGTCCAGGCCGGCGGCGGTGTCGGCCTCGCCCGGCGCCTCCGGCGGCGCGGGCGGACCGACGCCGGGGATCGGGATTACGCCGGCGAGGACCAGCGCGACGAGGGCGACGACGGCGACGGCACCCAGCAGGTAGGGCCAGCCGACCGCGAGGTAGCCGGGACTCTCGAGGTCCTCGTCGAGGCCCTCGCCGACCGGCCGCTTCTTGAGCGTGGGATGGCTGCAACTCGTGCAGATTTTCGGGTTCTTGACGTGCTCGCGCCCGCAGTTCGCACAGACCCAGACGAACGACTCGGCCTCGAAGGCCGACGGCGAGTCCGCCTCGACGCGCTCGAACGTCTCGCGGCCGCAGGTCTCACACGGCGGGTCGTTCGCGTCGTACTCCCGCCCGCACCAGGTGCACCGCCACGTCACGGCCCGATGGAGGGTGCGAGCCGATAAATAGGGACTGCTTCCGGCCACCGGCCTGCGGAAGGATTCCGTAGCGTATCGGTCGGGGCTACAGCCGAACGGGGACGTCGCGCGCGTCGAGGTACTCCTTGACCTCCCGGATGGAGTACTCCCCGAAGTGGAAGATGGAAGCCGCAAGCGCCGCGTCGGCGCCGGCCTCCTCGAACACCTCGTAGACGTGCTCGGGCCCGCCGCAGCCGGAGGAGGCGATGACGGGCGTCGACGTCGTTTCGGAGACCGCGCGGATGAGCGGGACGTCGTAGCCGTCCTTCGTGCCGTCGCGGTCGATGGAGTTGACGAACAGCTCCCCGGCGCCGCGGCGCTCGGCCTCCGCGACCCACTCGAGGACGTCGACGCCGGTGCCCTCGCGGCCGCCCTTCTTGGTGCATTCGAACCACGCGCTCTCGCCGCCGACGTCGACGTAGTGCTCGCCGGCCTCGTCGAACCGGCGCCGGGCGTCGACGCTGATGACGATGCACTGGCTGCCGAACGCCTCCGCGCCCTCGGTGATGAGCGCGGGCCGCTCCAGGGCCCCGGTCGTGATCGAGACCTTGTCCGCGCCGGCCCTGAGCGTCTCCTTGACGTCGTCCCGGGTGCGGATGCCGCCGCCGACCGTCAGCGGGATGAACACCTCGTCGGCGACCGTCGAGACGGTGTCGAGCATCGTCTCGCGGCCCTCCGCGGACGCCGTGATGTCGAGGAAGACGAACTCGTCGGCGCCGGACTCGTTGTACTTCCCGGCCAGTTCGACCGGGTCGCCGGTGTACTCCAGGTTCTCGAAGTTGACGCCGGTGTAGACGGCCGCGTTCCCCTCGTCGTCGACGTCGACGTCGATACAGGGGATGATCCGCTTCGTCAGGGCCATTCGGATGGCCGCGATAGGCAGTCGACTGTGAAAAGCCGTGTGGAACCGGCGGCGGATCGCGCCACCCCCGCGGATCCCGCTGTCGGAACCCTCTAACCCTCCGCCCGGCTATCCCTCGTCATGACCACGGTTCGGAACATCGCGGCCGGCGTGCGGTCGATGACGAGCAACGCCTTCCTCGTCGACGGCGAGCGGGTCGTCCTCGTGGACGCCGGGGACGGCTTCGACGCCGTCGCCCGCATCGAGGACGCGTCGGGCGGCCTCGATGCCGTCGTGCTCACCCACACCCACCCGGACCACGTCGGGAACGTCGACGGCGTCGTCGATGCGTTCGACGTCGACGTATGGGGCTTCGACCCCGACCACGCCCTCGTCGACCACGCCATCGCCGACGGCGACGTCGTCCGGCTGGGCGACGACGACTTCGAGGCGCTGCACACGCCCGGCCACAAGGACGACCACCTCTGCTTCTACAGCCGGGACGCAGGCCTGCTGTTCGCGGGCGACCTCGTGTTCGCCAACGGCGGGTTCGGCCGCACCGACCTCCCGGAGGGCGACCGCGAGACGCTGATCGACAGCATCGAGACGCTGCTCGAGGCCCTGGACGACTCGCTGTCGGCGATGTACGTCGGCCACGGCCCGACCGTCGACGCGAACCCGCGCCGGCACGTCGAGACCGCGCTACAGGCCGCCAGATTTGGGTGAAAGTTTGGAAAACGTATTTACAACCCACTGGCGTCGGTTCGGGTACAGACGCGCTCCAGCGACCTCGAAGCGAGGCGTCGCGCGGTGCGGTCCCGGCCGGGCATTCGGCCGGACGCCGGACGACGGCCCTGCCGTCGCTGCCTCGCGTCCCAGAGGGCACCCTGATTCCTGACGGCCCGCCGTGGCGAGCGAGCCACCCGTGCGTCTGTACGGCGGCGCCGTCGCGACCCCGACCGCGAGCAGCCCCTCCGACCGACCGCGAGCAGCCCCTCCGACCGACCGCGAGCAGCGGTGACCCCGATCTCACACCGCCGCGAGCAACGTCTCGTACGCGTCCGCGTACGCGTCGGCGACCGTCGCCAGGTCGCTGCGCTCGTCGCTCGACAGCGCCGGTAGCGTGACCCGGCCGACCGGGTCCAGTAGGTCGGTGACGTGGTCGACGCGCTCCTCCAGGCGGCCCTCGTGGGCACTGCCGCCGGCGACGTCGCAGGCCTTCGCGTACCGCCGCCCGTCGTAGACCCGACAGCGCCGCGGCTCGACGACCGCGACGGCGTCCGGGACGAACCCGGTGAGCGGCCGGGCGATGTCCGAGTAGGATTCGACGACGGCGGCCTCCCTGGCCTCGATCCGCTCGCCGAGGCCGTCCAGTGCGGGGCCGTGGAGCCGGGCCATCAGGTCGTTCAGTTCCGGGAGGGACTCGACGACGACGGCGTCCTCGAGCGGAAACGCGTCGTCGACGTCCGTCGGGAGCTCGACCGTGCCGTTGACGACGTAGCGGTCGGCGTCGTCATCCGTGGGAGTGTCGGCGGGGTCATCCCCGGGCGGCGTGACGCGGTCGACGACGAACGCACGCTCCTCGCGGCCGAGCAGGCCCGTCCCGCCGCCGGGCATCGGGAGCCAGAGCCGGTGGACCGGGTTGATCGCCTCCGGCCGGACGTCGCCCGGGGACGCGGCCGCCAGCCGCTTTGCGTCCTTGCCGTAGAGCCGACCGGTTTCGACCGACCGCCGGTAGTCGTCGTGGTCGTACCAGTAGCCGTTGCCGGCGCGGGGCTTGAACGCCCGGACGCCGGTCCGCTCGACGAGCCCGGCGGTGAAGGTGGTCTTGCCGGCGTCGACCTCGCTCGCGCCGGCGACGAGCAGCTTCATCGGAGGCCGTAGTAGCCGGGTTCGTCCTCGGCGTCGGGCTCGGCGAACACGAACGCCTCGCTGTTGTCGAGCATCCACGGGATGGCCCAGTCGAGCAGGATGGCCTCGGTCTCGGCGTCCATCTCCCGGTCGGGCTCGACGCCCTGGAGCAGGCGGGCGATCTCGTAGACGGTGTAGAGGTACTCCTGCTCGAGTACTTCCTCGGGATCGCGGAACGCGAACTCCCGCAGGTCCTCGAACTCCTCGCGCGGTCGTGGCATGCCGGTGGCTACGACGTGGGGGCTTTTAGGAGTTGACGACCTGGTTCTCACTCGGTGGTATGTTCTGGCGGCCCTGCTGATTACCCGGTGCGATTCACCCAAGGAGTGTTTTTGAATTCATCCAATTCGAATCGGTCGGTGGAGGGAGTGTACGTAACGGGTGGTTCAGCCGCCCGATCCTTGCATAGAATGACGACTTCCGAAGCCCTCGGCCGGCTCGACCGGCCGCGGCTCGCTGTGCGCTTCGCTCGCGGTCGCTCGCTGCAGTGCTTGTTCCGGACGACTCCCTTCGGTCGTCGTCCGGCGTTCGCCTCACTGCGTTCGGCTCACCGTCGCCGGGGCCGGGTCGACCCGCCCTCGCCCTTCGAGTCCACCAGGACATAGACAGCCGAGACGGCCGACGCTCGGTGGCTGACCGGGCAGCAGACTCCTGGTGGACTGAAAGCGCGAGGCGTGCGTGGCGGCGTAGCCGCCACGGTATAGGCGGTCGGCTCCGCCGACCGCCCGGCCCGCGCCGAAGGGGAGTCGTTCTGCAGGCCCTATCCGAACGACCGACGGGAGTGAGGATATCCCGCAGAGCGACCGCGAGCCCGCCGAGGGCTTTCGAGGTGGTAGCGGACGCAGTAGTGCAGTAACCGGATTCGGTCCATACGCAGACAGGCTCTTGCGGTTGATCCAGAAATTGCTTCGAGAAACTAATCCCGCTCTCGTGCGGACCATACCCCCTGTATTCAGCACGCTATTGCTAACAGACACTTGTGGATCCGAAGAACCGAAAACGTACCGTGGCGAGATACGCGTCAGTCGACGTCGATGACGGTGCCACTGTCGCCGACGGATTCCTCGGTCGGGACGCGGACCTCGAGGACACCGTTGGTGTAGCTCGCGGTGATCTCGTCGACCAGCACGGTCCCGGGGAGTCGGACGCGCTCGAACATCCGGCGGTGCCGCATGCTGTGCATCCGGACGGCCTCGTCCTCGAGGTCCTCCTCGGTGTCGTGCGCGGCCTCGATGACGAGCATGCCGTCGTCGAAGCGGAGGTCGATCTCCTCGGTCTCGAAGCCCGGGAGGTCGGCCGCGACGACGTAGCCGTCGTCGTCGGACTCGACGCTCACGTGGGTCTGGTAGTGGTCGGGCGTCGCCTCCCGAGTCAGGCTCCGCCCGAAGTCACCGAACATGGCCTGTCGCACGTCGTTCATCATCCGGTTCATGTCGTCGAAGGGGGTTCGGCGCATTGCCATGGCACTAGAGAGGCGCTCCGAGGAGATAAGCCGCGCGTGAGCCGTGCCAGCAGTCGGCCGCCCGCGTGCGGTATCGAGGGACTATACCGGGGAACCCGTGCCGGCTGGTGCCGGCTGGTGGTCGGGCTCAGCGTCGCCGGGCGACCGCCTCGCCGGCGATCGGGGAGGCCACCACGCCGCCGAGGACCACGACCATCGCAATGAGCGAGAAGTGTGCGGCCGGTTCGAGGGCGTAGACGGCGCCGAACAGCACGCCGAAGACGGCGCCGACGGCGAGCGAAACTGCGCCGCCGAGCCTGGTTGCAGGCTCGCTCGTGACGGCGTCGCCGACGGCGAGCCACGCGAGCAGGGCGCCGAGCGCCGCGCCGAGCGCGGTCATCGTCTCGAACCCGGAGCCACCGAGGACGGTGCCGACGAGGGCGGCGAGGACCGCGGTGGCGAGCGCGCGGCCGGGGGAGTCGCCGCGGTCGCTGGCGAGGTGGACGGCGGCGACGTCGGCCCCGCCGACCGCGATGCCGGCGAGGACGTCGACGAGGTAGTGCACGCGGAGGACGACGCGGGTCAGCGCGACCACGACGACCACCGCAGCGGCGCTCGCGTAGCCGCGACGGGTACCGACCAGAAGCGCCAGGCCGCCGTAGACGACGGCGGCGGCCAGGGCGTGGCCGCTGGGGAAGCCGAAGCCGGTGCCGGTGGCGGCGCCGGCGAAGAGGGGCTCGAGGAGGGCCGGGACCGCGTCCATCGCGCTCGCCGGGGCAGTGGTCGCGCCGGGCGGCCGGGGGTAGGCGAGCCACTGCTTCAGCGCGGTCACCAGGGCGTTGGCGCCGAGGCCGAGCCCGATCACGTAGGCGGCGCGACGACGGTCGATCGCGACCGGACCGGGCAGGCGCTCGCCGAACCAGTACAGCAGGCCGACGAGGCCGAAAAAGAACCACACGTCGCCCAGCTGGGTGAGGAGGGCGGCCGCGACGACGACCGCGTCCGGGAGCTCCGCGAGGGCGGCGAGTTCGCCGACGCCGCGGCTCATCGGTCGCCGAAGCGGTCCCGCAGCCGGCCGGGGACGCCGGCGATGGTTGCGGTGGTGCCGACGAGCAGCATGAGGACGTAGAGCCCGAGCGTCGACAGCCAGACGACGAGCATGGCGAGGATGGCCCAGCCGCCGGAGAGATAGAAGAAGGCGCCGAGCGTCATCAGCGTCCCGTAGAGGAGTACGACGTAGGGCCCCCAGCCGCGGGCCTTGCCGCGCCGGACCTGCCGGCGGACGTACCGACGGAGGTCGCCCTCGATCTCGTCGCGGTGGACCGTCCGGTCGTCGATGCGCTGCTCGAAGCGGTCCAGTTCGTCGTAGAGATCCTCGAGCTGCTCGCGGAGCTGTTCGTCGGACGGGTCGTCGGGGTGGTCCCGTGTCATGGTTTCCTCGAGTACGGCGGTCGGTTGCGGCGCGGGCTGGTGGGGCTCGGCGAGGCCGGTGTCGGCGTCGGCGCGGCCGGCCAAGACGGCGTTCAGCACGGCGCCGACCAGGAGGATGAGCGCCCCGACGTAGAGGAACGTCACGAGGAGGAGCAGGCCGCCGAGGACGCCGTAGGCCTCGTAGCTGGCGGCGGTCGTGGCGTAGGCGCGGAACCCGGTCTGGAGTGCGGTCCAGCCGACGGCCGCGAGGACGGCGCCCGGGACCGCCTCGCGGAACTCGATGTGGCCGCCGGGCAGGAGGTAGTACAGCGGGAGGAAGGTGACGGTGAGGCCGGCCACGAGGCCGACGGTTCCGACGACGGCGACGACGTCGGCGTCCCGGAGTTCGGGCGGGACGCCGAGGCCGGCGACGAGGGCGCCGACGACCACCGTGCCGGCGACGCCGACGGCGACGGCGCCGAGCGCGACCGTGCCGTTCCGGAGTTGCTGGAGGATGGACTCGGGGCCCGGACGGCCGTACACCTCCGAGAACGCGATGTCGAGGCCCCGAAACAGCTTCAGCCCCGACCACAGCAGGACGGCGGCGCCGAGCAAGGTGATGCCGCCGACGGCGCCGGTGAGCGCCTCCCGGACGAGCGCGCCGGCCTGGTCGCCGAAGGCGTCGGTGGCGCCGGCGACGAGGGCGTCGACGGTGCCCGCGTCGCCGAGCGCCGCCGCGGCGGCCAGCGCGAGCAACAGCAGCGGGAGCAGCGAGATGAGCGCGTAGAACGCGAGGCTGGCGGCGACGAACGTGATTCGGTCCGAGCGGGCGCCGTTGACGACGCCGCGAGTGACCGTCGCCGCCCGCGCGAGATACCCGTTCACGCTCCGGAGGTATGCCCGAGCCCCACATAAATCGGGGGGAACCGGGCCGCCGCCACGCGTCGTCGCGTCGGGCGGCCACACGGGCCCTTCGGGCGGCCCGGGCTATAGGACGGCGTCGCGTATCTCTGCCACGTCGGCGTCGGTCTCGAACGTCGTGCCGCCGTAGTGGGTGCGGGAGGCGTCGTGGCCGGCGTCCCGCAACGCGGCGAGGAACTCGTCCATTGCGGGGTTCGGCTCGCCCCAGCACTTGTAGAGCTTGTGCTGGTCGTAGTGGGTCGGCCGGTCGAGTTCGGCGGCGACGGTCGCGAGCAGGTCGCGGCTCGTCCCGGCGGTCCCGGCGGCCTCGGGGATGGCGTCGCGGACCTCCTCGACGAACGCGACGTCGTGGGCCGGCCCGAGCCAGATGGGGCCCGCAGTCCACGTCGACTGCCCGCATTTCGGGCACTCGGCGATGGGGTCGGCGATCAGCGTGGCCTCGTGGTCCCGCCAGAGACAGTGCTGGCAGTGGTCGACGTACCCCAACTGCGCGACCTGGCGGTCCGCGGCCTGCGCGCCCGATTCCAGCCGGAGGTAGGTCCGGACGTAGTGGCTCGAGACGTGGCTCAGGGCGGGCCGGGCGGCGACGTCGTAGCGGGCGGCCGTCCGGACGAGCGCCGACAGCAGCACGCGGAGCCCCATCTCGGCGTGGAACTCGGTGTTCCGCGGGACGGCGCCGTACCGGCGGACCCCGCTCTCGAAGTGCGCGCCACACAGCGGCGCGGTGTCGGTCGCCGTCACGCAGAGGAAGCGGCCCGCACTCCGGAAGACCGCGTCCGCGAACGGGATCGGGGTCCCGAACGGGTCGAGATCGACGACGTCGTACCGGTGTTCGTGCATGTGGGCGTTGGCGTCGCGGTGGACGACCTCGCCCGCGAGGCCGTTGGCCTCGAGGTTCCGTCGAGCGAGATCGACGGCGTCGGGGTCGACGTCGCAGCCGACGACGTCGTATCCGGCGTCGGCGGCCCGGACCGCCCGGACGCCGCTTGCGGTCATCGCGTCCAGGTAGGAGTCGCAGTCGTCGGCAACCGCCCGGAGCACCCCGACGGTGACGTCCCGATTCAGCTCCTGGACCGGGTTGTAGAACACGCCGTCGCCCGATCCCTCGCTGGCGCCGTGGCGCTCCTCCGGCACCTCCAGCGTCAGCCCGCCCTCCTGGACCTCCATGGGCCGGATTCGACACGGGCGCCGAAAAGGGACTCGCTTGGCGCACGGAACCGTTTAACCGCGCATGCTGAGGGACCGATCGGGGTGCCGTCGATCGAGCGGTCGAGAACACCTCGAAAGCCCTCGGCGGGCTCGCGGTCGCTCTGCGGGATATCCTCACTCCCTGACGGTCGTTCGGATAGAGCCCGCAGAGCGACTCCCCTACGGTGCCAGCCCGCCTCGCCCTTTCAGTCCACCAGGAGAGTGAGACCCCGGCCTGGCGTGCGCGCGTCGACCGGGCGGCCGGCTGCGCCGGCCGCCGATAACGTGGCGGCTCCGCCGCCACGCGCCGCGAGCACTGCGAGCGGCGGTCGACTTCGGCGCGCGAGGGACGAGTGAGGCGGGCGCGAAGCGCCCGCCGAACGAGTCGGCTGGGGAGGCACGTGGTGCGGGGCGGCTGCGGTCCTGGTGGACTCGAAGGGCGAGGCCGGGTACGGGACGCCCGGCGACACAAGCACGCCGACCACAGGAGGCGCGCGCAGCGAGCCACGCGACCGTAGCCGGCCGAGGGCTTCGGAAGGCGTCCCTCTTTTCAAGCCGCTTGTAACCGGCCCACCCGTAACAACGAACCCATACACTGAACGCCTCGTATCGACCGGAAGACCGCTGACCTCGAATTGGGTACGAGGGCGAATCTCCACAATGCGTCGTCCTCACTCGAACGCCCGCAACACGCCCTGCCCGTCGGTCGCGCCGAGGTCGGGCAGCGTGGCGCGCTCGGGGTGCGGCATCAACACGGCGACGTGGGCCTCCCGGCCGAGCACGCCGGCGACGTTGTCCTTCGAGCCGTTCGGGTTGGCGGCCTCCGTCACCTCCCCGTCGGGCTCGCAGTATCGGAACAGGACGCGGTCGGTCTCGACGAGCCGCTGGAGGCGCTCGTCGGCGATCTCGAAGCGGCCCTCGCCGTGGGCGATGGGGACCTCGACGACGTCGCCCGCGTCGTAGGCAGCGGTCCAGGGCGTGTCGGCGTTCTCGACGCGGAGGTGGACGGGCTCGCACTGGAACCGCGCGCTCCGGTTGGTGGTGAACGCGCCGGGTGTCAGCCCGCCCTCGCAGCCGATCTGGGCGCCGTTGCAGACCCCGAGCAGCGGGGTGCCGTCGGCGACGGCCTCGCGGACCTCGTCCATGATCGGGGCGCGGGCGGCCATCGCGCCGGCGCGGAGGTAGTCGCCGTAGGAGAAGCCGCCGGGGATGACGACGCCGGCGGTCTCGGCCGGGAGGCCGTCGGCGTGCCAGACGATCTCGGCGTCGACGCCGAGATGTTCCAAGGCGCGGAGGGCATCGCGGTCGCAGTTCGAGCCGCCGAATCGGATAACGGCGACGGTCACCGGGAACACCTCCGACGAGGGTGGGAACCGAGCGTCGCCGTCATCCGTATTGCGACGGTCATCTACGCCTCGCTGACCGCGACGTCGTAGTCGTGGATGGTCGGGTTCGCCAGCAGCCGCTCGGCCATCTCGGTCGCCCGCTCCTCGGCGGCCGCGGCGTCGACGGCGTCCAGGTCGACCTCGAAGCGGTCCGACGAGCGGAGGTCCTCCAGCTCGAAGCCCAGCCGCTCGAGGGCCTGCTGGGTGGTCTCGGCCTCGGGGTCCAGCACGCCCCGCTTGAGCCGCACCGTGACCGTCGCGGTGTAGGCGGTCATGTCTGACCGGGCGTCGTCGGACGTGAAAACGGTTGTGTTGTGCGAGTAGAGCGGGCCGGAACGTGACGGCGAGACGACCGGCGGATCGACCGGTCACCCCAGGGGACTCGATCACTCGTCGCCGTTCGAGAACGTCCCGCCGGCACGGTCCACCCGCCGTCGCGTTTCGATCGGTACGTCGGCGTCACGGGCGGACTGGAGCTGCGCGTCGACGAGCGTGTTCAACTGGTCGCCCCACACCGCCGGGGGATTCGTCTCTACGTACCTAACCCACGCGTGTATCGCCTGTAGCCGCTGCTCATCGTTGCGCCCCCGGACGGCAGCGAGTGTCTCAGGCCGAGGTGAGTCGGTCATATTCGTCCCGGACGTCGAGCCGGTCGACCCACCGTTCGAGCTCCTCGATGCTAAGCGTTTCCTCGAACATCGAGTACAGGTGGACCGCGTCCTCGAAGTCCGTCCGGGTTCCGAGGTGGAGCTTGTAGGCGGTCTGGAGTTCGATCGGCCCGATCGGGATGTCGGCGCCACCGATCCGTGCCTCGATCGCGTGCCGCAGCGACGCCCGGTCGAATCGGTCCGAGACCTCCTTCACCTCGAGATGTGGGACCATTTGTTCGGCTCGCGCGACCCAGACGAGGTCGCCGGCGGACAGCATCTTCGGCATGTCCGAAAGCGGCATCGCCGGCCCCCAGAATCCTGCCCCGTCCAGACGCTTTGCCAGGCGGTCCACCTCGGGGTCGTCGAGCGGTTCGAGGAGGACGTCGATATCCTCGGTCCCCCTGGATCGACCCGCAAGGATCGCGACGTATCCGGCGACGTAGACGTGATCGATGTCGAGTTCGTCGCAGATGCTGGAGAAGGCGATCGCGAGGTCGTCCAGCTCGTTCGTCTCCCGGTCGACGTGGAGTACGTCGTCCCGGAGCTCGATGCCGCCCATACCGCCAATCGTCCGCCATCGGTGATAAAGGCCGGCACGCGGTGGTCGGCACCGATCCGCCAGGCCCGGAACGTCGCCCCTGTGCCGACCCGCGCCGGACGAGGGGCCATGCTGCCGGACGCCACGCCGGAGGGGTCGGCCGTGAGCCGCACGTACGCCGAGATCACGGTCGTCGGGGACGGCGACACCGGGCTGATCGCACGGGTGACGACGTCGCCGTTCGAGCGGGACACCAACATCGAGGAGCTCGACCAGGGCCCGAGCATCACTCAGCGGGCGTTCAACGCGCCACCCGGCGCCGACGTCGAGGAGTTCGAGCGGTGCGGCCAGCCGCTGGAGCCGCGGCGCTGCTCGGGGCCGTCCGGCGGCACCGCGGCGACGCGTTGACCGTGTCTCGCAGTCGGACCGAGCTCCGGAGCGAGGTCGACCCCGACGACTACCGCCTCGGGCTGCCGCCGGGGATCGACGAGTCGCTCCCGGACCGGCCGATCGACGGTCCCGGCGACGACTGACCGGCGCCGACGAGTGACCACCGCCGACACCTTTTCGTGTTTTAGGTACGCCTAAACCGACGGCGTGGGCGCCGGGCGACCCCGTGACCCCTCGCCGCCCCACGCAGCCCGCCGCCCCGGCCACCGTGGGCATCCCGGGGCGACCACCGCAGCCACCGCAGCCACCGCGTCCGTCCCTTCGCCCCGGCCGTGGGGCCGGGGCACCGCAGCCGCCCGCGCGGCGTGTAGCAAGACCTAACAGCCTCCGAACCCCCGACCCGATGATGACCGAGGCCGCCGGGACCACCAGGGAACGACCGCTCGCGCTGACGCTTCTGAGCGGCGCGGTCGCGGCGGCGCTCGTGTTCCCGCTCACCTGGGTGATCGCCCGCGCGGCGTCGGTGGACGCGGCCACCGCCTGGTCGCTGTCGACGAGCGGTCGGACCGTCGAGATCTTCCTCAACAGCCTGGTGCTGATGGGGAGTGCGACCGTCCTCTCGGTCCTGCTCGGGGTGCCGCTCGCGGTGCTGACGGTGCGGACCGACCTCCCCGCCCGCCGCTTCTGGACGGTCGTCGTCTCGCTGCCGCTGGCGATCCCGAGCTACCTCGGCGCCTTCGCGTTCGTCGCGATGTTCCGCCCGCGCGGCATCGTCCAGGGCTGGCTCGAGCCGTTCGGCGTCCGGGAGCTGCCGGACGTCTACGGCCTCCCGGCCGCCATCCTGATCATCACGCTGTACACCTACCCCTACGTCTACATCACGACCCGCGCGGCGCTGAAGACGTTCGACAAGACCCTCGTCGACGCCGCCCGCACGCTCAACCAGGGCCGCTGGGCGACGTTCCGTCGCGTGACGCTCCCCCAGATCCGGCCCGCGATCGCCGCGGGCGCGCTCCTCGTCGCCCTCTATGCGGTCTCGGACTTCGGCACCCCGGCCTTCCTCCAGGCGGAGGTGTTCACCCGCCAGATCTACCTCGAGTACAAGAAGCTCGGCGGGAACGACTACGCCGCCTTCCTCTCGCTCCAGCTCGTCGCCGTCACCGTCTTCGTCCTCGCCGTCGAGTCCCGCGTACGGCGGGGCGACACCCTCTACACCACCGGGACCGCCGGCTCGACGAGCCGGATCGAACTGGGCTACTGGCGGTGGCCGGCCGTCGGGTTCTGTGCGCTACTGGCGACGTTCACGCTGGCCATGCCGGTCGGGGTGTTCACCCTGTTTCTGGTCTCGGGGCAGCCGACGACGGCCTCCGAGTTCGCCTTCCGGTTGGAGTGGCTGTTCAACTCCGCGTACGTCGGCGGACTGGCGGCGCTCGCCGCAGCGCTGGCGGCGCTCCCGATCGCGTACCTCTCGGCGCGGTACGACAGCCGCCTCGGCTCGCTGTTCGAGCGGACGACCTACGTGGGCTACGCCGTCCCCGGCATCGTCGTCGGGCTCGCGCTGGTGTTCTTCGGCGCCCGATACGGCTCGGTCCGGGTCGGCGGGGTCCGGATCGGCGTCTACCAGACGCTACCGATACTGATCTTCGCCTACGTCGTCCGGTTCATGCCGCAGGCGGTCGGCTCGACCCGGACGTCCGTCCTCCAGGTCAACCCCCGGCTCCAGGAGGCCGCCCGGACGCTCGGTGACGGGCCGCTGTCGGCGTTCCGCCGGGTGACGCTGCCGCTGATCGCGCCCGGCCTCGTCGCGGGCGCGGCGCTGGTCTTTCTCACCACGATGAAGGAGCTGCCGGCGACGCTGTTGCTCCGCCCGACCGGGTTCGAGACGCTCGTGACGCGCATCTGGGCCGTCGAGTCCGCGGGCTACTACGGCTACGCGGCGGTGCCCGCACTGCTGTTGCTCGTCGTCTCCGGGCTGTCGATGGTCGTGATCCTCAGACAGGAGGAGTAGCGGACTGGGCGTCCCCAAGCCGGCCCCGGACCCCGACCGGGCTACAGGGCGCGGACGGTCTCGACGGCCGCCGAGAGCGGCGGCGCGTCGAACAGCTCCCGGCCCAGGTAGGCGTTCGCGCCGGCGGCGTACATGTCCCGGACGGCGTCGACGACGTGGTCGGACAGCGGTTCGGGGTCGCGGTCGCAGAGCTCGCGCCAGTCGGCGACGTCCCGCTCCTTGGCAGCGGCCTTGGCGGCCTCGACGGCCTCGACCCACTCGGGCTGGGTGTGCTTGTGGTACTGCCGGACGACCTCCTTTGAGAGCTGCTGGCCGTCGTAGGAGAACCGGTTCTCGTCGAACGTTCCGACGACGTCGGCGACGCGGACTTCCCCGTCGAAGTAGAGACACTCGATCTTGCCGTCCTCGTGTTTCAGGCCGGCCTCGGCGGCCGCCTCGGTGACGAGGTCGTTGACCTGCCGGGCGACGGCCGCGAGATCGTCGATGTCGGCGGCCCCGGCGATGTCGTCGGCCGCCGCACGGTCGAGGTAGCGGTCGGACTCCTCGAACTTCGTGGAGAACTCGACGACCGGCTCCGGGAGGTCGACCGGTTCCTCGGGCCAGGCGTCGTACCCGAGGTCGAAGTCGGCGGGATCGGCGCGCCCGCGGAGCGACGAGCCGACCGGCACCGTGTTCCGGAAGACGATCTCCAGCGGAATCAGGTAGTTGTCGCCGGCGGCGTCGTGGAACGCGTCGTAGTCGTACTCGCGGCCCTGGTGCGGGAGGGCCGGCACCTGCGTCAGCTCGATCGCCATCTCGCGGGGCGGCGACGCCGCGTCGGAGAGCGGGACGACCTCGCCGGCGGAGACGACGCCGCGGTAGTGGGTCGGGACGCCGGCGGCCTCCAGTCGCTCGAAGTTCGCCGCGCCCATCGCGCACAGCGACGCGCCCTTGTTCGGGATGGCGTCCGGCATCTTCCCCCAGTCGAACACCGAGTAGTCGTCGGTGAAGACGAACGCCCCGCGCCCGAGCGCGTCCGCGGTCGCCGGCTCGGCGACGCGGAACTCCTTGACGCTGGTCATTACCGGAGCGGAATCGGGGGACCCGGAAAGGCGTTTCCATCGTCGCACTCGCCGGTGTCCGGCTCGACGGCTCGACGGACTGCGAGGCCGTCGACGCGGCCGAACGGCCGGCGAGCGAGTGGCTTCACTCCTGCCAGGGTTCGGCGCCGTCCGTGCCGAACAGCTCCCGCATGAGGACGACGACGCTCTCCGGGGGGAACTGGCCGTGCTCGGTGACGATGGCGTCGACGTG
>CAZATR010000019.1:0-23857 GCA_964488035.1 uncultured Natronomonas sp.
CCGGCGCCAGCGACCGGTCGTAGATGCCGCCCTTGTACCACTGGGCGTCGCGGCTGGCGTGCCGCGAGGCGCTGGCCTCGAACATCCGGGACAGCGTGTTCTCGCCGATCACCTCGTCCTCGTACTCCGCCTCCGCCTGCAGCCAGTCCGGTCGTCTCGTGGACATGCGTTCCTACGGAGGCCGTGACGAGCCACCCTCATTAATGGGGATGCTCCGCGTTCGCGGAAATATTGCCGGTCGGACGGCGGAAGGAGAACCCCGGCGCGAACCCGGGCCCGGCCGCCCATTGCAGGCGCCCGACGACGGCCGAACGGGGAAATCCCCTTGGTGGTGGCCCCGGATGTCCACCCGTGCTCCCCGCCATCCCCGACGTCGCGCCCGGCGGCTGGCGGTACGCCGCCGTCCCGTTCGCCGTCGCCATCCCCGCCATCGTGCTGGCGCCGCCCGTCGCCGCCGCCTGCGTCCTCACCGGACTCGCGGTGCTGTGGTTCCACCGGGACCCCGACCGCTCGCCGCCGCCGCCGTCCGGCTACGTCGCCCCCGCAGACGGCCGCGTGGCCCACGTCCGCCGCGAGGGCGACCGCGTCAGCGTCGCGGTGTTCATGAACGTCACCGACGTGCACGTCAACCGCGCGCCGGCCCCGGGGTCCGTCAGGGACCTCACGCACACGTCGGGCGGCCACCGCCCGGCCTTCAGCAAGGACTCGGACCGCAACGAACGCGTCACGATCGACGTCGAAGGGTACGAGGTGACGCTCATCGCCGGCGCGTTCGCCCGCCGGATCCACCCGTACGTCGAGGTCGGTGACGACCTCGAGCGCGGCGAGCGGGTCGGCCACATCTCCTTCGGCTCCCGGGCCGACGTGCTGTTGCCGCCGGAGTACGACCTGGGGGACGTCCGGGTGAGCGAGGGGCAGCACGTACGCGCCGGCGAGACAGTGATAGCTTCTTGATACATCCAGGGATCGGTTCCCGGTTGGCGATTCGGGAAAACTGCTCGCTAGGGGATTTGAACCCCTGTCATCGGCTGTCTTCGTTTCCGAGGGTTGTCCCCTCAAAAACTCGAAAGGCCGATATGATTGGCCGGGCTACACCAAGCGAGCTCCTACCGAGAAATCGGTGGCGACGTGGTATAAAACCTGCTCTTCGAAGCTGCAAACGGACCGAAGTACCCCAACGCCGTCGGGCGGTTGATGCGACGATGGTCGAAGATCCAACCCTCGGGCGGTGTCGGGTCAGGCGATGTCGCGGCTCGTGTCGATGTCGACCTCGTCGGACAGCTCGAGCTTGATGACGTCCGACAGCGCCTGGCCGCCGCGGAACTTGGGGACGGCGAGGTGGTTCTCGATGCGGTCGCCCTTCACGGAGGTGTCGAGCTGGAAGACGATGTCGGCCATGTGCTCGGTCGTGTCGCGGAGTTCGGGGACGCTGTGGCCGTCCAGGCAGTGCAACAGCGCGAGGCTGCCGGTGTTGTAGATGTGGTTTTGGAGCTCGTTGAGGAAGTTCCGGTAGCGGCTCGGTTCCTGGCGCTCGAGGACGTCGACGGGGTCGACGATGAGGTTCGAATCGTCCGGGAGCGCCGAGACGAGTTTGGCGGCGTTGTCCAGCGGCGCCTCCCCGGCGACGTCGCGGACCGTCGGGTCGCCGGTCCGGGTCTCGGCGGCCTCGATGCTCGTGGAGACGAAGTCGCCGGTCCGGTCCAGGGAGAGGTACAGCGTGCCCCGGGTGGCGGTGAGTTCGTAGAGGAACAGCTCCGCCTGGCTGGCCGGCTGGGCGGCGAGCGCGACGATACTGCCGGGTGGGATCCCGCCGTCGAGCTTCCGATCGAGGACGTCGATCCCGGTCCGGAGGCGCTCGCTCATCGTCCACTCGAAGGTGCCGATACGGTTAAAGGTTTCCGGCGGTTCGGGCCCCGAACCGCCCGAGAGGCGGCTCCTGAAGGGGTTCGACGACCGCGCGCCGTCGGAGGTCGCACGGCCGGTCCGGGTCGCCGGCCAATGCGATTGGCTCCTCGCCCATCAGGTCCCGGCTCGTCCGTCGGCCGTCCCGGAGCGGCGAGCGACGGTCGGGGGATTCAAGACCGTTCGTCGCGGGTGTCTCCCTGATGCGTCACGACCACCTGCTGAGCGCGAAACAGCTGTCGCGGGGCGACATCGAAGCGGTCCTGGACCGGGCCGCCGAGATCGCCGCCGATCCCGCCGCCGTCGCCGACGCCCACGACGACCGGCTGCTCGGGCTGTGCTTCTTCGAACCGAGCACCCGCACGAAGATGTCCTTCGACGCCGCGATGAAGCGGCTCGGCGGCGACACCATCGACATGGGGAGCGTCGAGTCCTCGTCGGTCAAGAAGGGCGAGAGCCTCGCCGACACCGTCCGGGTTATCGAAGGCTACGCCGACGCCCTGGTACTCCGGCACCCCTCCGAGGGCTCGGCGACGCTGGCCAGCGAGTTCGTCGACGTCCCGGTGTTGAACGCCGGCGACGGCGCCGGCCAGCACCCGACCCAGACCCTGCTCGACCTCTACACCATCCGGGAGAACGCGGGGTTCGAGGACCTCACCGTCGGCATCATGGGCGATCTGAAGTACGGTCGGACGGTCCACTCGCTGTCGCACGCGTTGACGAACTTCGACGCCAGCCAGCACTTCATCAGCCCGGAGAGCCTCCGGTTGCCCCGGAGCGTCCGCTACGACCTCCACGAGGCCGGCGCGCAGGTCCGCGAGCACACCGACATCGAGGAGGTGCTGGAGACGCTCGACGTCCTCTACGTCACGCGGATCCAGCGCGAGCGGTTCCCCGACGAGAACGAGTACCGGCAGGTCGCCGGCGAGTACCGGATCGAGGCCGACCTCCTGTCGGCGGCCGACGACGACCTCACCGTGATGCATCCCCTGCCGCGCGTCGACGAGATCGCGCCGGACGTCGACGAGACGACCCACGCGACGTACTTCGAACAGGCCCACAACGGCGTCCCGGTGCGGATGGCGCTTCTGGACGTGATGCTATGACCGACCAAGAGCTCCGCGTCTCCAAGATCGAAGACGGCACCGTCCTCGACCACATCCCCGGCGGCCAGGCGCTGAACGTCCTCGCCATCCTCGGCATCGACGGCAGCGGCGGCGAGGCCGTCTCCGTCGGCATCAACGTGCCCTCCGACCGCCTCGGCGTCAAGGACATCGTGAAGGTCGAGGGCCGGGAGCTGAGCCAGGACGAGGTCGACGTCCTCTCGCTCATCGCGCCCGCGGCGACCATCAACATCATCCGTGACTTCGACGTCGCCGAGAAACACCGCGTCTCCCGGCCGAACGAGGTCACGGGCGTGCTCTCCTGTCCGAACGCCAACTGCATCACGACGGAGAGCGAGCCCGTCGAGTCCCGCTTCGAGGTGCTCGGCGAGGGCGTCCGCTGTACCTACTGCGACACCATCATCCGCGACTCCATCGCCGCCCACATCGGCGTCGCATAACCGGTACCCGGACGTCGTCTCCACCCGACACGTCCGCCTATCGCCGGCGCACCCGGACCCGGTCGCCGGCCACCGTCGTCCCGTCGGGGAACCGCGCGCGGGCCTCGACGACGTACGTGAGGAACCGCCGGAGGCGGACGTCGGCCCGGAACCCGCCCGCCTCCTCGACGCGTTGTGCGGGCGTCGTGCGCCAGCGCCGGCCGAACCGCCACCGGTAGGCGAACCGGACGGTCGCCGCATCGCCGTCGAGCCGCGGGACGCTGCCGCGGAACGTCACCGTCCGGCCGTCGACCCTCGGCTCGCGGGTCCGGACCGTCGGGACGAGCGCCGCCGCGGCGTCGACGAGGCCCCGTCCCTGGGCCGTCGGCGGGAGCGAGAGCGGTTCGGCCGTCCGGCCGAGCAGCGACCGGACGGCACTCGCCGCGTGGCCGGCGCCGCGACAGAGCGCGGCGACGCCGGCCACGTGCGGGGCGGCGAATGAGGTCCCCGTCACCGTGACGTACGCCTCCAGCCCGGTGGTTTCGATCCCGACGCCGGGCGCGGCGAGGTCGAGGCCGGTCCCGGTCGCGGAGAACCGCGCCACCTCGTCCCGCCGGTCGGTGGCGCCGACGGCGACGGCGGCGGGATGCGCGGCCAGCGGGTTGACGCAGTCCTCGCAGGGGCCGACGTTGCCGGCCGAGGCGACGACGACGGTCCCCCGACGGGCGGCGTAGCGGACCGCGTCGCCGTAGGCGCGGATGGCCGGCCCGCTGATGCTGACGTTGACGACCGAGCAGCCGCGGTCGACCGCCCAGCGGAGGCCGGCGGCCACGCGCGAGACGCGGCCCGCCTTCTCCGCGTCGAGCACCTTCACGGGGTGGACGGTCGCGCCGGGGGCGACGCCCCGGAGCCGGTCGCTCGCGGCGGCGATGACGCCGGCACAGCCGGTACCGTGGCCGGCGTCGTCGCTCCACGGGTGGGTACACCGCCGGCTGCAGTCGACGAACGCGACGCCGTCGCCGACGTTCGCGGCGATGTCCGGATGGGGAACGACGCCGCTGTCGATGACGGCGACCCGGACGCCCTCCCCGCGGAAGCCGGCCTCGTGGGCCGTCGGGGCGTCGATCCGGGCGACGCCCCAGCGGGTGTCGCGCTGCCGGGCAGCCGACCGCCCTCGCGGGCGTTCGGACGTCCGCCGCCGCGTCCGAACGTCGGTCGCCCGCACGGGGAGGTCCGGTTCGACGTAGTCGACGGCGTGGTCCGTGAGGAGGTCCTCGACGGCCGACTCGGGGAGCGGGCCGGCGACGAGCGTCCGGCGGTCCCCGAGGTCGACGACGCGGTCCTCGCCCTCGACGGCGTCGCAGGCCGCCGCGACGGTCTCCGGGTCGCGCGTCGCGACGATGCGTCGATCCGGGGCGTCCCCGCCGCCGGGCGCCGTCGGGTCGTCCCGGCGACGGACGCCCGCGCCGAGGAGGCCGCCGGCCAGCAGGCCGGCGGCGAGCCCGACGCCGAGCGCGAGCGTCTCCCGACGGGACGCATCCATGCCCCGAACGTAGGATCGCCCGGCCGAAAACGGTTGGGCCGGGGGAAAGATTATGCTCCCGGCGGCCGTCCGTGTTCGCGTATGTCGAAGAAAGCACTGGCACTCATCGTCGTCGCCGCGGCGATCCTGCTGTACGTGAAGAAACGGTAGCCGACCGACGTCGGCGACCCGGCACCGCCCACCGACCACGTCCCCGCCTTCTTCCGAACGACTTACCCCCGGGCAGGCCCGACGCCGCGTATGTTCGGCGTCGTCACGCGGAACGCGGACGAGGCGCGGTGGCCGGAGTTCGACCGCGCGTTCTACGAGGTCAAGGACGTCACCGGCCGGTCGGCCGAGCCCATCCCCGACGCCGTCAGCATGGTCTCCTGCTTCGGGGACAACGCGGCCGCCGAGGAGAACCCCGACCTCGTGCCCCGGACCGTGGACGGCGTGCCGGCGACGCGCGAGCGGACGCACTTCGACTGGGCGTACGTCTGCCCGACCCACGACGACTACCGGGCGGGCCTGCTCGAGATCGTCGAGGACTGCGCGGACGTGAACCCGGACGTGCGGCTGGACGACGTCGGGTTCCCGCGCCCCGAGTACTGCTACTGCGAGCGGTGCAACGAGCGGTTCGAGGCGTGGGCCGAGGCCAGACACGACGCCGGCGAGGGCCCGCCGCCCGCCGAGACCGACGTCGCGGACCGCCACGCCTGGCGCGCCGAGGTCATCACCGACTTCGTCGCCCAGGCGGCCGACCGCATCCCCGGCCGGACGTACCTGACGCTGTACCCCGACCCCTACGATGGCCACCTCCACGAGCGGGCCGGCATCGACGTCGGGGCGATCGAGCCCTACGTCGACGAGTTCGTCGTCCCGCTGTACGACACCCACTACGGCACCACCTACTGGCTGGAGACGATCGCCAGCGGCTTCCGTGACCGCCTCGACACGCCGCTCAGCATCGAGCTGTACGCCGTCGAGGTCGAGGTCGACGACCTCCTCCACGCCGCCGAGGTCGCCGCCGAGTACGGCGACGCCGTGCTGTTCGGCTACGACGCGTCGAACGCCCGGGCGGCGCTCCGCCGGATGGACGCCGCCGACCGCGACGGCGTCGAGTGGTGACTCTCCGCCGTGGACGAGTCGGCGCGCCCGCCCGTCAGGCGACGGCGCGGGCCGCGGCGAGGACGTCCTCGCGGTCGCGGGTGTCCTCCGGCACCGCCTCCGGCGCGAACCAGCGGGCGGCCACGATCTCGTCGTCGGGGTCGGCGACGGTCGGCTCCGCCGTCCCGGCCCCGGCCGCCGCACGGAACACCGGCATCACGCCCCACGTCTCGTGAGCGTCGCACGATACCTCGACGCGGACGAGCATCGCCAGGCCGTCGTAGCTCGCCCGGATGCCGGCCTCCTCCCGGAGTTCGCGGCGGGCGGCCTCGCGGAACGACTCCTCGCCCTCCAGGTCGCCGCCGGGCAGCACCCACTGGTCGACGCCGGCGTGCCGAACCAGGAGGAGCTCACCGGACGGGCGGTCGACGAGCGTGTGGGCGCCGTAGGGGGCGCCGCGGTCGGCGATCCGTTCGGCGAGCGTGCGGAACCGGCCGCGTCCCACGCGCTTGCGGTAGGTCCGCTCGAGGTACTCGCCGTCGTAGCGGTCCCGGACCCGGTGGTAGGTCCGTTCGGCCTGCCGGGTCGACTCGTCGGCGAGGTACCAGAGCCCGTCGAAGGTCGTCATGGCGACGCACGCGGAGCGGGCGGCCGTCTCCGCCGGCGTCGGGCGTCTGCGTGGATCATGGCCGTCGGTAGGCACCCGCAGCGCAAAAAGCGTTCGAAGGCGAAACGACGGGCTTTTTTCCGGGCGTCGAGAACCGCGGCCATGGGATTCGAGAAGGGAGACGCCGTTGTCCTCCACGACAAGCACAGCGACCACGACGGCGAGACCGGCGAGGTCTCGCAGGTCTCCGAGACGATGTTCGGCGACAACACCTACATCGTCCAGTTCGAGGAGGGCCAGGAGGCCGGCATCCCCGAGGACTCGCTGGAAGCCGCCGAGGAGTAGCGGGATGAGCGCCGTCCCGTTCCACTACGTCGACCTCCGGACGTTCTGTTACGCGACGGAGGACGACGAACGGGTCGCGGCGGCGCTGCGGACGTTCCTGCCCGAGGACGCCGGGATCGAACGCCAGGGGACGACGGGCCACCACGGCGACCGGATCGTGGTCATGTCGACGCGGCTGGAGCGCGCCGACGATATCCGGCACGTGCTCGCCCGCCTCGCCGGTATCGACGACTTCGAGGGGCTGCTCGCCGAGCTCGACGACCGTGTCGACGAGAACTGCGCCTTCTTCCTCCAGCTCGACAAACAGGCCGCCTTCTCCGGCGAGGTCGCGCTCGGCGACGGCCTGATGCTGCGCGGGAAGGTCGAGGCCTACCCCGCCGACCGTGAGCGCGCCATCGAGGTCGCCGAGGCCGCCCTCGAGGAGCTGCACGCCGGCGAGCCCGCCGGCTGATCGGAACCGACGCCCGTCGGTGTTGGGCGACGACCGGTGGCGTCTCCAGGACCGCGAGGGTTCGGCTCGCCGCCCGCGGCCCGTGACAGTCGAAACCGTCGCCCGCTCAGAGCAGGTCGACGGTTCGCTTGACGCGGCGGTGGACCTGCCGTTCCAGCAGCGACCGGCCGCGCATCATGGTGTCGACGATCGGCTCCGAGCGGTGCTCGACCGGCTCGAACAGGTGGGTGGTCTCGACCGCGGCCGCGACGTCGCCGAGCATCGCGAACATCGGGGCGTACCGGAGCCGTTTGAGCCGGTCGCCCTCGACGGCGAGGTCGCCCGTCAGGACCGCCGACGGCGCGGGCCGGCCGTCGACGATCGCCCGCCAGGTGTCGTAGGGGCCGCGGAGGACGAACCCGACGTCGCGGCTCTCGGGGGACTCGACCACGTCGACCCCGGTGCAGGCGCCGTCCTCCAGGCCGACGTAGGCGTAGACGGTGCCGTCGGCGGCGTGGGCCTCGAGCTGGCCGAGGATGTCGCCGACGTCCTCGGGCAACTCGTCGCGGATCGGCGCGAACGTCTCGGGCGCGTCGGCGACGGGGACGTCGGCGACGCGGTCCCGGACGTGCTCGGGGAGCCCGTCGAGGACGCCGTCGGGGAGGTCCCCGAGCGCGGTCCGGTCGACGGGGAGGTCGGTGATGACGTAGAGGACGTCGCCGTCGTGGCCGCGGCCCCACCCGGCGCCGAGGTCGCCGAACGCGTCGCTCCCGTTGAGTCGGCGGCGGTACGCATCCAGCCACTCCTCGGTTGGGAAGTACGGCATGCTCGTACCGGACCGACGGAGCGCGGCCAGCTTAAGCCCGTCAACCCCGGAAATACTGACGGACGGATAAAGAACGAGCCTCGTTTCGGTGGTCCGGGTCGGGACGCGGACTCAGTCGCCGCGCAGCCGGTTCATGTGGTCGATCCGGGCCTGGAGCAGCTCGGCGGTCCCGATGTCGTGGCGGACGCGGAGCCCCTCCTCGCCGGCGCGCTCGATGGCGTCGGCGGCGATGGCCTCCGCGCCGGTGATGGTGTCGGCCAGCCCGACGACGGCGAACGACCGGGAGGTGGTCGTGTAGACGCCGTCCTCGCGGGCGTCGACGCTCGCGTAGAACAGCAGCGCGTCGCCGGCGGAGTCGGGGTCGATGGCCACCCGGGCGCCGGCCTGCGGGTCCGTCGGGTAGCCGTCGGGGACGGCGTACTTGCAGACGGTCGCCCGGTTCGAGAACTCCAGTTCCGGCAGGTCGTCGCCGTCGCGGGCCGCCCGCAGCACCGAGACGAAGTCCGTCTCCAGCACCGGCAGGGCGTTCATCGCCTCGGGGTCGCCGAAGCGGGCGTTGAACTCGACGACCTTCGGGCCGTCGGCGGTGAGCATGAACTGGCCGTAGAGGATGCCCTTGTACGCGGGCATGGCGTCGACGACGGCGTCGATGACCTCGACGGCCGCGGTGTAGTCGGCCTCCGTCATGAACGGGAGCTCGAACCTGGCGTCGCTGTACGAGCCCATCCCGCCGGTGTTGGGGCCCTCGTCGCCCTCGTAGGCGCGCTTGTGGTCCTGGACGGCCGGGGTGACGCGGTACCGGCCGTCGGCGACGAACGCCTGGACGGTGAACTCCTCGCCGACGAGTCGCTCCTCGAGGACGAACTCGTCGTAGCCGCTCTCGAGGACGTACTCGACGCCCTCCTCGGCGGTGAGTTGGTCGCCGATGACGCGGACGCCCTTCCCGCCGGTGAGGCCGCGGGGCTTGATCGCGAGGTCGCCGTCGTACTCGCGGACGTAGTCGGCGGCGGCCTCGGGGTCGTCGAACACCTCGTAGTCCGGGCAGCCGGGGACGTCGTGCTCCGCCATGAACTCCCGCTGGAACGCCTTGTCGGTCTCGATGCGGGCCTCAGCGGCGCGCGGCCCGAACGCGTAGACGCCCGCGTCGTCGAGTGCGTCGGCGACGCCGGCCTCGAGCGCCGACTCGGGGCCGATGACGGCCAGCGTGGCGCCGACGGACTCGGCGTACTCGACGATAGCGTCGGGATCCGTCTCCTCGATCGTCTCGACGCCCTCGCTCACCGCCTCGATGCCCGGGTTCCGGTTCGAGGCACACGCGTACAGCTCCGCGTCGGCCGACGCCTCGACCGCACGAGCGATCGCGTGTTCCCGTCCGCCGCCGCCGACGAGCAGCACCGTCTCCGTCATACGCGACACCGGGTCGCAGGAACGCCTAAACGTTGCCCTTCCGGGGAGCCGGACCCACCGGACCGCGCGCTGCGGGGAGCCGGGCCGCCCCGACCGCGCGTTGGGAGGAAGGTGCTCACACCCGCTGGACGCGGCGGTAGCCGCCGCCGAGACTCCAGCCGAGGTCGTACCCGCCGTCGCGGGCCACCTCGCAGACGCCGTTGACCGACTGGACGCCGTCGATCTCGCCCGTCCACTCGACGACGTAGTGGCCACCCTCGCCGGTCCGCTCGCCCGTCCCGATGGAATCGGTCGTCTCCGTCAGCGGGAACCGCCCGGCCGTCCCGGCCGGGAGGTCGACGGTGGCCGCTCCGTCGTCGCGCGCGACGGCCCCGGTCTCCACCATCGAGCCGTTCCGGAGGAAGACGCCCGCCGAGAGCACCGTCGCCGGCGCGTCCCCGGCGAACGTCTCCGCGCGGACGTCGACGGCGGCCCACAGCCAGTACCGATACCCGCCGTCGCCGAGCCGGTACCGTGCGATCGCGGCGTCGACGACCGGGAACGTGCCTGCGCGGTCGAGTTCGTCGGGTTCGAGCGTCGGCTCGGCGCCGCCCGGCTGGCCGGAGGCCTCCCGGACGATCGGGAGCCGCTGGACGTACGCGGTCTCGAAGTCGGCGTCCACCGGGTCACCGAGGCCCCACACGCCGCTGTCACCGTACTCGGTCGTCATGTCGTCGACGTACGAGGCGAACGCGTCGGCGTCGAGCTCGTTTCCGGTCGCGGGCGTCAGCGCCCAGGTGGTCGAGGACTCGACGTTGGTCTCCCGGCGCGTGACGCGCCGTTCGACGCAGCCGGCCAGCGCGCCGCCGGCGATCAGCGCGCCGCCGGCGCGGAGGGCGGCCCTGCGAGAGAGGTCCATGTGCGGTCACTCGACGGGCCGGCTGAAATATCCGGCTATCGCGAGTCGCGGAGTATCGCCCGTCGAGCGCCACCGCGACGCCGGCGACGGCGGGCCGGCCCGGGCGTTAAGACCGTGGCGACCCCAGCCCGGGTATGGAGAACCGTCTCGACGAGGCCGCCTCCCCGTACCTCGAGCAGCACGCCGACAACCCGGTGGCGTGGCAGCCGTGGGACGCGGAGGCGCTGGAACTCGCCCGCGAGCGGGACGTCCCCGTCTTCCTCTCGATCGGCTACGCCGCGTGTCACTGGTGTCACGTCATGGAGGACGAGAGCTTCGAGGACCCCGCGATCGCCGACCGGCTCAACGAACACTTCGTCCCGATCAAGGTCGACCGCGAGGAGCGTCCGGACGTCGACAGCGTCTACATGAGCGTCTGCCAGATGGTCCGCGGGCAGGGCGGGTGGCCGCTGTCGGTCTTCCTCACGCCGGAGGCCAAGCCGTTCCAGGTCGGGACGTACTTCCCGCCGGAGCCGAAGCGTGGACTGCCGGGGTTCGGGCAGCTGCTCGACGACATCGTGGACTCCTGGCAGGACCCCGAGGAGCGCGCCGAGATCGAGGCGCGGGCCGACCAGTGGAGCGCCGCTGTCGCCGGCGAACTGGAGGACACCCCGGAGCCCGGCGGCGAGGCGCCCGACGCGTCGTTCCTCGAGGACGCGGCCGACGCCGCCGTCCGCGGCGCCGACCGGGAGCACGGCGGGTGGGGCCGCGGCCAGAAGTTCCCGCAGCCGGGCCGGATCCACGTCCTGCTGCGCGCTCACGACCGGACCGGGACCGACGCGTCCCTCGACGTGGCGACGACGACGCTGGACGCGATGTGCGGCGGCGGGCTCTACGACCACGTCGGCGGCGGCTTCCACCGGTACTGCGTCGACCGCGACTGGACCGTCCCGCACTTCGAGAAGATGCTGTACGACAACGCGGAGATCCCGCGGGCGCTCCTGGCGGGCTACCAGGTCACCGGCGACGCCCGCTACGCCGACGCGGTCCGCGGGACCTTCGCGTTCGTCGCCCGCGAGCTGACCCACCCCGACGGCGGGTTCTACGCGACGCTGGACGCCGAAAGCGAGACGGTCGACGGCGACCGCGAGGAGGGCGCCTTCTACGTCTGGACGCCCGAGACGGTCCACGACGCCGTCGACGACGAGACGGACGCCCAGCTGTTCTGTGACCGGTACGGCGTCACCGAGGCGGGCAACTTCGAGGACGGCGCCACGGTGCTGACCGAATCGGCCAGCATCGACGAACTCGCCGACGCCTACGACGAGCATCCCGGCTCCGTCCGGGAACGGCTCGAGCGCGCCCGCCGGGCGGTCCTCGAGGCCCGCGGCGACCGCCCGCGACCGCCGCGCGACGAGAAGGTCCTCGCCGGCTGGAACGGCCTCATGATCTCCGCGCTCGCCGAGGGCGCGCTCCTGCTCGACGAGGACTACGCCGACGCCGCCATGGACGCGCTCGCGTTCTGCCGCGAGCACCTCTGGGACCCCGGCGAGCGCCGCCTCCAGCGCCGGTTCAGGGATGGCGATGTCGGCATCCCCGGCTACCTCGAGGACTACGCATTCCTCGGCCGCGGCGCCCTCGACGCCTACCAGGCCACCGGCGACGTCGACCACCTCGCGTTCGCCCTCGAGCTCGCCCGGACGATCCGGGAGGCCTTCTACGACGACGCCGAGGGCACGCTGTACTTCACGCCCAGCGACGGCGAATCCCTGCTGGCACGCCCCCAGGAGCTCACCGACGCCTCCACGCCCGCCAGTACCGGCGTCGCCGCCCGGCTGTTGAGCGCGCTCGACGCCGTCGCGCCCGACGAGGGGTTCGGCGACGTCGCCGACACCGTCGTCCGCACCCACGCCGGCACGATCGAGTCGGACCCGCTGTCCCACGCCGCGTTGACGCTGGCGGCCGACGACCGCGCCGTCGGCCACCTCGAGCTGACGATCGCCGCCGACGGCCTCCCGGACGACTTCCGGGAGGCGATCGCCACCACGTACCTCCCGACCCGGTTGCTGTGTCCCAGACCGCCCGACGAGGACGGCGTCCGGGCGTGGACCGATCGACTCGGGCTCGAGGCCGTCCCGCCGATCTGGGCCGACCGGTCGGCACGGGACGACAGGCCCACCGTCTACGCCTGCCGGGACTTCACCTGCTCGTCACCCAAACACGAGATGGACGCCGCCCTCGAGTGGGCCCGCGGCGACGACTGACAGCCGCAGGACGGGCTCTCCCGGCTCAGGCGACTCCGGCCTCAGGCGACTCCGGCCTCGCCCTCGAGCCGTCGGGCCAGGTGGACGGCGATCGGGACGTCCGCCTCCTCGACGAACCGCGCGAGTTCCTCGCCCGTGTCGGCATCCTCGATTACGACCGTCGGAATCAGCTCGATGCCGTACTCCTCGACCTTCGGCCCGACCTTCGAGCCGTCGTCCGCCTTCTCCACCGGGTAGTGCTCGACGGCGTCCACGCCCGCGGCGTCCAGCGCCGCGCCGAAGTCGGGGAGCTGCGACCGACAGTCCTTGCACCAGTCGCCACCCCACACCTTGACGACGACGTCGTCGGCCACCGCGGCAAGGAGGTCGACGGCGTCCCCGTAGGATTCGGCGTCCCAGACCGGGTTGGGCCGCATCGTCTCCAGTTCCATACCCCAAAATCCGGCCGCCAGCTCATAAGGGAGTCGGTGTCGGTCGTCGGCTGCGCAGCGATCCAGCACGCTCTCGGCCGCCGGGGTCCCACGGGCGAGGTCGTCCGCCCGATGCGGTGCGGCAACACTTTTCCCCGACTCGCCCGTCCGTCGGGTGAATGACGGCGTCATCAGACGACCCGACCGTCCGCGTCGCTGCCCGCGGCCCAGCCGGACGGTCGCCGCCGACGTGGGTCCCCGGGGTCGCGACCGATGACTGACCGGGCCGGCGTCGTGGTCGCGGGCGGCCGCTCGACGCGGATGGGCGACCGCGAGAAGGCGGTCGTCGAGGTCGCCGGCCGGCCGCTCGTCGGCCGCGTGGCGGACGCGCTCGCCGACGTCGTCGCCGACGTCGTCGTCAACTGCCGCGCGGACCAGCGCGCCGCCATCGCGGACGCGCTCGCCGGGGTCGACCCCGTGTTCGCCATCGACGACGAGCCGGACCGCGGGCCGGTCGCCGGCATCGCCACCGGACTCCGCGCGACGGACGCCACCCACGCCGCGGTCGTCGCCTGCGACCTCCCGTTCCTCGACCCCGGCCTGCTCGCGTACCTGTTCGAGCGCGCCGCGGGCCACGATGCCGCCGTCCCGAAGCCCGGCGACTGGTTCGAGCCGCTGCACGCGGTCTACCGGCCGGACCCGATGGTGGCCGCCTGCGAGGACGCGCTGGCCGACGGGGACGTCCGCATCGTCGAGCCGCTGTTCACGCTCGACTACGAGGTGGTCGAACGGTCTGACCTGGTGGCCCACGGCTCGCTGGACAGCTTCGAGAGCGTCGACACCCCCGCGGACCTCCGGGACGCAGCCGATCGGTTGTCCTGACGACGGTCGTCGGCACCTGGCCCAGAAGGTCCTCGAGAGGGCAACTCCACCCGGCCGACCGTGACGCGCCCGTCACTCGACGACGTCGACGATCTTCCGGAGATCCATCCGGCCGAGGACGACGGCGTCGATCCGCGGGTGGGCGGCGACGTCGGCGGCGATCTCGCGGGCGGTCGCCTCAAGGTCGTCGTCGTCCACCATGTTGAGCAGGGGCCGGACCGACGCGCCGTCCGGGACGCCCTTCAGCCCGCCACGCTCGTGCGTGAGGACGGTCGCGACGTCCCGCGGCCGGATCTCCTCGCCCGGCTCGAGGCCGGTCAGGTCAGCGACCCGCTCCGGTCGGTGGACGCGCTCCTCGTCGAGCGGTTCGCCGACGGCGCGGACGCTCGCCACGGGGACGACTACGGTCGCCGTAGCGGGGACCTGCGGTTCGTCTTCGGCGGGCGCCTTGAACCAGCGGCGCCGCGCTCCGTCGGCCTTCACGAGGACCGGGACGTCCGTCGCGTCGGCCACCTCGTCGATCACCGACGTGTCGTAGCCGAGGTAGCGGTCGCGGTCGCCGTCCCGCCCCGGCACGACGCCGAGCGGCCAGCTCTCGGTGGCCTCGACGGCGTCGGCGGGGTCGTCGGTGACGACGTGGCGCGCCACGTAGCCCTCGAACGGCGGGATTCGGACCGTCGCAGTGACGACGGCGCGCTCCAGGTCGGCGGCCAGGGCGTACAGCGTCGACTTCTTGCCGCCGGCGCCGACCACGGCGACCACCCCGTCGGCGGCGAGGGCGTCGGACGGCTCCATGCGTGCCGATCGGGGCGGCGGCACTAAACCGTGCTGCCGGATGCCGGGCCTATTAGTGGCCGCCGACCGCCCGACCGTGTATGGTCGTCGACACCGCCGTCTACACCATCCACACCGCGTTCGCGGCGCTGTGGGTCGGCTCGGTGCTGTTCGTCGTCGCCGCCGTCCACCCGGTGGCGATGGACGGGGACCTGTCGCCGGAAGCCTACGGCCGCGTCGTCGGGACGCTCCGGTGGGTGACGCGGGCCAGCGCCCTGCTCGTGTTCGTCACCGGCGGCCACCTTGCCGGCACCCGCTACACGGTCGGCTCACTCACCGGGACGACCGGCGGCCACCTCGTGCTCGCGATGCTCGGGCTGTGGCTCGTGCTGGCCGCGACCGTCGAGGCGGCCAGCGCCCGGGCGCTCCGGGGCGTCGAGGCACGGAAGATCCGGGAGCCGGCCCGCGAGGCCCGCCCGCTCTTCCTGGCAGCCGCCGTCGTCGCGGTCGGGCTGCTGGTCGTCGCCGGACTGCTCGGCGAACCGCCGGCGTTCCTCTGAGGCGACCGGACCCGGTCGGGGCAGCCCGTGACGGGAGGTTACTCCGTTCGGGAGTCGTGGATGCGTGCGCAGTTGCTGCAGAGCTCGGCGTCGTGGTCGGCGAAGTACGCGCCCGGGTCGGCGCCGTCGGGGAGCGGTCTGACCGTCGGTGCACGGCCCGTGACCGGGGTGCCACACACCGCCCGCTCGGTGTCGGGCGACTCGCAGAGGTGGATCTGCGGCCGGAACCAGTAGTACATCAGGGGATGGTGACGTCGTTCCGGAGCGTGCCGACGCCCTCGACGGTGACCTCGACGGTGTCGCCGTCCGCGAGCGGGCCGACGCCGGCCGGCGTGCCCGTGGAGACGACGTCGCCCGGCTCCAGCGTCACGTAGCTCGTGATCTCCGCGACGAGCTCGGGGACGGGGAAGATGAACCGGTCGCGGCTCGAATCCTGCCGGAGCTCGCCGTCGACGCGGCACCGGACGGCGGCGTCCGCCGGGACCTCGTCGGGCGAGGCGAGGACGGGTCCGATCGGGGCCGCGTCGTCGAAGGCCTTCCCCCTGACCCAGTTGGTCTCGAGGGCCTGGTCGTCCCGGTTCGAGAGGTCGTTGACGCAGGTGTAGCCCGCGACGACGCCGGCGGCGTCCTCGGCGTCGACGTCCCGGCAGCGCTCGCCGATCACGACGCCGAGTTCCGCCTCGTAGTCCAGTCGCTCCTTGCCGGCCGGCAGCGTCACGGTCTCGCGGTGGCTCGCGACCGTGTTCGGCGGCTTGAGGAACAGCAGCGGCCGGTCGGGGACGTCCTTGCCCTGTTCGTCGGCGTGGTCCGCGTAGTTCAGGCCCACGCAGACGACCTTCGAGGGGGTACAGGGCGGAAGTATCTCGACCTCGGCCGCGGCGTAGAACTCCGGCGTGGCGGTCACCCGGGACCCGTCGGCGGGGTTGGCGCGGATCTCGGCGTCGTGCTCGCCGGTCCACTCGCCGCGCCGAACGTCGCCGGTCGGGTCCCGGAAACGGACGAGTCGCATACCTGCCGGTGTGCCGGCGGTGACATAAAGGGTTCGCGGCAGATCCCGACCCGAACGCGGCGACCGGTGTGCTGGACCGGTCCCGTTGAAGGGTTCTAGAGGGACTTCCGCATCTCGCGGTGGGGGATGCCGGCGTCCTCGAACTCCTCGCTGGTGACGTCGTACCCCAGGTGTTCGTAGAAGTCGACGACCGGAACCTGGGCGTGCAACAGCACCTCCTCGTAGCCCGTGTCGACGGCGTAGGCCTCCACGACGTCCATCAGCACCCGGCCGATCCCGCGGCCACGATCGGCCTCCCTGACGGCGACGCGCTCGACCTTCGCGCGGGCGGCGTCGTACTCCCGTAGCCGGGCGGCGCCGACGGCCCGGTCGCCGTCGTAGGCGACGAAGTGGACGGCGGTGTCGTCGCGGCCGTCGAGTTCCCGGTGCTCCGGGACGCCCTGTTCCTCGACGAAGACCGCACGCCGGACCGCCAGCGCCGCCTCGAACTCCGCGTCGTCCTCCACCCGGCGGACCTCCATACCCCTCCGTAGGCCCCGGCTCCCCCATAACTCGCGCGGTCGCGGCGCGACTGCCGTCGATAGCCGCCGCGGGCGAACGCCGCCGCTCGATGCCGACAGTGGCTCGCGGCACCCACGCTTAAGACGCCGACGCGAGTAGGACGACCCGCTATGGAGCTAACCTGGCACGGTCACTCGACGTGGCACGTTTCGGTGGACGGGACGGACCTCCTCGTCGACCCGTTCTTCGACAACCCGAAGACCGACACCGACCCCGAGGAGCTTGACCCCGACTACGTGCTCCTGACGCACGGCCACGCCGACCACATCGGCGACGCCGACCGGTATTCGGGCGCGCGGCTCGTGGCGGTGCCGGAGCTCGTGAGCTACGCCGAGGACAACTTCGGCTACGAGGACGCCGTCGGCGGGATGGGAATGAACCTCGGCGGGACCGTCGAGTGCGGTGACGCCTGGGTGACGATGACCCAGGCCGCCCACACGAACGGCATCGAGACCGACTACGGCGCCTCCGCCGGCGTGCCGGCCGGGTTCGTGATCACTGACAAGAAGCCGACCCAGGAGGCCGACCCCGACTGCACGTCGTTCTACCACGCCGGTGACACCAGCCTGATGACCGAGATGCGGGACGTCATCGGCCCGTTCCTCGAGCCGGACTTCGCGGCGCTGCCGGCCGGCGACCATTTCACCATGGGTCCGGCCCAGGCGGCCATCGCCGCCGACTGGCTCGACGTCGATCGGGCGTGTCCGATGCATTACGACACGTTCCCGCCGATCGAGATCGACCCCGAGGAGTTCGCGCGGGAGCTCCGCGCTGCGGGCGCGGGCGCGGAGGCCGTCATCCTCGAGGGCGACGAGACCGTCCGGCTGTAGCGACGGGCAACCCACCTTTTTATTGGTCCGCCGAGAAGTCAGGCGCGCAATGGCCGACATCGAGACCACCACCGTCAACGAGGCGAAGTTCCACGCACTGAGCCGCGCCGGCGACTTCGAGCTCAGCATCGACGCGACCGGCGAGGACGGCCCGACGCCGAACCAGGTGCTCGTCGCCGACTACGCGTCGTGCTTCTCGTTCGCGTGCCGCGCCGGCGCCCAGCGGGAGATGGACGTCGAGCTGGGGAAGGTCGAGACGGCCGCCGAAGCCGACCTGAACGATGACGACGACCTCACGTCGATCGGCTTCGACATGCACGTCGAGGCCGATCTCGACGACGACCAGGTCGAGGAGCTGCTCGCGCTCGGCAAGGACATCTGTCACGTCCACGACTCGGTCAAGGAGTCGCTGCAGGCCGACGTCGACGTGACCACGGACGCGTTCTGAGCCGGCGCGCCGCCGCCCGACGGTTGACCACCCGTTCGACCGGTGCCGCACCGGACGAGAAACGCCCGCCTCGCAGTTTATGTACCACCGGGCCCCAAGGCGTTGCCATGAGCGAGTGGCAGGACATGATCGTCGGCGACCGGATGACCGTCGACGGCGAGTTCTCCCGGCGGGTCGACGACTCGCAGTTCTCCCGGCAGGAGTGGGGGTTGGTCATGACGGCGACGACGTTCGAGATCGAGAACGCCGACGACGCGGAGGCCGCGGAGCTGGTCGCCGACACCAGCCAGCTCCCCAGCGTGATGCCGGAGCTGGAGAACGTGGCCGAGATGGGCCCGATGGGCGGTCCGGCGGGGACCGACGACGGCGGTGGCGGCATCGTCGCCTCGGTCCTGGACTCCCTCGGGCTCGGCGGCGGTGACGGGCTCGACGAGGACAAGCTCGAGGCGGCGGAGGCGATGGTCGCGGCGTACGCGGAGGAGCTCCAGGTGCACCTGGAGGAGCAGGGCCGGTGGGGCGAGGTACGGGCCGCCGCGGCGGCCGAGGCCGCCGAGGAGTAGCTACAACCGGGATCGAATCGCGGCGGTGACGTCCTCGGTGGTGGCGTCCCCGCCGAGGTCCGGCGTCCGCGGGCCGTCCGCCAGGACGCCCTCGACGGCCGAACGGACGTCGTTCGCCGCCTCGCCGTACCCGAGGTGCTCCAGCAGCATCACGCCGGAGAGCACCGTCGCGGCGGGGTTTGCGACGCCCTGGCCGGCGATGTCGGGCGCGGAACCGTGGACGGGCTCGAACAGCGCGTTGTCGTCCCCGACGTTGGCGCTCGGGAGCAGCCCGAGGCCGCCGACGAGCCCGGCCGCCAGGTCCGAGAGCATGTCGCCGGCGAGGTTCGGACAGATGACGACCCCGTACTCCTCGGGCCGGAGCAGGAGATGCATCGCCAGGGCGTCCATCAGCGCCGTCTCGTAGTCGGCGTCGTGCGCGCTCGCGGTTTCACCGCTCACGCCGTCCGCGGCGCTTCGCGCCGCGCGCTCGTCGGCGACGGCCGCGACCGCGTCGAGGAACTGGCCGTCCGTCGTCCGCATTACGTTCGCTTTGTGGGCGACGGTGACGTCGTCGTAGCCGTTCTCGGCGGCGTACTCGAAGCCGTACTCGGCGATCCGGCGGGATGCGTCCTCCGTGATGACCCGGGTCAGGGTGGTGACGCCGTCGGCGATCTCCGACTCGATGCCCGAGTAGACGCCCTCGGTGTTCTCCCGGACGAAGACGAGGTCGGTCTCGGGACGGAGCGCATCGACGCCGGGGTAGGCGCGGGCGGGTCGGACGTTGGCGAACGAGCCGACCGCCTCCCGTAGCGGGAGGATGACGTCGGCCGCGGTCTCGCCGGCCGCGCCGAACAGCGTGGCGTCCGCCTCGGCGGCGCGCCGGTAGGTCTCGTCGGGCAGCGCCGTGCCGGTCTCCCGCTCGACGTGGTCGCCGGCCTCGGCGTGGAGGAACTCCAGGTCCGCGACGTCGGCGAGGACGTCGACGGCCGCCGGCACGACCTCCTGACCGATGCCGTCGCCCGGCACCACCAGGACCGAGTCAGTCATCGCCGTGCCCTGTGCTCGCGTCCGGCTCCTCGACGTACGGGAGCGAGTCGGCGGTCCGTTGGATCGCCTCCGTGTTGGACTTCATCAGGGCGGTGGTGTCCCAGATGCCCTCGACGAGGGCCTGCCGCTGGGCGTCGTCGACCTCGACGTCCACGGTGGTGTCGCCGTAGGTGACGGTCTCGGCTGCGACGTCGACCGATATCTCGCCGTCCGGGTTCTCGTCGACCCAATCCTGGAGGGTCTCGACGGTGTCGGCGTCGGCGGTGACGGTCGGCACGCCCAGCGCGAGGCAGTTGCCGGCGAAGATCTCGGCGAAGGACTCGCCGACGATGGCGTCGATGCCCCACCGCATCAACGCCTGCGGGGCGTGTTCGCGGCTGGAACCGCAGCCGAAGTTCGCGTTGACGACCATCACGTTGGCGTCCTGGAACCGCTCCTCGTTGAACGGGTGGTCCTTCTCGTTGTCCTCGTCGTCGAACCGCTGGTCGAAGAACGCGAACTGGCCGAGGCCGTCGAACGTGACGACCTTCATGAACCGCGCCGGGATGACCTGGTCGGTGTCGATGTCGTTGCCGCGGACCGGCACCCCGGTCCCGGTGACGTGCTCGACGCTGGGGATTTCGGTGTCGTCCGCCATCAGGCCTCGACCTCCGTTGTCGGCAGCTCCCGGACGTCGGTGACCTCGCCTTCGACCGCGGCGGCGGCCACCATCTCGGGGCTCATCAGGACGGTGCGGCCGTCCTTCGAGCCCTGGCGGCCGACGAAGTTCCGGTTCGAGGAGGACGCGGAGGCCTCGTCGCCCTCGAGCTGGTCGTCGTTCATCCCGAGACACATCGAGCAGCCGGCGCCGCGCCACTCGAATCCGGCCTCGCGGAACGCCACGTCGAGGCCCTGGGCCTCGGCGGCAGCCTTGACGCGCTGGCTGCCCGGGACGACCATCGCCCGGACCGAGTCGTCGACCTCGCGGCCGGCGACCACCTCGGCGGCCGCCCGCAGGTCCGGCAGCCGGGCGTTGGTACAGGAACCGAGGAAGGCGACGTCGATGTCGTAGCCCTTCATCGTCTCGCCGGGCTGGACGCGCATGTGCGCCTGGGCACGTTCGGCGACGTCCTGCTTGTCACCGGGCAGGTCCTCGGGTGCCGGGATCGGCTCGGTGATGCCGATGCCCTGGCCCGGGGTGGTGCCCCAGGTGACCATCGGCTCGATGGCCGAGCCGTCGATGGTGACGACGTCGTCGTACGTGGCGTCGGCGTCCGACGCGATGGACTCCCAGTACGGCTTCAGGTCCGCGAAGCGCTCGGGGTCGTCGGCGAACGCGTCGGTCTCCCGCAACCACTCGTAGGTCGTCGCGTCGGGGTTGACGTAGCCGGCGCGGGCGCCGCCCTCGATGGACATGTTGCAGATGGACATCCGGCCCTCCATGCCGAGGCGCTCGATGGCGTCGCCGGCGTACTCGTAGACGTAGCCGACGCCGCCGTCGGTGCCGAGCCGCCGGATGATCGCGAGGATGACGTCCTTCGCGGTGACGCGGTCGCCGAGTTCGCCGGTGACCTCGATCCTCCGCACTTGCTTCTTCTCCATCGCGACGGTCTGGGTCGCCAGGACGTCGCGGATCTGGCTTGTCCCGATGCCGAACGCCAGCGCGCCGAAGGCGCCGTGCGTGGAGGTGTGGCTGTCGCCACAGACGACCGTCATCCCGGGCTGGGTGAGGCCCTGCTCGGGCCCGATGACGTGGACGATGCCCTGGTCGCCCGTCGTCGGGTCGTCGAGCTCGATGCCGGCCTCGCGGACGTTCGTCTCCAGCTCGGCCATCATCTCCTCGGCGGCCTCGTTGTCGTACGGCCGCGAGCGGTCGTCGGTGGGGACGATGTGGTCGACCGTGGCGTGCGTCAGGTCGGGGCGGGCGACGTCGATGTCGCGCTCCCGGAGCATCCCGAAGGCCTGCGGGCTCGTGACCTCGTGGATGAGGTGGAGGCCGACGAACAGCTGGTCCTGGCCGTTCGGCAGCGTCGTCACCCGGTGGGCGTCCCAGACCTTGTCGTACAGCGTCCCCTCGCTCATCGTCCCGTGCCGTCCTCGGGCCCCTCGCGGCCCCGGTCGAAGGTGCCCTGGGCGCCGTCCACGTCGTCCTCGGCCGGGGTGTGGTCGACGTCCTCCAGCGTCTCCGTGTCGTCCTCCGAAGGCGCGTCGGGCTCGCCGCCGTCGGCGGCGAGAAACTTCCCGCGGCCGTACGTCTGCGTGGTGCCGAACGGCTCGTTCGTGTGGGGGTTGGTGTGGCTGACCGCCTGGAGCGTCGGGTCGTACCGTGTGGCGTCCGTCGAGGTGCGGTCCTGCTCGCTACGTCGGGTGTCGTGGGTCATTGGCTCTGAGGTTCGGGTCGTATCGGCCGCCGTCTCGTAGATGCCGTTCGTCGTCTCCGAGGTGGCGGCCCTCGTCTCGCCGGTCGGTGCCGCCGGCGTCGGCGTCGTCGATTCCTCGGCCATGGCTACTCCTCACCCCAGGCGAAGAGGGCGCGGAGGTCCTCGCCGACGGCCTCGATGTCGTGGTCCTTCTCGGCCTGTCGGAGCTGCTTGTAGCTCGGGCGGCCGGCCTGGTTCTCGGCGATCCACTCGCGGGCGAACGTGCCGTCCTGGACGGCCTCCAGCACCGCCTCCATGTTCTCGCGGGCGTGCTCGTCGACGACCTCGTCCCCGCGGGTCAGCCCGCCGTACTCGGCGGTGTCGGAGACCGAGTCCCACATCTCGCCGAGCCCGCCCTCGTACATCAGGTCGACGATGAGCTTCAGTTCGTTCAGGCACTCGAAGTACGCCATCTCGCGGGAGTAGCCCGCCTCGACGAGGGTCTCGTAGCCCTGCTTGACGAGCGAGGTGACGCCGCCACAGAGGACGGCCTGCTCGCCGAACAGGTCGGTCTCGGTCTCCTCGCGGAACGTCGTCTCGACGACGCCCGCTCGCGTGCAGCCGATGGCCTTGGCGTAGGCGAGTCCGACGTCGTGGGCGTCCCCGGTCGGGTCCTGGTACACGGCCAGCAGGCCCGGGGTGCCCTCGTCGTTCTCGTAGTTGCGACGGACGAGGTGGCCCGGGGACTTCGGGGCGACCATCGTGACGTCGACGTCCGGGTGGGGCTCGATCTGGCCGTAGTGGATGTTGAACCCGTGGGCGAACTGCAGGGTGTCGCCGGGGTCGAGCGCGCCCTCGATCCGGTCGTAGACGGCCGGCTGGACGGTGTCCGGGACCAGCACGCTCACGACGTCGGCCCGCTCGGCGGCGTCGTGCGGCGTCGCGACCTCGAGGCCGTCGGCGCGGGCGGCCTCCCGCGAACTCGAGCCCTCGCGGAGGCCGACGATCACGTCCACGCCGGAGTCGTCGAGGTTCTGGGCGTGGGCGTGGCCCTGGCTGCCGTAGCCGAGGACGGCCACGGTGCGGTCGTCGAGGACGATGCTGTCGGCGTCGTCGTCGTAGTAGATGTCGGCGGTCATGGCTCGTCGGAGGTAGCTGCGGTCATCGTTCGCTCGTCGTTGCTGGCGGCAGTCATGTGTGGGTCTCGTCGACGCGTGCCGTCTCGGCCGCGCCGCGGGCGAGCGCGGCCTGGCCGGTGCGGGCGATCTCGCGGATGCCGAACTGCTCGTAGGCGTCGATGGCGTCGTCGATCTTGCCCTCGTCGCCGGTGATCCGGACGGTGATGGTGCGGGGGCCGGCGTCGAGCGTCTCGCCGTCGTACATCTCGGTGATCGCCTGGACCTTGTCCGGCTCCTCGCCGTTCACCTTCAGGATGACCAGTTCGCAGGCCACGGGGTCCTCGTCCAGTTCCCGGACGTGGACCACCGGGAGCAGCTTCTGAAGCTGCTTTTTCGCCTGGTCGATGCCCGGGTCGGGCTCCTCGACGACGAGCGTGATCCGGGAGTAGCCCTCGTTCTGCGTGGGGCCGACCGTCAGCGACTCGATGTTGAACTGCCGCCGGTGGA
>CAZATR010000020.1:0-22254 GCA_964488035.1 uncultured Natronomonas sp.
CGAAGGTCATCACGGCCGACACGTACGACGACGACGGGTTCCCCATCGACATGGGGCTCATGGACCCCCGCCTGGGCGTCATCGACCCCGGCCTGGAGTGCAAGACCTGTGGGAAGCACTCGGGCTCCTGTAACGGCCACTTCGGCCACATCGAGCTCGCCGCGCCCGTCATCCACGTCGGGCACGCGAAGCTCATCCGGCGGCTGCTCCGCGGCACCTGTCGGGAGTGCTCGCGGCTGTGTCTCACCGAGGAGGAGAAAGGGGAGTTCCGCAGCCGGCTCGACCGCACCCGACAGCTCGGCGAGGACCTCAACGACGTGACGAAGGCCGCCATCCGGATGGCCAGAAAGAAGGACCGGTGTCCGCACTGCGGCGAGAAGCAGTACGACATCAACCACGAGAAACCGACGACGTACTACGAGGTCCAGCAGGTCCTCTCGTCGGAGTACGCCGAGCGGATCGCCGCCGCGATGGAGGGCCGCGACCCCGACGCCGAGGGCGACGAGGAGGAGACGGATCGGGAGCCCGTCGGCCCACAGGAGCTCGCCGAGGAGACCGGTATCGAGCTCGAGCGGATCAACCGGATCCTCTCCGGGGAGTTCCGCCCGAAGCGCGACGACCGGGAGGCGCTGGAGACGGCGCTGGACGTGGACCTCACCGAGGAGGACATGAACAAGCTGATGCCCTCGGACATCCGCGACTGGTTCGAGGACATCCCGGACGAGGACGTCGAGGTCCTCGGCATCGACCCCGAGAAGTCCCGGCCGGAGTGGATGATCCTCACGGTGCTGCCCGTGCCGCCGGTGACGGCGCGGCCGTCGATCACGCTGGACAACGGCCAGCGGAGCGAGGACGACCTCACGCACAAGCTGGTCGACATCATCCGGATCAACCAGCGGTTCATGGAGAACCGCGAGGCCGGCGCGCCGCAGCTCATCATCGAGGACCTCTGGGAGCTGCTCCAGTACCACGTCACGACGTTCATGGACAACGAGATCTCGGGGACGCCGCCCGCCCGACACCGCTCCGGCCGGCCGCTGAAGACGCTGTCCCAGCGGCTGAAGGGCAAGGAGGGCCGGTTCCGCGGCTCGCTGTCCGGCAAGCGCGTGAACTTCTCCGCCCGGACCGTCATCTCGCCGGACCCGACGCTGTCGCTGAACGAGGTCGGCGTGCCGGACCGGGTCGCCAGCGAGATGACCCAGACGATGAACGTCAACGAGCGGAACCTCTCGGACGCCCGCCGGTACGTCGCCAACGGGCCCGAAGTGCACCCGGGCGCGAACTACGTCAAGCGGCCGGACGGCCGGCGGCTCAAGGTCACGGAGAAGAACTGCGAGGAGCTCGCCGAAAAGATCGAGCCCGGGTGGGAGGTCGCCCGGCACCTGATCGACGGCGACATCGTGATCTTCAACCGGCAGCCGTCGCTGCACCGGATGTCCATCATGGCCCACGAGGTCGTGGTGATGCCGTACAAGACGTTCCGGCTGAACACGACCGTGTGTCCGCCGTACAACGCGGACTTCGACGGCGACGAGATGAACATGCACGCGCTGCAGAACGAGGAGGCCCGCGCCGAGGCTCGCGTGCTCATGCGCGTCCAGGAGCAGATCCTCAGCCCGCGGTTCGGCGAGAACATCATCGGCGCCATCCAGGACCACATCTCCGGGCTCTACCTGCTCACGAACCAGAACCCGAAGTTCAACGAGACCCAGGCGCTCGACCTGCTGCGGGCGACGAGCATCGACGAACTCCCGGAGTCCGACGGCACAGACGAGGAGGGCGTCGAGTACTGGACCGGCCGCACCATCTTCTCGGAGCTGCTCCCGGAGGGGCTGAACCTCGAGTTCACCTCCGCGGCCGGCGACACGGTGGTCATCGAGGAGGGCGAACTCGTCGACGGCACCATCGACGAGGACAGCGTCGGCGCGTTCGGCGGCGAGGTCGTCGACACCATCTGCAAGGTGTACGGCAACACCCGCGCCCGCGTGTTCGTCAACGAGGTCGCGACGCTCGCGATGCGGTCGATCATGCACTTCGGGTTCTCGATCGGGATCGACGACGAGTCCATCGAGCGGGATGCCGAGGAGCAGATCGCCGAGGCGATCGACAGCGCCTACGAGCGCGTCGGGAGCCTCATCGAGGCCTACCGCGCCGGCGAACTCGAGTCGCTGCCGGGACGGACGGTCGACGAGACCCTGGAGATGAAGATCATGCAGACGCTCGGGAAGGCCCGCGACGCCGCCGGCGACATCGCCGACGACCACTTCGACCCGAACAACCCCGCCGTGGTGATGGCCCAGTCCGGGGCCCGGGGCTCGATGCTGAACCTCACCCAGATGGCGGGCTGTGTCGGCCAGCAGGCGGTCCGCGGCGAGCGGATCAACCGCGGCTACGAGGACCGGACGCTGAGCCACTTCCAGCGGAACGACCTCTCGGCGGACGCCCACGGCTTCGTCGAGAACTCCTACCGGAACGGCCTGACGCCGAAGGAGTTCTTCTTCCACGCGATGGGCGGCCGCGAGGGCCTCGTGGACACCGCCGTCCGGACGTCGAAGTCCGGCTACCTCCAGCGCCGCCTCATCAACGCGCTCTCCGAGCTGGAGGCCCAATACGACGGCACCGTCCGGGACACCTCCGACACCGTCGTCCAGTTCGAGTTCGGCGAGGACGGCACGTCGCCGGTCAGGGTGTCCTCCAGCGAGGACGTCGACATCGACGTCGAGTCCATCACGGACCGCATCGTCGAGGAGGAGTTCGACAGCGAGGAGGCAAAGCGGGAGTTCCTCGGCATCGAGGAGCCGAAGACGAACCTCTCTGAGCACGGCGAATCGTGGCGGTCGGCCGCCGGCACCCCGGAGGTGGAGTCCGATGACTGAGGTCCCCGAGGACGTCGAGGCGGTCGTCGAGGCCGCGGACCTCCCGCGACGGCTCAAGGGGGAGGTCTACGACACCGTCGGGTCGCGGTCGGACGTGACCGTCGACCACGTCGAGGACGTGGTGGAGGCGGTGGAGTCCCAGTACCTCGACACACGCGTGGACCCGCTGGAGCCCGTCGGCACGGTGTCGGCGCAGTCCATCGGGGAACCCGGAACCCAGATGACGATGAACACGTTCCACTACGCGGGCGTCGCCGAGATCGACGTCACGCAGGGGCTGCCGCGGCTCATCGAGCTGGTGGACGCCCGGAAGACGCCGGACACGCCGATGATGACGGTCCACCTCGAGGAGGAGTACGCGACCGACCGCGAGAAGGCCCACGAGGTCGTCTGGGAGATCGAGGCGACGCGGATCCTCGCGCTGGGCGACGTCTCGACGAACGTCGCGGACATGCTGGTCCGGGTCGACCTGAACGACGAGACGCTGGCCGAGCGGTGGCCGACCGTCGAGAGCCTCGACGAGGTCGCCGGCGAGATCGCCGACACCATCGAGTCCAGCCTCGGCGTCGACACGGTCCGGCCCGAGGGGACCGTCATCGAGTTCGGTCCCGACGAGCCGTCCTACCGGGATCTCCTCCAGCTGGTCGAGGAGCTCCGGGAGGTCGTGTTCAAGGGCATCGAGGAGGTCACCCGCGTCGTCATCCGGAAGGAGGACGGCGACGGGGCGGGCGCCTCGACCGACGGCGAGGAGGAGTTCGTGCTGTACACCGAGGGCTCGGCGTTCGGCGACGTCCTCGACATCGAGGGCGTCGACGCCTCCCGCACCACGTGCAACAACATCCACGAGATCCACAAGAACCTCGGGATCGAGGCCGCCCGCGAGGCCATCATCGAGGAGACGATGAACACCCTCGAGGAGCAGGGGCTGGACGACGTGAACATCCGGCACCTGATGCTGGTCGCCGACATCATGACGAACAACGGCGAGATCGAGTCGATCGGCCGCCACGGCATCTCCGGCAACAAGGACTCGGTGCTCGCGCGGGCGGCCTTCGAGGTGACGGTCAACCACCTGCTGGACGCCGCCATCCACGGCGAGGTCGACGCGCTCGACGGGGTCACGGAGAACGTCATCGTCGGCAAGCCGATCAAGCTCGGGACGGGCGACGTCGACCTCCGGATGAGCGCAAAGCGCGCCGACGGCGGGTCGGCCGACGACTGACCCCGGAGCCGTGGCCGTCACGCTCACCGACGCGGCCCGTCGCCACATCGCCGTCCTGGACGAGGAGACGGACGTCGCGGCGACGGACTGCATCGTCGACGACGAGTACGACCGCGTGGTCTTCGTCGTGCCGCCGGGCACGATGGGGCAGGTCATCGGGCCGGGCGGCGAGCACGTCCGCCGGCTCGAGGGGACGGTCGGCCGCGACGTGGAAGTCGTCGAGGGCGCCGACACCGCGGCGGCGTTCGTCGCGAACGCGCTGGCGCCGGCGGCCGTCTACAACGTCACGATCAGCGAGAACGACACCACGGTCGCCTACGCCGAGGTCGACCGGGAGGACCGCGGCGTCGCCATCGGGGCGGACGGCCGGAACATCGAGTTGGCCCGCCGGCTGGCCGAACGGCACTTCGACGTCGACGAGATCGAGCTCACGTGAGCGGCGGCACGGTCGCGACCTCCGAGCGCGCGGGTGGCGCCACACCGGGCGTCAGCGGACGAACCGCCGGACGGCGGCGACCGTCCGGCCGACGAGGGAGGCGTCATCGCGGTCGTGGTACCGGTCGAGGTCCTCCAGCAGGTCGTCGAACCGCGGGTCGATGGTGCCGAGGTCGGCGTCGGTGCCGTCGCGCTTCATCGGGGGTTCGCGGACGAGGACGCCGCCGCAGTCCCGGCACCGGAAATAGCGGTTGGCGCCGGCGTCGGTGGCCAGTGCCTCGAGGGCGTCGTGCTCGCAGTCGGCCCGGCCGCCGCCGATGGCGTAGGTCTTCGGGCCGCCCGGCGGCGTCGACGGCATGCGTGTCAACACGTGGCACAGCGGGAAAACCCCACGTCGGTGCGGGGGTGTCGGAGACGGCAGCGGGCTCGAAAAGGGATGCTTAAGTGGCTCCGCGGGGTAACACGGCGTACTATGGCGAACGGCAAATACGCCGCGCGGAAGCTCAAGAAGGACCGCCAGAAACATCGGTGGTCCGACTCGGACTACGCGCGCCGTGCCCGCGGACTCGGCAAGAAGTCCGACCCGCTCGAGGGCGCCCCGCAGGGGCGGGGCATCGTCCTCGAGAAGGTCGGCATCGAGGCGAAACAACCCAACTCGGCCATCCGGAAGTGCGTCCGGGTGCAGCTCATCAAGAACGGCAAGCAGGTCACCGCCTTCTGTCCCGGCGACGGCGCGATCTCCTTCATCGACGAGCACGACGAGGTCACCATCGCCGGTATCGGCGGCGCGAAGGGCCGCGCGATGGGCGACCTCTCCGGCGTGAACTACAAGGTCGAGAAGGTCAACGGCGTCTCGCTGATCGAGCTCGTCCGCGGGAACGCGGAGAAGCCGGTGCGATGAGCTCGGAAGCCCCCGAACCGGACGCGCCCGCGTCGACGGACGACGAGCGCGTCTCGGCGAAGCTGTTCGGCGAGTGGGAGGTCTCCGGCATCGAGTACGGCGACCCCTCGACCCAGCGGTACATCACGGTCACGCCGATCGCCCACACGATGGGTCGGCACACCGACAAGCAGTTCAAGAAGTCGGAGCTCTCGATCGTCGAGCGGCTCATCAACCGGCTGATGCAGACCGACGAGAACACGGGCAAGAAGCAGCAGGCCACCCGCATCGTCCGGGAGGCGTTCGACATCGTCCACGAGCGGACCGAACGGAACCCGGTCCAGGTGCTCGTGACGGCGGTCGAGCACGCCGGGCCGCGGGAGGAGACCGTTCGCCTGAAGTACGGCGGGATCAGCGTGCCGAAGGCCGTCGACGTCGGCCCGCAGCGCCGGGTAGACCAGGCGCTGAAGTTCATCGCCCAGGGCACGTACAACGCCTCGTTCAAGTCGCCGACGCCGGTCGAGGAGGCGCTGGCGAACCAGCTCGTCGGCGCCGCCAACTACGACCTGGAGGCCTACCCGGTCAGCCAGAAGGAAGAGCAGGAACGCGTCGCGGCCGCCGCTCGCTGACGGACGCGCGGTTTCTCCCGTTGTTCGCTTCGGTCACGCCCGGGAGCGGCCGCGCCGTCGGACGACACCGCCCCGACGAGACAGCAGGACGCCCACGGTACCCGGAACCCGATGTCGGGCTCGACCGCCGGGCCGCTCAGCCCGCGACCGCGTCCACGACGACGCCGCGCTTCCGGTAGGCCTCGTAGCCGGTCCAGCCGAGCGCGACGAGGACGGCCAAAAGCGTGTAGGCGAAGTCCCAGTCGGACATCCAGACGGGGTAGATCCAGGGGGCGACGTGGGACCACCGCTGGGCGGCCTCCCGGACCTGGCCCTCGAGTGGGGTGCCGGCCGCCATCGCGGTCGCCCAGTCGGCCAGCGTGGTGCTGTTGCCGGTGCCGGGTTCGAGACCGGCGCTGCCGGTGACGTCGTGGTGGCCCGAGACGTTCAGGTCCCGCATCGTCGGGCCCGACGACTCCATGGCGCCGCGCTCGGCGTCGTAGGGGCCCCAGCCGACGTAGTACTCCCAGACGATCTCGCCCTGCGGCGTGACCTCGACGACGCGGTGGTTCAGCGAGTCGGTGATGAGGGTGTTGCCGTTGGGGAGCCGGTCGGCGTCCCGCGGCCAGTTGAACCGGCCCTCGCCGCCGACCGACCAGACGAGTTCCCACTCGCAGTCGAGTCGGTTGCCGGCCTTCTCGACGCCCTCGGGGCGCTCGCACTCGTCGGTGAGGGCGTACTCGACGACGCGGTCGTTCTCGCTGTCGGCGACGAGCATCGTCGGGGTGCCGTCGTCGCTCTCGAGGTAGTCGGGGTTGTGCTGCTCGTTGAGGATGGAGTGGTTGCCGTCCTCGCCGAGCTGCATCACGATGTCGCTGGTGGAGCGCTCGACGACGATGGCCTGGTCGAAGTTCCGCGGCGACAGCAACAGGCGGCCGTCGCCGATGGGATCGACGTCGTTGACGTGGCTCCAGTCCTCGCTCTGGCCGCCGTCCATGTCCAGCGGGTAGTGCTCCCGGAAGTACCACTCCCAGACGATCTCGTCTTTCGTGCGGTTGTAGATGACGACGCGGTCGTCGCTGACGCCGGCGGACTCGTCGTAGTTCCGCATGTTCGCGATCGCGATCTCGTGTTCGTCGAGGTAGGCGACGTCGTGGGTGTCGACCATCTCGGGGAACAGCTCGCCCCAGACGCGTTCGCCGGCCTCGGGGTCGTACTCGCTGACGTACGTCTCGCCGGGGAAGGTGTTGACGACCAGCAGGTTCCCGTTCGGGAGCGGGTCGACGTCGTAGAACCACCACGACTGGTCGGCGGTCTCGACGGGCCAGTCGGCCTCGCTACCGTTGAACGTCCAGGCGGTCCGGGCGCGGCCGTCGACGCCGACCATGCCGCTGGGCTTCTTGCCGCTGCCCTCGCCCTCGAAGTGGAACCCCTGGATGCTGATCACCGTCTCGTTGTCGGCGACCGAGGTGAGGGTGCCGCGCTGGTGGGTGGTCTCCTCGTAGGTCACGTAGGAGACGGCGGCGGGCGTCAGGAGGGCGACGACGACAAGCGCGACCGCCGCCCGGACGAGCCAGATGCGCGCCACGTCGCGGGGGAGGGCGGGGAGGAAATCCGCCGAGGGGACCATGTTGTCCGTGGGAGGCAGGGGACCGGTAAATACCTTTCACATGCGCGACGGGACGGACGCGTCCGGGGGTAGTCGGCCCGACGTCGGTCCGGGGGCGGTCGCTGGAGGACTGGGACCGAGGGCCGCCGTGGTCAGTCCGCCGCCCGCCCGCCGCCGAGGGCGTACTCGCGGGTGACGTCGACGAGGGCCTGCCGGTACTCGGAGGCGTCGGGGTCGGGGCCGAGCGACCGGAAGTGGTGTTTGAACGTCGACAGCGACACCTCGGGGGCGTCGGCGGCCGCGGCGTCGGCGAGGTCGTACAGCCGGTGGTCGGCGTCGATGGCGTCGTGGCGCTCCAACAGGGCGAGCGCGAAGGCGGCGTTGACGGCGGTGATGTCGGGGTCGGCCGCGGCGGTCCAGCGCTGCCACTCGCCGGGGACCGACGGCGGCGAGTCCGCGACGGCGCTGGCGAGCGACGACTCGAGGAACGCGACGAGCTTCCCGGTCGGCCCGATGTCGAGCGTGATGTCGTCGGCGTAGATGTCCTTCATGTGGTTGGCGATCTGGTAGCAGTGCGAGAGCTTCCGGCGCTCGACGCTCCGGCCGGCCAGCCCCAGGAACAGCGCCTCCTCGGTGGACTGGACGTGGGAGGGGTGTTCCTCCTCGTAGCGGGCCATGTGGGCGAACTCGTGGAGGGCGAGCTCGCGGGCCATCGCCGACCGGGCGGCCCGCCGGGAGACCCGCAGCTCGTGGCGGTCGTCGTAGTGGCCGGTCACCGTGCGTTCGTCGGGGTCCTCGCGGACCGTCACGACCACCGGGAGCTCGAGGTCGTGTTCGGTCGCGAGCAGGTCCCGGGCGGCCAGAAACGGCTCCGCCGGCCCACCGCCCGTCACGCGAACCTCCATGTCAACTGTCAGCAGGGGAGCGGCGCGTTTGACTCTTACGGGCCCGGCGCGGGGGCGACCGGTCACCCCCGCCGGCGGTCGACGGCGAGCGCGTCCGGGAGGTCGGGGCCGCGCCGGTAGGGGTCGACGTCGAAGGCCCGCAGCGTCGCGACGACGCGGCCCCCGGCCGCCAGCGGGGCCCGGAGGACCACGCCGCGTCCCGTGATGGCGACGTACGGGAGATCCGCGACCGGCGTGGCGGCCGGCTGGTGGCCCGCGTGGTCGAGGGCGTCGACGAGCGCCCCCACGAGCGGCTCGAGCGCGCCGGCCCGCCGGAGGGCGTTCCGGTACGGGTCGACGACGGCCGTCCGGTCGGACGTCGCGTCGCCGTCCCACCCGGCGGCGACGGCGTCGGCACACGACAGCGCCCGCTCGAGCGCGGGTCGGTGGGCCTCGAGCAGTTCGGCGCGGACGGCCGCGGCGGCGGTCACGCCCGTGGTTCGGGCCGGACGGGTGTAACGGGTGGGGTTCCGTGGCGGCACTGGGGGCCGGATCGGTCGCTGCTGGACCCAGGGCCGCCCAGTGACTCGGATGGGACGACGGCGGCGTGTCACTCGCCCGGCGGCGGGTCGTCGGGCCGCCGGCGCGTCGACAGCACGAGCGTCGAGAAGTCGGTCTCGGAGATGTCGCCGCGCTCGAGGGCGTGGAACCAGCCCTCGTGGACGGCCCAGTCACCGAGGAACTGTCCGGCGCCACCGGTCTCGAACGCCCAGAAGCGGCAGTCCTGCGGCGTCCAGTCGTCCTCGTAGGCGTCGACGAGCTCCGTACAGACGTTGCCGACGTCGCCGCTGACGAGGCCGCCGGCGGCCGTCTCGTACTCGACGTGGAGCGTCTCGCCGTCGTCGGTCGCCTCGACGGCGTGCCGCTCGACGTAGACGCCGAGGCTCATCAGCCGCCGCTCGAGGCGGTCGACGACCTCGGCGGTCGACACCATACCCGGCGTTCGTCCCGGGCGAAACTAAAAGCTCGGCCCGGAGGGTGGGGTGGGCCGGAGTCGTGGCTCGCGTGTCGTCGCGCCCTCCGGTCGCTCCTCCCGCTCGCCCGGACCGAGGCGTTCGCTTCGCTCGCGCCTCGCTATACCGGGTCCGGCGCCTCGTCCTGGAACGCGACGGTGGCCTCGCGGAACGCGTCCGGGACCCGGGTCGGATCGCCGGCCTCGTCGACGACGACGTGGACCAGCCCGCCCTCGGCGACCACCTCGCCGTCGTCGTCGCGGCACTCGTACTCGAACTCGATGCTCGACTCCCGGATGGCGTCGATCCGGATGGCGTTGTGGAGCCGGTCGCGGAACCCCGCGGGCTTTCGGTAGTCGAGGTCGACGTGCGCGACGTGGACGTCCCAGTCCGCCTCCCGCAGGGACGCGTAGGGGTAGCCGATGGCCTCGAGGTAGGCGGTGAAGGCCTCGTCCTGGAAGGTGACGTAGTTGCCGTAGAAGACGACGCCCTGGGCGTCGGTCTCCTCGAACCGGACGGTGTTCTCGAAGACGACCTCCATACCGGTTCGGCGCCGGCGGCGACCATAAAGCTGTGCCGGCGGGTGGTCGACGACGGCCGTCTACTCCCGGAGCGCGCCGGTGACGCCCTGCATCGTCGCCGGTTCGAACTCGAGGCCCTCGGGCGGGTAGGCCTCGAGGACGGCGAGGTAGAACAGGACCTGCTCCCAGATGTGGGGCTGGCCCTGGATGGACCGGACCTCGCGGTCGTCGCCCTCGCCGAAGATCCGCCAGAACTCGCCCATGACGTGGGTGTCCTCGCTGGCGTGGCGGGTGCCCACCCACCGGATGGCGTCCCGGACGGCCGAGAGGCTCCGGGGCTCGTCCTCGCCGCGGCGGGCCTTCGCCAGCGGGATGAGCGCCTTGCAGTCGTAGCCGCCGTTGTCGGTCTCGCCGGCCGCCGGTTCCGCCAGGAGCTTCGGGATGGTGCGGCCGTCCCGCGTGAGGTGAGCCCGGATGCGCGGGTGCTCGTAGGGGTTGTCGACCTGCGGCCGGTCGCGGAGTTCGCCGGTCTCGGGGTCGGTGTACGGCCTGAAGCCGAGCGGCCACGTCGTCTCGCCGTAGGGGAAGCCGTTCGGCCCGCAGCCGTAGCACCCCTCCGCCTCGTCGTACAGGACGTCGTCGATGGCCCGGCCGAGTTCGTGCATGCGGGACTCGTAGCGGTCGGTGTCGGCGTCGTTGCCGAGGACGCGGCCGGCTTTGACGGCGGACTCGAGGCCCTGCCAGGCCGGAATGGCCCCGTTGACCGTCTGGCGGGTCGGTTCGCTGGGCCGGTCGTCCTCGAAGTTCGGACACTGGAGTCCGTTCCGGGGATCGCGGCACTCGACGAGGTAGTCGGCCGCCCGCCGGATGGCCGGCCAGACTGCGCGCAGGTACTCCTCGTCGCCGGTCACCTCGTAGTGGTCGACCATCGTCCAGAGGACGAACCCCGTGGTGTCCATCTGGTAGGGGATGGGGCCGCCGGCGACGCCGTCGGCGTAGTAGTTCATGTTCCAGTTCGCCTGCAGCGTGTTGACGGAGGTCACCTGGGACGGTTCGGTCGCCTTCAGGACGTCGCCCTCGCTGACGGCGTCGACGGTCTGCTGCTGGAGGCCGGCGTACCAGCGGTTCCGCGTCTCGACCCAGTCGTGGCGCCCGATGAGGTCCAGCACGTAGTTGAAGAAGGCGCCGTCGCGCGGCCAGTCCTCGGCGTACGGCGGCTGGGTGGTGATGGAGGCGACGACCGCGCCGGACTCCGAATCGTAGGTGGTGACGAGCGTGACGAGCGCGCGCTTGGCGGTCGCCAGCAGGGCGTGGGCGTCGTCCTCGTCCTCGCGTTCGGCGATGGTGTCGCGGTTCGGGAGCGGCGCGTCGGCGAGCAGGTCGGCGATCCAGGTCTCCTTCGCTTCGCGGAGGGCCTCGAAGGGCTGCTCGCGGACGGCGCCGAGCGCGGTGGCGGCCTCGGACTCGTCGGCACCGGCCGCGAAGACCACCGTCTCCTCGGCGACGCCGCCGCGGCCGGGACCGAAGTCGAGTGTCGTCGAGAGGGTGCCGGTCGCCTGCCCGACGTACCGGTCGTTCCCAGAGAGGGTGCCGGTCGAGGCGTCGTCGTAGGCGTCGACCGCGGGGCCGGCGCGCCCGGTCGGCTCGGCCAGCGGGTCGTGGGCGTCGCCGCCGACCTGGTGGGCCTCGCTGTCGCCGGCGAACCCCATCGCGACCGCGACGGACGACTGCTCGCCGGTCGACTGGTCCACGCCGACGCGGTCGTGGACGATGGCGTCCAGCCGGTCGAGATAGCGGGCGCGGTGGCCGTTGGTTTCCTCGAGACACCAGTCCTGGACGGGGAACTGGGGGTACTTGCCGACGACGAGGTTCAGGTTCTCGAAGGCGACGAGCTTCGCCGCCTCGACGGGCGACGGACCGCGCCGGTGCACGCGGACGCGGCGGACGAAGGAGTCGACGTCGCGGGCGACGAGGTCGTGGACCCGGACCTGCAGGCCGAGGTCGTCGTGGGTGTAGCGGGTGACGATCTCGTCGGAGTACCCGACATCGGCGTCCTCGCGGTCGTTGCGGTAGCGCTGCTCGACCTCGTCGAACTCCCGGAGCCACGTCGTCTCGAAGCCGTCGCCGGTGTCGACCGCGAGTCCGAGGAACGCGCCGTTGTTCGGCGCGACGACGACCTCGTCGTCGGCGTCGCGGCCCTCGGCGAAGTACTTCACCTGGTCGTAGAACGACGGCCGCGGCCACCGGAGGACGGACACGGTGCCCGCGTCGGTGACCGCGACCGCCATCCGGCCGTTCGCGGACTGGGCGTTGACGTCCGTCGGCCCGTAGATCGGCCGGTCCTGCGGCTTGAAGCAGCCGCGCTTGGCCCGCAGCCGCTGTGGCGTCCCGCCGGCGAAGTCCGCGTCGACGGGGTAGAGCCGGCCGCGGTGGGCGCGGCCGCCCGGAGCCCGCCCGTCGGGGTTCGCGTCGTCGTGGCCGGCCACGTCGCCCTCGAGCACGTCGGTCGGGTCGAGTCCCTGCGCCGTCGCCCCCGTCGGCAGTGCCCCGAGGGCGGCGCCGGCACCCACCGCGCCGAGGATCGACCGCCGCGAGAGGTCGCCCGGTCGTTCGTCCGTCGAATCTCCCTGCCCGCCGCTCCGATCGTCGTGCTCCTCCGTCATTGGCCGTCGTACCGTACAACGACGCAATAGCCTGCTGCGCCAGATGCCCTGCACTTTATACACGCGTTTGAAGTTTCTCCCGGGCGGCCGCGCCTGCCCGGTCCGGCGGGCCGGGTGACCGCCGCCCGTTCCGCCCGCAGGACCCCGGCGGCAAGCGTTGCCGTAACTGGTGGTTATAGAAGCGGAGAGATATATGCACAGTATACATGAGCAACGACGATGGCGCCGGGCGCGAGCCGCGCGGCGCGCCCGGCGACGAGCCGGGCTTCGGCACGCGCTGTCTACACGTCGGCCAGGGGCCGGACGCCGCCACCGGCGCCGCCGCGCCCCCGATCCACCAGACGACGTCCTTCGAGTTCCCGGACGCCGACACCGCCGCCGCCCGCTACGCCCTCGCCGACGAGGGCAACGTCTACTCGCGCATCGCCAACCCGACCGTCGCCGCCCTTGAGGAGCGGCTCGCCGCCCTGGAGGGCGGGACCGCCGCCGTCGCCACCGCCGCCGGGATGGCCGCCCTCGACGCCGCCACCCTGGTGCTGGCGTCGGCCGGCGACAACGTCGTCTCGGCCTCGTCCCTCTACGGCGGCACCCACACCTACCTCTCGCGGACCGCGAGCCGCCGGGGCATCGAGGCCCGGTTCGTCGACACTCTCGATCCCGACGCCTACGCCGCGGCGATCGACGCGGACACCGCCTACGTCCACTGCGAGACCGTCGGCAACCCGTCGCTGGTCACGCCACCGCTGGAGGCGATTGCCGAGGTCGCCCACGCGGCCGGCGCGCCGCTCGTCGTCGACAACACCTTCGCCACCCCGGCGCTGTGCCGGCCGCTGGAGCACGGCGCCGACGTCGTCTGGGAGTCGACCACGAAGTGGCTCCACGGCTCCGGGACCACGCTCGGCGGCGTGCTCGTCTCGGACGGCTCGTTCCCCTTCGCCGACTACCCGGAGAAGTACCCGGAGGTCGGCGGCCCGAACCCCGCGTTCGACGGCCTGAACTTCACGGAGCGGTTCGGCGACCGTGCCTTCGCGATGGCGGCCCGCCAGCGCGCCGTCCGCAGCCTCGGCGACCAGCAGTCGCCGTTCGATGCCTGGGCCACCCTGCAGGGCGTCGAGACCCTCCAGGTCCGGATGGAGCGGCACTGCGAGAACGCCGCCGCCGTCGCCGAGTTCCTCGCCGACCACCCCGGCGTGAACTGGGTCGCCTACCCCGGGCTCGAGTTACACGAGACCCACGACCTCGCGTCACGGTACCTCGGCGGCTCGACGGACGGGACGGCCGTCGACGGCTACGGCGGCATGATCGCCTTCGGCCCGGCGGGCGGCTACGACGCCGCAAAGCGGGTCTGCGAGGAGTGCGAGGTCGCGACGTTTCTCGCCAACGTCGGGGACGCCCGGACGCTCGTCATCCACCCCGCCTCCACCACCCACGCCCAGCTCTCGGAGGCCGAGCAGCGCGAAAGCGGCGTCACGCCGGATCTCGTCCGGCTCTCGGTCGGCATCGAGGACGTCGAGGACATCGTCGCGGATCTGGATCGCGTGCTATGACGGGGGGCACGACCGGCACGCGGGAGGTCGTCTCGCTCGGCGAGTTCACCTTCGAGTGCGGGGAGTCCATCCCCGACCTCGAGGTCGCCTACGAGACCTACGGCGAGTTCACCGGCGACAACGCCGTCCTCGTCTGCCACGCGCTGACCGGGAGCGCCCACGTCGCCGGCGGTCGCCGCCGCGAGGACACCGCCGGGCAGGCCCACGCCTGGTGGGACGACATCGTCGGGCCCGGGAAGGCCATCGACACGACCGAGTACTACGTCGTCTGCGCGAACGTCCCCGGCTCCTGCTACGGGACCTCGGGGCCGCCGTCGACGAACCCCGAGACCGGCGAGCCCTGGGGCACGGACTTCCCCGCGGTCACGGTCGGCGACTGGACCCGGACCCAGCGCCGCCTCCTGGACGAACTCGGCGTCCCGAACCTCCACGCCGTCGTCGGCGGCAGCGTCGGCGGGATGAACGTCCTCGACTGGGTGACCCGGCACCCGGACCACGTCGAGCGCGCCATCCCCATCGCGGCGGCGCCCCGCCTGGACCCGCAGTGCGTCGCGCTGGACGGCATCGCCCGCCGCGCCATAACCACCGACCCGAACTGGCAGGGCGGCGACTACTACGGCGTCTCCGAGAGCGAAGCGAACGGAGGCTCGTCGGACTCGTCCGACGGCGACGACCCGCCGACAAAGGGTCTCGCCCTGGCCCGCCAGATCGGGCACGTGATGTACCTCTCGAAGTCCTCGATGGAGGACAAGTTCGGCCGTCGATCCGCCGGGATTGACGCCGGCCGCGAGCCGTTCGAGATGGACCCCGCCGCCGGGTTCTTCCCGTACCGCGAGGTGGAGTCGTACCTCGACTACCAGGGCGAGACGTTCGCCGAGCGGTTCGACGCCAATTCCTATCTGTACCTCTCGCGGGCGATGGACCACTACGACCTGGCGGCGGGCTTCGAGTCCGACGCCGACGCTGTCGCCGCCTTCGAGGGCGAGGCGTTGCTGCTCTCGTTCACCGGCGACTGGCACTTCACGGTCGAGCAGAGCGAGGCGCTGGCCGACGCGTTCCGCTCGACCGGCACCGACACCGCCCACCACGTCGTCGATTCGGACCACGGCCACGACGCGTTCCTCGTCGAACCGGACCGCGTCGGCCCGCCGCTGGCGGACTTCCTCACCGACGGCGTCGCTGGCAAGGCGGTCTCCGACACCGTCGCGGACGACGGCGACGAGTACGCCCCCGTCCACAACAGCCTGTTCGCGGAGTAACCCAGTATCCCCGGCCACGGCATGCCGTCCGCGGAGTAGCCCGTACCGGACGGGATTGCGGCGGTCGCCGACGTGGGCTCCGAGACTCCGGCCAGTGTTGACGGGGTGGCGTCGGTTATCCCCCTGGCAGTCATGCGGAAACGCATGTTCGACCGCGACGACCTCTACACCGACTCGCTGCACGCGGGCCAGGAGGCCGACCCGACCACCGGCGCACGCGCACCGCCCATCTACCAGACGACGTCCTACGAGTTCGAGGACGCCGAGCACGCCGCCGACCTCTTCGCGCTCCGCGAACCGGGCAACATCTACTCGCGGATCATGAACCCGACGAACGCCGTCCTCGAGGAGCGAATGGCGACGCTTGAGGGCGGCGTGGGCGCGGTCGCGACCAGTTCGGGCATGGCGGCCTTCGACCTCGCGACCTTCGTGCTGGCGTCGGCCGGCGACAACGTCGTCTCCGCGTCGTCGCTGTACGGCGGCACCTACACGTACCTCACCCACACCGTGGAACGCCGGGGCGTCGAGACGCGGTTCGTGGACACGCTCGACTACGACGCCTACGAGGCGGCCATCGACGAGGACACCGCCTACGTCCACTGCGAGACCATCGGGAACCCCGCCCTGGTGACCCCGGACCTCGAGCGGCTCGCGGCGATCGCCCACGACGCCGGGGTCCCGCTGTTCGTCGACAACACCTTCGCCACGCCTGCGCTCTGCCGGCCGATCGAGCACGGCGCCGACCTCGTCTGGAACTCGACGACGAAGTGGCTCCACGGCGCCGGCACGACCATCGGCGGCGTCCTCGTCGACGGCGGCAGCTTCCCGTGGACGGACCACGCCGAGCGGTTCCCGGAGGTCGCGACGCCGAACCCCGCCTACCACGGCGTCAACTTCGCCGACGCGTTCGGCGACGCCGCCTTCGCCGCGACCGCCCGGACGCGCGGCCTCCGCGACCTGGGCAACCAGCAGGCGCCCTTCGACGCCTGGACGACGATCCAGGGCCTGGAGACGCTGCCGATGCGGATGGAGCGACACAGCGAGAACGCGATGGCGGCCGCCGAGTACCTCGACGACCACCCCGACGTCGCCTGGGTCACCTACCCTGGCCTCCCGGGCCACGAGACCCACGACGCCGCCTCGGAGTACCTCGACGGCGGCTACGGCGGCATGATCACGTTCGGGCTCGAGGCGGGCTACGAGGCGGCGCGGACGACCGTCGAGTCGACGGAGCTGGCCAGCCTGCTCGCGAACGTGGGCGACGCCAAGACGCTCATCATCCACCCGGCCTCGACGACCCACCAGCAGCTCACCGACGAGGAGAAGGCGGCCAGCGGCGTCACGGACGACCTCGTCCGGCTGTCGATCGGCCTGGAGGACACCGACCGCATCATCGCGGACCTCGAGGCCGCCATCGAGGCCGCGACCTGACCGGGACCGAACTGCGCGGGCGTCGCGCCGGCGGCTGTCAGCCTGGTGATCCGGCTCGAACAGACGGAGCCTGGTGGGTGCCGGCGGCGGCGCTCCGCGCTCCCTCCTTGACCGCGCGCCGGGGCAATCTCACGTCACGGGGCGTCTGGCCCCGTTCCGGTACGTAAACCCTCGGACGCTGGTCGTGGTGGTTGGGTCGTGTCTGCGACCTAGATGACGTCCCGCTCTCGAAGCAACGCCTGCAGGTCGGCCATCGACTCGACGACCACGTCGCAGTGCGGTTCGACGGCCGGCTTCGGGACGTAGCCGACGGCGAACCCGGCGACCTCGAGCATCGGCAGGTCGTTGGCGCCGTCGCCGACCGCGACGGTGTCGCCCGTCGCGACGCCGACCTCGCCGGCGAGTTCCTGGAGGGCGTCGTCCTTCGTACCCTCGACGAGCGGGCCCTCGGCCCGGCCGGTGAGCCGGCCGTTCCGCATCGGGAGGCGGTTGGCGACGACGGTGTCGACTCCGACGTCCTCGGCCGTCAGCGCCCGCTCGACGCCGCGCTCGAAGCCCCCGGTCAGGATCGCGACGTGGTGGCCGGCCGCCCGGAGCGCGGCGATGACGTCGGCGGCACCGGGCCGGAGTTCGACCCGGTCGAAGGCCGCGTCCGCGTCGGACTCGGGGAGGTCGTCCAGCAGTTCGGCACGGGCGTGAAGGCTCTCGGCGTAGGAGATTTCGTCGTTCATCGCACGCTCGGTGATCGCGTCGATCTCGTCGGCCACGCCGGCTTCCTCGCCGAGGAGCACGGTCATCTCCGAATCGGAGAGCGTCCCGTCGAAGTCGAAGGCAATCAGCATACCGGTCCTGCGTCGCCGGGGGTGACGAACGTGTCGGTTCCGGCGGGTGGTGCTGTCGGCACCGCGGTCCGCCCACCGCCGGCCGGGCCTCCGCGCCCTGGTCTGCGCGGCATCCTGGGCCGCCGCGGCCGCCGTGGCCGCCGTGGCCACCGCGGCCCCGCGGCCCCGCGGTCAGGGCCCCTGTTGCTCGCGGCGCTCGCGGCGGCGCCGGACGTGGTCGGGCACGGCCTCCGGATCGGCACCGGTCCAGTCGGTCCACAGCACGAGGAGGCTCGGCAGGAGGACGACGCTGCCCAGGAAGGCGTACACGATGGTGAGCGCGGTGATGATGCCGAACTGCTGGAGCGGGACGAGCAACGCCAGCCCGAGGATGGCGATGCCGCCGGCGGTCGTCGCCGTCGAGCCGAGGAGCGCGCCGCCGGTGCCGAGGACGGCGCGTTCGAGGGCGGCGTCGGCCCCGATCTCGCGGTTCAACTCGTAGACGTACCGTTCGGAGACGTGGATGGAGTAATCGATCCCGAGCCCGATCGTGAAGCTGGTAATGAGCCCGGTCATGACGTTGAACGGGATGCCGAGCGCGGCCATCGAGCCGGTAATCCAGGCGACGGCCAGCCCGACCGGCGCCAGCGTCACGGCGCCGAGGCTGGCGTAGCCATCGATACGCCGGTACACCGCCATCATCACGGACAGCACGACGAGCAGCGTGATGGCGAAGCTGTTGATGACCGTCGAGAACAGGTCCTCGGCGACCGCCTGGTTCATGATCGGCTGGCCGGTGGCGATGGCGGAGAGGCCGTCGCCGTCGACCGGCTCGGCGGCGGGCCGGATGCCGGCGGCGATCTCGGGCTCGCTCGCGGACCCGTCGACCGGGACGACGATGCGGAGCGCGCGGTACTCGCCGTCGGCACGGTGGAGCCAGGTGGCCGCGCCCTGCGGGGAGGCGCCGTAGAAGGCGTCGTAGACCCGTTCGAGGTTCCGGTCGGGGACGCCGTCGCCGTCGGTGTCGGCGCCCTCGAAGACGGCCGCGAAGGTCTCGTTGTCCTCGGCGAGTTCGTTCATCACCCGGACCGGGTCGCGGGTGCCGTTCGTCTCGTCGGGGAGGATGAGCACGACGTCGGACCGGTTGGCGCGGTCGGCGGCGGCCTGGGCCCGTTCGAGGGTGTCCGGTTGGGTGACGTCGCCGCGGACGAGGATTTGGGCCGTGGTCCCGTCGTAAATGTAGGTCGCGTTGTCGGCGAAGGCGATGTTCTCCTGGGCGGTGTAGTTACCGGGCGCGAGCGGGCCGAGGCTCTCCATCCAGTCGGGCGTCTCCTCGACGAGCAGGTCCTCCTGTTCGAAGGTGGTGTCGACGGTGGCGGCGCCGCCGGCGGCGGCGAGGGTGACGACGAGGGCGACGGCGACGACGCCCCGCGGGGAGATGCGGGCGGCGGCGACCGGCAGCGCCAGCGCCGCGGAGAGGCGGCCGCCCTCGGTACCGAACGCCTGCTTGCGTCGGTCGTCGCCGCGGGCCTCGAGGCGCCCGTCGATCTCGACCTTCAGCGCGGGGACGAGGAGCGCGAACACGACGAACGCGCCGAGGATGCCGACGGCGCTGACGAGGCCGAACTGCCGGATCGGCCGGATGTCGCTGACGACGTTCGAGGAGAAGCCGGTCGCCGTCGTCAGCGTGACCAGCGCGAGCGCGCCGCCGAGCCCGCCGAGGGCGGCGGCCATCGCGGCGCGGATCGACCGCGTGCCGTCGTCGTCCCGCGCCCCGTCGGCCGGCGGGTCGCCGACCTGCAGGACCTCGGACCGGCTGCCGCCGGGCGGCCGCTCCTCCCGGTACCGCATGAAGACGTGGATGGCGTAGTCGATCGACAGCCCCATCAACAGCACGGGAACGGCGACGAACAGCTGGTTGAACGTGATGTCGGCCCACCCCATGAACCCGAACGTCCACACGAGGACGAGACCGACGCCGAACAGTCCCAGGAGCACGTCGTAGCCGTCCCGGTAGGCGTACAACAGCACGAGCAGCACGAACAGGAACGCCAGGGGACCGACGACGGCGAGGCTGTCGAACGAGGAGCGGCGGAGCTCGTCGTCGATGACGCCCTTCCCGATGACGCTTGCGTTGCCGTCGACCTCCTCGTCGACGATGTCGGCCATCCGGGTCTGGGCGCGCGCCAGTTCCCGGGCGGAGGTGTCGTCCTCGTGGGAGACGACGATCGCGGTCGACGTCGCGCTGCGGTCGGCGAGGATGTAGCTCGTGGGGACGACGGAGAAGGCCCCGCCCTGGGGCCAGGTGTGGTCGATGTCGCCCATCACGAGCGTGACCGCGTAGCCGGTGTAGAGGTTCCGCTCCCGCTCGGTGAGGTTCGCGATGGCCGCCTGCTGCCGCTCGAGCGACGGCCGGGGGTTGACGGTGACGTTGTCCGGGTCGACGCCCTCCTGCCGGCGGATCTTGACGATGGCGACGACGTTCGCGATGCCGAGCGGCTGCTGGTCGTCGACGAGCGTCGGCCCGACGACGGGGTCCTCGCGGATGCGTTCCTGGGCGCGGAGCTGTTGCCGGTAGGACTCGCGGGTGAGCGCGTTCTCGTCGTCGCGGACGACGACGAACGCGCCCGTCGAGTTCGGCGCCTGGCCGCTGAGGTTCGCCTCGATGTAACCGTCGGCGGCGTGTTCCGCCGTGCCGCCGCGGAACTCCTCGAGGGTGGTGTCGAGCGTGACCCCCGGCAGACCGAGCCCGAGCAACAGCACCAGCGCCAGCGTCACGAGGATGACGCGACGGCGGTGTTCGTGGACGACGACCTCGGCGAATCTGTCCAGCTTCATCGGCGGGGACTCGGGGTTCCCGGACCGTGTGAACGCACGGCACATATAAGCATCGCCGCGTATAACCGGCCGGAGCGTCAAGAGGAGCCCCTCGAATCGACGCGTAACCCTGCTGCCGGGCACCTCGCATCGGTATCGCACCCACCGGACGCGGATAATGCATCTAATTGTGTATTTAAACCACTATTTCCGGCCTGTGTATCCACGTTCGTGGATAGAAGTCGGGGTTTCGCATCCGGCGAAACGGAGCGATGAGGAAAGGGTTATGGCCGCCCGTCGGGAGGATACCCGCATGAAGGTACTCGTCACGGACCCCATCTCGGAGGCGGGCCTGGCCGTGTTGCGCGAGGCCGGCCACGATGTCGAGACGGACTACGAGGCCGACGGGGACGCGCTCCTGTCGGCCGTCGCCGACGCCAACGCCCTGATCGTCCGCTCGGGGACCGAGGTCACCGGCGAGGTGCTCGAGGCCGCCGAGGACCTCGTCATCGTCGGCCGGGCCGGCATCGGCGTGGACAACATCGACGTCGACGCCGCCACCGACGAGGGCGTCATCGTCGCCAACGCCCCGGAGGGCAACGTCCGCGCCGCCGCCGAGCACACCGTCGCGATGACGTTCGCCGCCGCCCGCTCTATCCCGCAGGCCCACGACCGGCTCAAGGCCGGCGAGTGGGCGAAGGGAGAGTTCCTCGGCACCGAGCTGAACGGCAAGACGCTCGGCGTCGTCGGGCTGGGCCGCGTCGGCCAGGAGGTCGCCAAGAAGCTCGACTCGCTCGGCATGGAGCTCGTCGCCTACGACCCCTACATCTCCGAGGAGCGCGCCGACCAGCTGGGCGCCGAGCTCGCCGAGCTCGACGTCGTGCTCGAGCGCGCCGCCGTCCTCACCATCCACACGCCGTTGACGCCGGAGACCGAGGACCTCATCGGCGAGGCCGAGCTCGCCGAGCTGGAGGGCGGCTACCTCGTCAACTGCGCCCGCGGCGGCATCGTCGACGAGTCGGCGCTGGCGGCGGCCGTCGCCGACGGCGTCCTCGCCGGCGCCGCCGTCGACGTCTTCGCCGAGGAGCCGCTGCCGGCGGACAGCCCGCTGCTCGACGTCGAGGACGTCGTCGTCACGCCGCACCTCGGCGCCTCGACGGAGGCCGCCCAGGAGAACGTCGCGGTCTCGACCGCCGAACAGGTCGTCGCGGCGTTCCGCGGCGAGCCCGTGCTGAACGCGCTGAACGCCCCCTCGATGGACGAGTCGGCGTTCCCCCGCGTCGAGCCGTACATCCACCTCGCCGAGACCGCGGGCAAGATCGCCGTCCAGCTGCTCGACAGCCGCCTGGAGTCCGTCGAGGTCACCTACGAGGGCGACATCGCCGAGGAGGACGTCGACCTCGTCACCGCCTCCGCGCTGAAGGGCGTCTTCCGGCCGCTCGAGTGGCAGGTCAACGCCGTCAACGCGCCCCGGATCGCCGAGGAGCGCGGCATCGCCGTCTCCGAGACCAAGCGCCGACAGGCCGAGGACTTCCAGTCGCTCGTCACCGTCACCGTCAGCGACGGCGAGGAGTCCATCGGCGTCTGCGGCACGCTGTTCGCCGACGAGGACGCCCGCATCGTCCGCATCGACGGCTACCGCGTCGACGCCATCCCCGGCGGCCGGAT
>CAZATR010000021.1:0-22095 GCA_964488035.1 uncultured Natronomonas sp.
GACCACGGCCTCGCCCTTCGAGTCCGCCAGGCACCGCACCGCACCCACACCACACGCCTCCCCAGCCGACGCCCTCACCCTCACGGTGCTCACGGCTCCCGTTGGTCGCCGTTCGCTCGTTTGGCGGCGCTCCCGTGGGTCGCGCCGCCCGCCGCTCGGGTTCGGGCGTCCCTCGCGCGCAGATTGTCGACCGCCGCTCACGGGGCGCTCGCGGCGGTCGACGCGCGCACGCCACGCTCGAATTTCGATCCGCCTGGTGGACTGAAAGGGCGAGGCGGGCTCGCGGCGGAGCGGAGTCGCTCTGCTGGCCCTATCCGACCGGAGGGAGGATATCCCGCAGAGCGACCGCGAGCCCGCCGAGGGCTTTCGAGGTGTTCTCCACTACTCACTCAAGAAAACCGGATTCGCTCGGTACGCACGCGCCTTCGCACAACGGGTTTCGGATGAGAGTCGATGCAAAAAGACCGTTCTGAGAACTCTCGTTACTCCGCCGTCGCCACTGGCCCTTCGGCGAACTCCAGCCCGCCGGTAATCGTGCGGTGCGGGTAGGGGATGTTGATGTCCGCCTCGTCGAAGCGCTGCTTGACGCGCTGGACGTACTCGGCTCGGGTCTTCACGAAGTCGGACCGCGAGGGGTCGGCGATCCAGATGCGGGACTGCAGGCCGACCGAGGAGTCGCCGAGTTCGGTCAGCCGGACCGACGGTGCGGGGTCGTCCATGATGTCGTCGTGGGCCTCGGCCTCCTCGAGGATGATGTCGGTGGCTTTCTCGATGTCGTCGTCGTAGCCGATGCCGAAGACGAACTTCAGGCGGAGCTTGTCGGCGTCGACCGGGTTCGTCAGTACGCCGTCGGTCAGCTGGGAGTTCGGCACGGTCATCAGCTCGTTGTCGAACGAGCGTACGCGGGTCACGCGGAGGCTGATGTCCTCGACGACGCCCTCGTCCTCGTCCCACTGGATCCAGTCGCCGATGCGGAACGGCTTCTCCGCGAAGATGAAGATGCCGGCGACGAAGTTCTGCAGGACGTCCTGCAGCGCGAAGCCGATGGCCAGCGTCGCCGCGGCGGCGATGGTGGCCAGCGACGTGAGGATGCTGCCCCGACCGGCCGCCGCGAAGCCGGCGGCGAGTGCGACGAACGCGATGACGAACACCACGATCTTCGTTAGTGGCTTCTTCGCGTGGGTGTCGAGCCCGCGGCGATCCATCCCCCGGTCCGCGATGGGAACGACGACCGCCCGGCCGACGACGTAGACCGCGGCCAGGACCACGACCCCGAGGGCCGTGGCGCCTATCGGGTCGGCGTAGGCCGGTGGGACGTTGAGGCGCTCGACGAGGAACCGGGCGACGAAGTTGCCGGTGCCGGTCTGCAGCGGGATCATCGGTGCACCACCGCCGTGTGGCCGCGCGTCTCGACGACCCCGGCGTCGACGCGGTCGGCCAAGTCCTCGGCCAGGTCCTCGGTTGTCGTGCCGCCGCGGGCCGCCCGGAGGAACTTCACTTTCACCAGCTCCCGGTCGTCGAGCTGGTTCGACAGCTCCTCGACGACGGCGTCGATGCCCGCCTTTCCGACCCACACCGTCACGTCGACGTCGTGAGCCCGTTCGCGTAGCGTCCGTTCTGCCATACCCGGACTTACGGGGCCCGGTAGAAAAGAGTGGGAGAATCGGAACGGTCGGCAGCGCCGCTCGCGGGCGGTGACCCGGATCAGTACGGGTAGCGGGCCTGGTGGCCGCAGTCGCAGGTCACGACCACGTGGCCCGAGCGCGTGCGGACGCGGGCGTTCCGGCCCGGCACCAGGTAGGTGTCGCAGTCGTCGCAGGTGAAGCGCTTGAACCGCTCCGGCAGCGGGAGGCGGTTCCGCTCGGCGACCCGGCGGGCCCGCCGGACGTACCGCCGGGCGCGGTCCGCCTCGCCCTCGCGGGCGGCTGCCCGTGCCAGCTCGTGCAGTCGCTCGATGCGGTCGGCCGCGACGGTCACGCCACGGGGGTTTTCGCCGGCGGCGCTTAGGCGTTCCCGTCGGCAGCCTTCGGAGACGGCGGGATGGCGAGTAGAAACGGTTTTGTGCGCGAAGCCACCACGAACGGACGGGAACCGCACGACCGCAAATCTGACTCGCCGGCCGCTTGGCCGGCTCGGGATTGCGGTAGTGCTGGCGGCACGCCACCGGCCGGCGCCCGTCGCCGGCAGCCTGGCACGCGCGCCGACTACAGCGGTCCGTGCTGTTCCAACCTGAACAATGGCACGAATGCACTCACGCCGTCGCGGGTCGTCCGGTTCGGACCGCCCCACGGCAGACGAGCCGCCGGAGTGGAGCGACGTAGACGAGGCCGCGATCGAGGAGCGCGTCGTCGAGCTGGCCGAGACCGGCCACGACCCGAGCCGGATCGGCCTGAAGCTGCGCGACGAGGGCGTCCAGGGCACGCCGGTCCCGGACGTGAAGCTCGCCACGGGCAGGAAGGTCACCGAGATCCTCGAGGACAACGACGCTGCGCCCGACCTCCCCGAAGACCTCCGGAACCTGATGAAGCGGGCCGTCCGGCTCCGCGACCACATGGAGGAGAACCCGGGCGACGCCCAGAACAAGCGCGCCCTGCAGAACACGGAGTCGAAGATCCGTCGCCTCGTCGACTACTACCGCGGCGACGAGCTCGACGAGGAGTTCACCTACGAGTACGAGGACGCGAAGGAACTGCTCGAGGAGCGCGACTGATCGATGTCCACCGCCGGCCGACCCCACGAGGACGCCCCCGACCACGCAGCCACAGCCATGCGGGAGGCCGGGTTCGTCCGACTCGTTGGGACGGCCGACGGCGACGCCCTTGCCGCGACGGGCCTGTTGACCCGCGCGCTCGCGGCCGTCGATACGCCGTACCAGGCGAGCCTCGCGGCCGTCCCGGAACGGCCGGCGACCGACGCCGACTGCGTCGTCGCCGTCGGGCACGGGGCCGGCGACGCCGACGTCTCGCTGGTCGAGACGCCGCTTTCGGTCGCGGCCGCCGACGTGGCCCGCGACCTCGCACCGGACGCCGTCGACCCGACGCTCGCGCTCGCCGGCGCGACGTGTGCCGGCGGCGTGCCGTCGGGCCGACGGCTCGAGGCTGCGGGCCTCGAGCGCCGCCCCGGCGTCGCCGTCCCGACCGCCGACCCCGCCGAGGGGCTGGCCGCGTCGACGCTCGTCCACGCCGGCTTCTCGGGCGATGAGGCGGCCGCCGCGGAGTTCGTCGAGCGCCTCGAGAACGACGGGGAGCCGGGCGAGACGGACGAGACGGACGAGACGGACGAGACGGACGAGACGGCCGACGGCCGCGCGCTCGCGTCGTCCGTCACGATGGCGGCCGTCGAGGGCGCCGTCCCGCGTGCCGCCGACGCGGTCCAGCGGGCGCTCCGGCCCTACGAGACCGACCGCTTCGCGACGCTCGGCGGCTACGCCGACGTCCTCACGGCGGTCGCGAGCGACGCGCCGGGCGTCGGCATCGCGCTGGCGCTCGGCCGCGAGGTCGAGGCAGCCGCGCTTGAGACCTGGCGCGCCCACGGCCACCGGGCCCACGACGCGTTCCGCGCGGCCGACACCGGGCGGTACGACGGCCTCGCCGTCGCACGCCTCGACGCCGACGCGCCGCTCCGGACCGTCGCTCGCATCTACTTCGGGTACCGGGCGCCGGAACCGGTCGCGCTCGCGCTCACGGACGGCCGCGCGGCCGTCGTCGCAGCCGACGGGACGCCCGTGGCGGACCCGTTCCGCGCCGCCGCCGACGCGCTGGAGGGCCGCACGGTCCTCCGTGACGGCCGCGGCGTCGCGACGTTCGACGGCACGGCCGACGACTACCTCGACGCGTACCGGGAGGCACGATGACCAGCAGGGCGACCGTCCGAACGCGCCACGACCAGCCCGAGGTGGTCGCTGCGGCGCTGCGGCCGGACAACACCGACGAGATGACGACCCGCGTCGAGGCTGACGGCGACGATGGCACCGGCGACGATGGCACCGGCGACGACGGCACCGGCACCGGCACCGGCACCGGCACCGGGGTCGTCGTCACCACGATCGAGCGAGACTCGACCGGCGGCCTCCGGACGACCGTCGACGACTACGTGACGAACCTCGCCGTTGCACAGCGACTGACCGACACCACACCCCAATCATGAGCGAACGATCCGTATCGAAGCAGACCCAGGAGAAACGATGGTACACCGTGATGGCGCCCGAGATCTTCGACCGGGCCGAACTCGGTGAGACGCCTGCCGACGAACCGGAGCAGGTCTACGACCGCACGATCGAGACGACGCTCGGCGACCTGCAGGACGACCCGAGCGAGAACAACACCAAGCTGACGTTCCGGATCGACGATGTCGGGAGCGACGCGGCCTACACCGAGTTCGTCCAGCACGAACTCACCCGCGACTACCTCCGCAGCCTGACCCGCCGCGGCACCTCGAAGGTCGACGCCTTCGTGACGGTGCTGACGACGGACGACTACCGGCTGCAGGTCCAGCCCGTCGCCTACACGACGAAGAACGCCGACCGCAGCCAGGAGCGGGCCATCCGCGAGACGATGGTCGACCTGGTGGAGGAGGCCGCACGCGAGCGGACCTTCGAGGGCCTCGTCGAGAGCATCGTCGAGGGCCGGCTCTCGTCGGCGATCTACAACGAGGCGAAGACGATCTACCCACTCCGCCGCGTCGAGGTCCAGAAGACCCGGCTGGAGGCCCACCCCGAAGAGGTCGCCGCCGAGGAGGAGGCGACCGTCGACGTCGAGGAGGACGACGTCGACGTCGAGGACGAGGCCTGAGCGGCGGCGGCGTTCTCGGTCCGGACCCGTCGGCGGCACCGCCAGTCGTGGGCCCGGTCGCCGTGTTTCGGTGACGACGAACAGGTCGCCGTTACTCGGTGACGACGATGACGCCGGTCATCCCGTTGCGCTCGTGAGGGATACAGAAGTAGTCGTGCTCGCCGACCGTCTCGAACGTGTGGGCATAGGTCTCCCCGGAGAGGATGTTCCCGTCCCCGCCGCTCTCCCAGGCATCGCGGGCGGCCTCGGTGCTCTCGGCGTCCCCGGAGTGGAAGAAGGCGGCGCCCTCGGGGAGCCCGCTCCCGTAGGCGGTGACGGTGTGGCCGCGGGAGCTGTTGTTGCCCCACACGACGGCGTCGCCGACGCTGACCTCGTAGCGGTCCGGGAGGAACGCGCTCGCGTCCATCCCGATGTCGAAATCCGACTCCGAGAGCCCGCGGTCCAGACAGCCGGCGGCCGAGAGGACCGCGCCGGCCGTCGCGAGGTACGCGCGTCGGTCCATGTGGCTGCCCTCGGCGCGCAGACCAATATGCGCCGCGGTCGCGGACGGAAGCGAACGTACTAAGGCCGCCGTTGCCGACCGACGAGACAGAGCCATGCAGCCGCGCTTCCTGGGCCAGCTCGGGCTGGCCGACGCCGTCACCCTCGCCAACGCGACGATCGGCTTCCTCGCGGCGGCGGTCGCCATCGGGGACCCGGGACTCGCGGCCCGCCTCGTCCTCGTCGCGGCCATCGCGGACGGCCTCGACGGCGTCATCGCCCGGGCGCGCGGTGGCACCCCGGTCGGGGACCACCTCGACTCGCTGGCCGACGTCGCCTCCTTCGGCGTCGCACCGGCCGTCTTCGTCCACGGCATCGCTCGCGCCGACCTCGGTGCCACGCCGCTGGAGACGGCCGCCCTGTACGGCGTCCCGGCGCTGTTCGTCACGATGGCGGTCGTCCGGCTCGGCTTCTACATGCTGGAGGACCGCGACCTCGAGCGGACGGAGGGCGTCCAGACGACGCTCGCCGCCACCATCCTCGCCGTCGCGTTCCTGGCCGGCGTCACCGACCCGCTCGTGCTGCTCGGCGCGACCGCGGCCTTCACCTACCTCATGGTCGCCCCGATTACCTACCCGGAACTGTACGCCCGCGACGCGCTGGTCCTCGGCGGCCTCCAGGCGCTCGCGGTGCTGTTCCCGACCGCCGTCAACCGGGTGTTCCCCCGGTCGCTGCTGGTGTTCGCCGTCGGCTACCTGGTGTTCGCACCGGTGTTCTACTGGCGAGAAACCGGGTGAGGCCCCGCCGGAGCGACGCGTCGCACCCGGCTCCGGCGGATCCGAAGGGAAACGCTCTTGCCCCGTTCTGCCGGACACCCGTGTATGAGCAACGGGGACGACGAGCCCGCCGACCCGCCGGGGGACGACGTCGAGTCCACCGAGGAGCCGGCCGACTCCGCCGCCGACTCGGAACCGGCCGAGACGGACGCCGCCGACGCCGAGGAATCGGCGGAGGGGAACGCGGCAGGGGACGAAGCCGACACCGACGAGACCGAGGGAGTGCCCGCGACGGCGATCACCGCGGAGTCGCTCGGCGACCGCCTCGACGACGCCGGGTCGGCGCTCGAGGCCGCCGAAACCGAGGCCGAATTGGACGAGGTCGAAGCAACCCTCGACGGCGTCGAGGCCGACCTCGAGGCCGCCGACCTCGAACCCGAGGGCGACGAGGACGACGAGGAGACCGGGGATCCCGCCGCGGCACTGCAGGACCGCATCGACGACCTCCGTGGGGACCTCGAGGCGGCCCGCGGCCCGTACGCCGAGGACGTCACCTCCATCCTCGAGGCGGCCGCGACGACGATCCGGGACACCCGCTGGACCGACGACGGCGAAGCGGAGGCCGTCGCCGCGGTCTCGACGTTCCTCGAGGGCGCCGACGCCGAACTCGACGACTCGTTCGCGCCGGACGGCAACGGGCTGGAGCCCCACGCCGCCGTCATCGAATCGGTCGGCGAGGCCGTCGCGGCCGCCGACCTCGACCCGGACGCGGACGCCGAGACCCTCGCGGCGCTGCTGGAGGCCGCCGAGACGCTCGAGAACGACCTGGAGGCGGCCGAGGAGTGGGCCGACCTCACCGTCGTCGAACAGCTCCGCGCCCAGGGGTTCTACGACCGCGTCACCGGCGACAACCGGAAGGACTTCCCGCCGGAGCTCAACGTCGTCCGCATCGCCGAGGCCGAGAACGACCCCGAGCGCATCCTGCAGGCGCTGGAGTACCTCGAGTCCGACTTCATGCAGGAGAACTGCATCGACGCGCTCCGCCGCCTGGCGCCCGAGGAGGCCTTCGAGGCGATGCACGGCCCCGCCCAGAAGCGCAGCCGCCCCGAGATCGAGGTCCTCGGCAAGATCGGCGACGAGCGGGCCGTCGAGACGCTCGTGGAGTTCGTCGACAGCGACAACCCGCCGCTCCAGAAGGTCACGCTCCGCGCGCTCGGCGAGATCGGGAGCCACGAGGCCACCCGGACCGTCGCCGACGCCCTCGCGGACGACCAGGCCGTCGTCCGGTCGCAGGCCGCCCGCGCGCTCGGACTGCTCGGGGACACCCGCGCCATCGACCCCCTGGCCGACGTCCTGGACGACGACGGGGAGGCGACCGAGGTCCGCGCCTCGGCCGCGTGGGCGCTCGTCCAGATCGGCACCGAGCGCGCGCTGGAGGCCGCCGCCGCGCACGACGACGACCGCGCCTACACCGTCCAGGTCGAAGCCGAGAAGGCCCGCGACGCCACCGCCGCCTGACCCCACGGTTTTTGTACCGGGACGGGACCAGCACCCCGCGTGCGGTCCCGCACGCTCGTCATCACGCTCGCGTTCGTCCTGCTCGCAGCAACGGCGACCGCGGTTGCCTCGCCCGGAGCTACTGCTCCTGCCGACACCTCAGCTTCGGCGGTCTCGACGGCGACTCCGAACGGGGCGACGAACGCCACGCTCGTGGCCGCCTACCCGAACCCCGTCGAACGCGGCGACGCTGGCGAGTTCGTCCTCGTCCGGTTCCCGCGGGCCACGAACACGACCGGCTGGACGCTGAGCGACGGCAGCTCGGCGGTCCGGCTCCCGAACCGGACGCTCGCCGGAACGGTCGCGGTGACGAGCACGCCGAACGCGACCGCCACGAAGACCGACCACACGGTCGTCGCGCTGGGGGGCAGTCTGGGGTTGGCCAACGGCGGGGAACGCCTCCGGCTGCGGGCAGGGAACCGCACGGTCGACGCGGCCCGCTACCGTGATGCCCCCGAGGCGGCGGTCCGACGCTTCGAGCGGAGCGTCTGGCGGCCGCTCGGCGCGACGGACCGCGACCCCGTCCGCACCGGCGGCGGGACGGCGACCGCGTTCGTGCTTCCCGACGCGCCCAACGAGACAGTCGAGACGCTCCGGCGCGCCGACGACCGCCTCCTCGTCGGCGGGTACACGCTGACCTCCGCGCGGGTCACCGACGCGCTCGTCGCCGCCCACGAACGAGGCGCGACGGTCCGGGTGCTGCTGGACGGCTCGCCGGTCGGCGGTATGACGGACCGGCAGGCCCGCCAGCTCGACCGGCTAGCCGAGGCCGGCGTGGAGGTCCGCCTCCTCAGCGGTCCCTACACCCGCTACGCCCACCACCACCCGAAGTACGCCGTGGTCGACGACCGGGCGCTCGTGCTCACCGAGAACTTCAAGCCCGCCGGCACCGGCGGGATGTCGAGCCGCGGCTGGGGCGTCACGCTCTCGGACCTCGAGGCCGCCGACGCCCTCGCCGACATCCACGAAACCGACTGGTCCGCACGCGCCGCGACGCCCTGGCAGACCTACCGGCGGGGCCGGAGCTTCGAGCCCGCCGAACCTGCGCTCGGCGACTTCCCGACCCGGCACGAACCGACCCGGGTCCCCGTCGCGTCGACCTCGGTGCTCGTGGCGCCCGACAACGCCGCCGACGCCGTCGTCGAGCGCCTCGACGCCGCCGAGGAGCGCGTCCTCGTCCAGCAGGTCTCGATCGACGGCCGGAACAACCGGCTCCTGCGCGCGACGATGCGGGCCGCGGACCGCGGCGTCGAGGTCCGGATTCTGCTGTCGAGCGGCTGGTACGCCGAGGAGGACAACGCCGCGCTTGCCGCCTGGCTCGACCGCCGCGCCGACGCCGAGGGCTGGGACCTCGAGGCTCGCGTCGACGAACCACGCGGGTACGAGAAACTGCACTCGAAGGGCGTGGTCGTCGACGACACCGCACTCGTCGGCAGCCTCAACTGGGGGTCGACGCCGCAGACCGAGAACCGCGAGGTCCTCGTCGCCCTGGAGGGCGGCGAGGTCGCCGGCTACTACGCGTCCGTGTTCTCGGCCGACTGGTCCGGGCCGTCCTCGCGGTCGGTGCCGACGACCGTCGTCGCGCTCGCGGCCGTGGCGATCGCGGCCGCGGCGCTCGTCGCGAGACGGATCGAGTTCGTGGGTCGGGACGGCGTGGTGGGCTGGCAGCCGTGAGACCGGTTACTCCTCGCCGTTCCGGAGGAGCGTGCTCCGGAGGGCCTCGTCGAGTTCGGCGTCCGCCATCTTCTCGACCAGGGCGTCGACGACCGGTTCGCGCATCCCGGGGACGAACTTGATGGAGCCGACGACGAGGTGGCCGCCGCCCGAGACGCCGGCACCCTCGAACTCCTCGGAGAGCTCCGTCACCATGTTCGGGATGTCGAGCCGGACGCCGTCCGACCGGAGGACGGCGAAGTCGGGGCCGTAGCCGATGGTGATGACGGGGTCGCCGGTCTCCTTGACCTTCCGGTCGTGGAGCTCGCCGGTGGTCTTGCCCGGCGCGGGGTAGGTGAACCGACGGGCGTGGTTCTCGACGTCGAGCCGGTAGAGGTGGGCGCCGTTCTCGAGGCGCTCGTGGTCGACGTGGGGGTCGGCGTCATCGAGCTGTTCGGCGACGTCACGGCGCGCCCGCGAGGCGAGGAAGTCGACGAGGTCGCGGTGGCGCTCGGCGTCGTCGCAGTCGACGTTGAGGACGTCCTCGATGAGGGGGCCGCCGGACTGGTAGCGGAGCCAGTGGGCCGCGTAGTCGAGCGCCTCGCCGATGTCCCGGAGGTCGGCTTCGTCGTAGCCGGCGTCGTCGGCCAGGTCGAGGTAGTCGTCCATCGCGTCGGCCTTCGAACGGTCGGCGAGCCCGGCGACGGCGGGGACGTGTTCGAGCTCCTCGGTGAGTGAGGGGTCGATCATGCGGGCCAGCTCGACGCAGAGCATGCCGGTGGTGACGCGGTAGTCCTCGCCGTGGAGGTACGGGTTGACGTGCTGCTCGACGAGCGGGCCGACGGCGTCGGGGTCCGGATGGTGGTGGTCGACGACGAGGATGGGGACGTCGTACTGGTCGAGCGCGCGGTAGGCCGGGACGTCCTCCTCGGTGGAGCCGTTGTCGACCATGAAGAGGAGCGGGAGGCGCTGGCCGTGGCGCTCGCGGTCCTCGAGGGCGAAGTTGAGGTCGCGGGTGACGTCCTCCATCTCGTAGTAAGGGGCCTTGGAGGGGAGCCGCTTGAACAGGTGGCGGGGGGCCTCGGGGTCCTCGTGGACCTCCGCGATGAAGCGCTCGAGGGCGAGCTGCACCGGGACCGAGGCGCACATGCCGTCGCCGTCGGCGTGGTGTCGGAGCCGGATCGGTCGAGCCTCCAGGACGGCCGCCCGGAGGCGGCTGGCGACGGCTTCCAGGTCCTCTCGTAGCGGTTCGAGGGCGGGCCACTCGATGAGCGGCTCGACGTCCTCGGGGGCGGCGCGCTCGGCGACGGCGTCGTCGATGCGGTCGCGGACCTCCGCCTCGGCCTCGCCGCGGAGCCGGACGAGTTCGTCGACCTCGAGCTGGAGGGCGTCCTCGCGGGTCTCGACGGTGCCGGTGACGCGGACGACGTCGTCGAGCTCGACGTCGGGGTAGGCGCGGACGCCGGCCTCCTCGAAGGCGGCACACGGGACGACGCCGGCACCGTCCCGGACCGAGAAGACGGTCGGGCCGGCGGTCTGCTTGATCTGGACGACGTCGCCCTCGAGGTGGACGACGTCGCCGATGCGGTCGGCGAGGTCGCCGACGCCGACCTCGTCGCCGTGGACGACTTCGACGGTCTCGACCGTCGAGGGGTCGATATCCGCCTGCTCGAAACCGATGTCGCCGTTCTCCCGGATCTCCACGAGGGTCACGACGAGCTCGTCGCCGACCGCCGGGTCCCCGTGGAGGTTCGACTCGTGGACGAGCCCCGAGACGTGCTCGGAGACGTCGACGAACACGCCGTAGTCGACGATGCCGTTCACCGTGGCGAGATAGCGGGTTCCCTCCTCGACGTCCTCGAGGGTACAGCGTGGGTCGAGATCGTGAACCACCCCGTCGTCGGTGGCCGTGCCGGCGCCGCCGGCAGCAGATTGCGTCATTGGTGAATGTCGGCTCCGGCGGCGGTTAAGAGTGTTGTTGTCGCGTCGGGCGGCCGTCCCGCGGCCACCGGAAGCCTTAGTTGTCGCGCCACCCGACGACCGGCCATGGGATTGCTCGGGTCCTGGACGCCCTCGCTGTTCCGGTCCAGCGAGATCATCGGCATCGCCGAGGACGCCCTCCGCTTTGCCCTCCAGGCCTCCGAGGACAGCCACCCGAACGAGTACATGGGTCAGCTCCGCGGCGAGGACGCCGCCTCGCTCGGCCTGGACCGCGACGGGACCGTCGTCACGGACGTCCTCATCGCGCCGGGCACGAAGTCGAACCCGGTCAGCGCCGAGTTCAACCCGAGCTACATGCCGAACGACCTGGCGAGCGTCGGCTCGATCCACTCCCACCCGAACGGGGTGCTGCGGCCGAGCGACGCCGACCTCGCGACGTTCCAGCGCGGCGACGTCCACGTCATCGTCGGGGCGCCGTACGGCCGCGAGGACTGGCGGGCGTTCGACCGCGAGGGCGACCCGATCGACCTCCCGGTGCTCGACGTCCAGTTGCCGGACGATCAGTTCTTCGACTTCACGCAGGCAGACATCGACCGGGAACTCCGATGACCCGCGTCGTCGCCCAGGGCACCTTCGACCTCCTGCACCCCGGCCACCTCCACTACCTCGAGGAGGCGGCGGCGATGGGCGACGAGCTCCACGTCATCGTCGCCCGTAGCGACAACGTCACCCACAAGCCGGAGCCGCTCGTCCCGGAGGCCCAGCGCCGCGAGATGGTCGCGGCGCTGGACCCCGTCGACGAGGCACGGCTCGGGCACCGGGAGGACTTCTTCGTGCCGGTCCGGGCCATCGACCCCGACGTCATCGTGCTGGGCCACGACCAGCACCACGCCGAGGACACGCTGGCCGCGATGCTGACCGAGGAGGGCATCGAGTGCGAGGTCGCCCGGGCCTCCGCCCGGGAGGCCGAGGGAACCATCCTGTCGACCGGCCGCCTCATCGACCGCATCTGCGAGCAGCACTGCTAGCGGCTGCCCGTGCGACTGGCGACCGCCGCTTGCGTTACCCGCGGCCGTCGACCGCGTCGTAGACGGTCGCGAGCCGATCGATGGACCGGTCGACGCCGAGGGCCTCGCGGGCGTCGAGACACCGCTCGCGGAGGCGGTCGCGCTCGGCGAGCGCCCGCCGGATCGCCGCCGCGAAGCCGTCGATGTCGTCGGGCTGGTAGTGGTAGCCGGTCTCGCCGTCGTCGATGGACTCCGAGAGGGCGCCGCTGTCGACGGCGACGACGGGCGTCCCGCAGGCGATGCTCTCCAGGGCGACCAGCCCCTGGGTCTCGACGGGGCTCGGGAAGGCGAAGACGTCGAGCGCCGCGTAGAACGTCGGGAGTTCCTCGCGGTCCAAAAAGCCGAGGAAGCGGACGTCGTCGCGGTCGGCGACGCGTGCCTGGAGGTCCGACCGGGCCGGGCCGTCGCCGGCCAGCGCGACGCCGCCGTCGAGGTCGGCGGTCGCGGCGAGCAGGTCCTCGAGGCGCTTCTCGTAGCCGTGGCGGCCGGTGTAGCCGACGAGCGGGCCGTCGGGGAGGTCGTGGCGATCGCGGAACGCCGCGACCACGTCGTCGTCGGCCGGGCGGAACCGGTCGACGTCGACGCCGTTGGAGACGACGTGGGTCGGCGTCCCGTCGGTGTCGAGCCGGTCGGCGGCCGTCTCTGAGGGCACGACGACGGCGTCGGCCTGCCCGAAGAACCAGCGCTCGTAGCGGTCGGCGACGCGGCTGATGGCGCCGGCGAAGGCGTCGCTGATGTAGTTCGCGTACTCACGGGCCGGCGTGTGGTACGACACCACGAGCGGGACGTCGCGGGCGCGGGCGAGGCGGCGGGCGGCGAGGCCGAGCGTGAACGGGGTGTGGGCGTGGACGACGTCGGGGTCGATCTCGCCGGCGGCGTCGGGAATCGACGGCAGCCCGAACCGGAACCCCGGGTAGAAGGGGAAGGCGACGCTGGAGACGGGGAACTCGAGGGCGTCCGGCTCGTAGCCGTCGTCGCGCGGGTAGACGACCCCCATCTGCCCGCCGCGGTCCGCCCAGCGGTCCCGCCAGGTCCGGACGGTGTAGGTGACCCCGTTGACCGTCGGGAGGTAGGTGTCCGTAAAGGCCGCGACGGTCTGCATGTCGCGCCGTTCGAACACGGGGGTCTAATCGGTTGCGGCTTCCCCTGCAGCGCGGGCCCGGGCGTCGTCGTAGGCCGCTTGGAGGGCCCCGGCGACCCGGTCCAGGCCGTGTTCGCGGGCCGTCTCCCGGGCGTTCGTCCCGAGGCGGGCCCGGAGGTCCGGGTCGTCGGCCAGCCGGTCGAGCGCCGCGCGGAACTCCGCTCGGGTCCCACGGAGCAGGCAGTCGTGGCCGTCCTCGTAGTACTCCCGGAAGACGGGGATGTCCCTGAGGACGACCGGTTTGCCGCAGGCCATCGCCTCGAGCACGACGAGGCCCTGGTTTTCGACCTTCGCCGGGAAGCAGAACACGTCGCCGGCGGCGAAGGCGCCGCGCTTGTCCTCGATCCAGCCCGTGAACGTGACGTTCTCGGGCGGATCGCCGACCCACCGCCGCACCGCCCGGGAGGCCTGCGGTCCGGTGTCGTAGGGCCCGAACCAGGCGAACGCGTGGTCGGTCTCCCGGGCCAGCCGGCAGAACGTCGAGAGCCCCTTCCGCTCGAAGACGTTCCCGACGGCGAAGACGACGAGACCGTCGAGGTTGTACCGGTCGCGGTACGGCTCCCTGAAGGACTCGTGGCCGGCCAGCGAGTCGAGGTCGACGCCGTTCGAGATCGGGCGGATCGGCGCGTCGACGGGGTAGGCCTCGAGGACGCCACGGGTGTATTCGCTCGGGCAGAGCACGAGGTCGGCCTGCGAGTAGAACCACCGCAGGTACCGGCCGAGCGCCGGCGCGACGGCGCCCGAGCCCCGGAAGCTCTCGGCGAAGTCCTCGCGGGTGACGTGGGCGTGCAGCACCAGCGGGATGCCGTTGTGGCGGGCGTGGCGGGCGACCGCGACGCTACCTGGCCCGATAAGGTTGCAATGTGCGAGGTCGTACCCCTCGAAGAACGGGTCACCGACGACGCGCTTTGCGGCCGCGGCCGCGAGGCCGCTGCCGGTCCACGGCGAGGTGAGGACCTCGACGTCGGTGTCGGCCAGCGCCGCCCGCTGGTGGCGGGTCGCGGTCCCGATGCCGCTGCGCTGCAGCCTGGCTTCCAGTTCGAGGTAGTTGAGGACGCGCACGCGCCGTCGGCTGCGTCCGGTCTGCATAAATAGATGGCCGGTTGCCGGTGCCTCGGCCAGGAATCCGGTCCGGGCGCGGTGCACACGTACCGGGCCGGCGGCCGTAACCGGCACGCCGCGCCGGAAAGCGACACGACCATTGGGGGCGAACGCCAACCCCGGCGCATGTCGACCGTTCGCGGCCCCGCCCTCGCCCGCGACCACCCCCGGGCGCTGACCGCCGTGCTGACCCTCGTCGGCTACGTCGTCGTCATCGGGACGCTGTACGCCGACGTCGGCCTCTACCCGGAGATCTCGCGGGGGACCGTCGAGCTCCTCGCGGCCGTCATCACGACGATCAACGCCTTGACGATCGCCTCGCTCCTCGCCGGCTGGTACTGGATCCGGTCGGGCGAGATCCGGAGACACCGGCTCGCGATGTCGACCGCGTTCGCCCTCATCCTCCTGTTCCTCGTGCTCTACCTGCTGAAGACCGGCGGCGGCGGTCGCAAGGAGATCGTCGCCGGCGCGCCGCTCCGTTCGCTGTACCTCGGCATGCTCGGCGTTCACGTCGTGCTGTCGGTCCTGGCGGTGCCGCTGGTGCTGTACGCGATCACGCTCGGTACCACGCACACCCCCGCCGAGCTGGCCGAAACGCCACACGCCCGCGTCGGCCGCCTCGCCGTCTCGGCGTGGCTCGTCAGCCTCGTGCTCGGCGTCGTCGCCTACCTGATGCTGGCGTTCTTCTACGGCCCCCAGCACATCGAGTACGTGACCGGGATGGCCTGAACCTCGGGCCCGCACCCCGGACGGGCCACCTCCACGAGCCGGGCACCCTCCGTGGCCGGCGCCGTGCGGCGACGCGAGCCCGGCCCGTCAGTCGGCGTCGCCCGCGAGGTCCACGGAGAGTTCCCCGTCGAGGTCCCGCTTGACGGGCGGGTTAAGCGCGACGCCGCTGTCGGCCAGCCGGTCCTTCGCGGCCCGGGAGAACGCCGACCGTACAGCGAAGATGTCCGCGTCACGCGGGTCGTCGATCCAGTAGTGACACCGGACCTCGACGGCGTCGCTGGCCAGCCGGTCGACGTAGGCACTCGGCGCTGGCTCGGCCCGGACCCCGTCGAGCGAGGCCGCGGCGGCCTCCAGTTCCCGGAGGCCGGTTTCGATGTCGGTGTCGTAGGCCATTCCGACGCGTTCGACGACCCGGTGGCGACCGCGGCCGTACGGGCGCGTGATCGCCTCGTCGGTGAGGGTGGTGTTCGGAACGGTGACCAGCGCCCCGTCCGGGGTCTCGACGCGCGTTACCCGAAGCGTGATCGACTTGATGACGCCCTCGCCGTCCGACCACTCGATGTAGTTTCCCACGTTGAACTCCGGGTCGAACACCAGGGCGAGCCCGCTGACGATGGAGCCGATGACGCGTTGGCCGGCCACGCCGATGGCGAGCGTGGCCGCCGCGATGACGAGCGCGGAGTCGCCGACGAACTCCCCGTAGCCGGCCACCGCGGCACCGACGAAGACCGCAACGACGAGCACGAACGCCCGGAAGTACCGCGTGACGGCCTCCTCGATGGTCGGGTTGGCGCGGTTGCGACGACGGACGACACGACCCAACAGCGGCGCGAGGACGACCCAGCCGACAACGACCACGACGCCGACCCCGATCACGAACCACACGAGGCGGATCAGGTTCGGAGCGTATGCCGTTATCGCGTCCGGGCCGAGCCCGGGCGTCGGCGATGCGGTCTGGACGAGAGCTGACGGGGCCATGGTCGGGGAACGACCGAGACGGGCAAAAGTCCGGTCCCCACCGCCGCCGGCTCGCCCCATGCCCGTGCGCCGCCGCGGTGACGGCTCGGCCCGCCGCCGACGGCGTGGCGGCACGGCCCACCACCGGCGGCGTTGGGGAGGTGCCGGAAGGCCGATGGGGCCGGCGGCCGCAGCCCCCGCATGGACAAGGAGGCGATCCGGCAACGGGTCTGGGACGACCTCGAGGACAGCGGCGAGGCCCGGTTCCCGTTCCCGCCCCACGACCGCATCCCGAACGTCGCCGGCGCCGACGAGGCCGCCGCCCGCGCCGCCGAGACGCCGGAACTGGCCGACGCCGCGGCCGTGAAGGCCAACCCCGACGCGCCGCAGCTGCCGCTCCGCCGACGGTTGCTCCGCGCCGGCACGACCCTGTACATGGCGGCACCGCGGCTCGCCGACGAGAAGCCGTTCCTCGAACTCGACCCCGACGCTGTCGACGATCCCGAGGCCGCCCCGACCGTCTCCCACATGGACGAGCACGGCCGGCGGGTCGGCCCCGGGGCGATCCCGGCGCTCGACGCCGTCGTCGTCGGCAGCGTCGCGGTCACCGGGGACGGCGTCCGCGTCGGCAAGGGCGAGGGGTTCAGCGACCTCGAGTTCGCCGTCCTGCGGGAGCTGGGTGCCGTCGACGGCGACACGCCCGTCGTGACGACGGTCCACGACCGGCAGGTACTGGACGCCGGCGCCGTCGAGCCCGACGCCCACGACGTCCCGATAGACGTGGTCTGTACGCCCACGCGGACGCTCCGGGTCGATGACCCCGGCCCGAAACCGTCCGGGATCGACTGGGCGCGGCTCGACGACGAGCGTCTCGCGGAGATACCCGTGCTGGCCCGGCTCCGGGACGACTGACACCGCCGTCCGCCCGGTGCCAGTGTCGATGCCGGTGCCGGACGAGGACGATGGAACGGCCGGCCGGGAGGCCCGACGCCCGGCGCCGGGGCGTCAGTCGGTCCGCGGGAGCGCCCGGGCGCCGGCGGCGAAGACGACGACGGCGACAGCGGCGAGCACCGCGAGGTTGAGGACGGGGTCGGTGCCGACGAGACCGACGCCGACGTCGGCGGTCGGGAGGGCGCCGTCCGACGGGTAGGTGGCCGCCCGGAGGCCGCGGACGAAGTACGTCAGCGGCGACAGCGCGACGAGCGGCCGGAACCAGGCCGGCAGCAGGTCCGGCGTGACGAAGGTCGGCGAGAGGAAGAGCAGGGGGATGGCGATGCCGTTGGCCGCGGCGATGACGCCGTCCTGGGAGCTGGCGAGCCGCCCGAGCAGCGCCCCGACGCCGCAGAACAGGGCCACGCCGACCGCGAGGTAGGGCACGACCAGCCCGGACGGGGTGAAGACCGCGTCGGTGACCGCGAGCACCAGCGCGAGGATGAGCACGGCCGCCAGGCCGATGACGGCGACGTTGACGAGCGTCCGGGCGAGGAGCCACTCGGCCCGCGTCAGCGGGGTCGTCGCGAGCTTCTCGAACCGGTTGCCGTCCCGGTGTCTGGCGACCTCGCTGCCGACGCGGGACAGCGGCGTGAACAGGACGACGACGGCGAGGTAGCCGGCGACGTAGTAGCCGGCGGGTTCGGCGAACAGCCCGCCGCCCGTCGGATCCGTCCGGACCAGCGCGCCGAAGATCAGGATGATGATGACCGGGAAGAAGAACGTGAAGAACACCGCGGTCCGGCGGCGGGCGAACGCAAGCCAGGCCGCCCTGGTCTCGGCGGCGATGCGGCCGGGGCGGCTCATCAGTCGACCGCCTCCGTTGCGGCAGCGTTCCGGCCGGGGACGGCGTCGGTCACGGCCATGTAGACGTCCTCGAGGCTCGGCTCCCGCCAGGTGAGGCGGTCGTACGCGACGCCGGCGTCCTCGAGCGTCCCGACGACCTCGGGGATGGTCCCGGGGGCGACGGCGACGGCGAGGTGGCGGTCGTCCGGGAGCACGCGGTAGCCCGCCGTCTCCAGCGCGCGGGCGGCGGCGTCCTCGTCGTCGGCGTCGATCACGAGCCGGTCGCCGCCGGCGTGGCGGTCGATCAGCTCGGCGGGGCTGCCGAGCGCGACCAGCCGGCCCGCGGCGAGCATCCCGACCCGGTCGGCGAGCCGTTCCGCCTCGGTCATGTCGTGGGTGGTCAGGAGGACGGTCGTGCCCCGCTCCGCCAGGTCGTCGACAAGCGTCCACAGCTCGCGGCGGCCGGCGGGGTCGATGCCGGTCGTCGGCTCGTCGAGGACCAGGAGCTCGGGGTCGTTGACCAGCGCCGTCCCGACGCAGGCGCGACGCTTCTGGCCCCCGGAGAGGTTCTCGTAGTACGTGTCCGCGCTGTCGGTGAGCCCGACGTCCGAAAGCACCGCCTCGGGGTCGCGGGCCTCGTCGTAGAGGCCGGCGTAGTACGCGAGGAGCTCCCGGGCGGTGAGGCGGTCGGCGGGGGCGAACTCCTGGGGAAGCAGTCCCAGCCGCTCGCCGGCGACCGCCGTCGGCGGGCGGCCGAACACCTCGACGTCGCCCGCCGCGCGGGTCGTGCCGGTGAGCGCCCGGACGAGCGTCGTCTTCCCGGCGCCGTTCGGCCCGACCAGGCCGAACACCTCGCCGGCCGCGACGTCGAGGGAGACGCCGTCCAGCGCAACCGTGGACCCGTAGCGGCGCCGCACGTCCTCCGCTCGGATGACCATGCCTGTACGGCGACCGGACGGACGGTAAAGCCTGCCGGTCCGGACGCCGGCCGGACGGTCCGGGCTCGTAGAGAGCGAGCGTTTTTCACGGGTGGGAACGAACGCCGGCCATGCGTCCGGAACCGTTCGCCGTCGCCGCCGTCGGCTCCGCCGCGGTCGGCGCCTGGCTGTTCGTCTCCACCCCGCGGCCGCTGGAGGCGGCGCTGTACGCCGCCGTCGCCGCGGTGCTGGCCGGGTTCGCGGCCGGCATCGCGGTCGGCCTGCTGGACCCGGCCGTCCCCGACGTCGACTACACCGCCGTCGGCTCCGTCGCCATCGGGCTGTCGTTCCTCGCGCTGGCCGTCCTGGCCGGACGGCCGGCGAGCGGCTACCTGACGGCGCTCCTCGGCGGGAGCGGCGCGGTGCTGGTCGGGCTGGACAGCGGGCGGAAACGCGCGACCTGACGGGACCGTAGCGAGCCCCGGTCCCGGCTCTCAATCGAATCCGGGGCGCCAGTACAGCAGCGCGACGGTCGCGAGGAAGACGGCCGTCGAGAGGTCGTAGGATATCGCGGTCGCCGAGGTGGCCAGGAACCCGGCACCGCCGAACACCGTCGAGGCGACCGTGGCAAGGACGGGCCAGGTACAGGAGACACAGGAGATCAGTCCCAGCAAGCCGCCGACGGCGGAGCCGGCGGCGTCGAGCACGGTCACGTACAGGAGGTAGGCGAGCGCGAGGTAGCCGACGACGTAGGCCGGCATGAGGACGAGGGAGACCGCGGGGCCGCCGTAGACGAGCGCCGGGCCCCAGCCCGGAGTGAGCCAGGCGATCCGGACCCCGGTCGCGCCCGAGCCGAGGCCGGTGCCGACCAGGCCGCCGAGGACGGCGAGCACCCCGAAGTAGGCGGCCGCCATCGCCATCGCCCGCCGCCGCTGCCCGAAGTCGGCGTCGGCCGGCGGGTCGGCGGCGACGACGGCGAGGACGCCGACGTTCACCCACAGCAGCCCGTAGACGACGTAGCGGGGTTCGGCGAGCGTGGCGGTGCCGAAGGCGTAGTACAGCACGACGCCGACGGCCTGGAGGTTGACGAGGAGCAAAGCCCAGGCGAGCCGTCGGCGGGACGGTACCGCGTCGAGGAGCCGGTCGGCGTCGAGACGGGCGAAGCCGCCCGAGGACGGCCAGCGCGGCGTCACGTGACCGAGAAGCTCGCGGCCACCATCAGCAGGAGGAACAGCACGAGCGCCAGTGCCATCACCCCGCTGAGCGACCGGCGTTCCCACCGGAGGTGCTGGTAGTACCCGACGATGAGCAGCGTCTTCATCGTCGCCAGCACCAGGATGCCCCCGACGGCGATCCAGTAGTCGAAGGTCCGCTCGAAGACGACCTTGAGGGTGGCCAGCGCGATCAGGGCCACGTAGATCAGGGCGTAGAACCGGATGGAGTCGCTCGCCATGCTGTGTTCGTCCGAGAGTTATCGCGGTCGCATTTCAACCTTCCGACGCCGGTTCGTCGGGGCGCCGCCGCGGGGTTCCCGCTCACCGGTCGACGCGGTACAGCACGAGGAGTGCGGCCAGCAGCCCGGCCTCGGCGAGCTTCGAGGCCAACAGCAGCCCGTCGCGGCGGAGGTGGTCGACGGCAACGAGCAGCGCGTTCCGGTCGGGGTGCTCGTTGGCCTCGAGGTGCGGCCAGAAGCCGCCGTGGTCGAGGGCGGTGTGCCAGGCAACGAAGCCGAGGAGGAAGGCGAGCGCGACCGCGATGCCGCCGATGTACAGCGGCCGGCGGTCGATGCCCTGGGCGCCGGCGATCACCCCGAAGACCAGCGCGAACGCGCCGAGGGTGAAAAGCAGCGGTCGCGGGTCCCCGAGGTAGCCGACGCGGGCGAACACCAGAAGCGCGACGCCGCCCTGCGAGGGGTGGAGGAGGTGGATGGCAGCGACGACGCCCGCAAGCGCCGCCGCGACGATCCGGAGGCGAGCGACTTCGGCGTCGTCCATGTCATCGGGTAGTCGGCAGGAGCCCGTAGGTCGTTCGGTTCGGGCGTCGAACGGGCGGCGCCGAACGAAGGTACGCTGGAACGAAGCGAGCGTGTGGCCGCCCGGCGGGCGGTCCGCCCGGACAGGGGGTCCCCGTTCCCTCTCAGACGAGGTAGAACAGCGGGAACAGGAACACCCACACGATGTCGACGAAGTGCCAGTAGAGCCCGAAGTACTCCACCGGCCGGTGGTCCTGCATGTAGTGGCCCTGGAGGCCCCGCACCAGCAGGAAGGTCGCGACGATCAGCCCGAGGATCACGTGGATGCCGTGGAGGCCGGTCGTCACGTAGTACAGCGTCGACTGGATGTCCGGACCGTGGGGGTTCTGGGTGAGCGTAATTCCTTTGTCGTAGATCTCGTGGTGCCACTCCCAGCCCTTGATCGCCAGGAACGTCAACCCGAGCCCGATCGTCGCGGCCAGACTCGCCACCATCTTCTCGCGGTCCTGGCGCTTCGAGTACACCAAGGCCAGGATGACGGTGAACGACGACGTCAGCAACACGATGGTGTTGACCAGGCCGGGGATCTCCGCCGGCAGCGGCGACCAGCTCATCCAGCCGTCGTTGACGCGGATGAACACCGCGGCGGAGATGAACGCGCCGAAGACGATGACGTCCGAGGCGAGGAAGAACCACATCCCGAGCTTGTTCTTCTCGACGCCGTCGAACGGCCACCGACTCGCGATCTCGGCGGGCGGCGCGTAGAAGTCCTCCAGGCCCCACCGGACGCCGGCGTACAGCATACCGACGGCGCCGATGAGCATGAGCGCCGGGTAGAAGGGGTTCGACACCACGACGTCGACGCCGGTGATGGAGTTCGGACCCCCGACGAACGACATCGCACTCCGGACGCCGGAGGCGCCGAGCAGCGCGACGAACGTCGCGAGGCTGAGGGCGAACGGCCAGATGCTGGCGTGGGAGGCGTGCTTGTCCCCGAGCACGTAATCGCTGGCCTCGTCGCCGCCGTGGGCGTGCCCGCCGTCGGCCGCGGCGTGGTCGCCGCCGTCGGCGGCGTGGCCGCGCTCGAGGAACTCCAGCCGCCCGGTCGCGTACGATGGCCGCCCGTCCCAGTTCTCGAGCGGCGGCGGCGACGGGACGGCCCACTCGGCGGTCCGGGTGAACTCCCAGGGGTTGTCGCCGGCGTCCTCGCCGGAGACGTAGCTCTTCGCGAAGTTGTA
>CAZATR010000022.1:0-22036 GCA_964488035.1 uncultured Natronomonas sp.
AGCGTGAGCTCCACCAGATCGACGTTCGCCGCCGGGGTGAACCGCTCGAAGCTCGAACCGGTGTCCTGGTCGACCGATTCGCCGACCAACCCGGTTACGGGTCCCGTGTTGGCTGCGGGGCCGACGGAGCCGGTGAAGGTCCGTTCCCTGACGGGTCGCGTCGTGCCGTTCCGGATGGCGAAGAACTCCTCGAGGTTGCCGATCAACGTCTCGCGGTCGTAGAACGTATCCTCGAGACCGCTCACACCACGGGAGGAGAAGCCGGTGATAGGTCGGTTGTTGGCGTTGTCCTCGGGGTCGATCGTCTTCTGTGCCGCAGCGACGCCGAGGACGTGCGGTGCCTTCGCGAACCGATTCCCGGTGCCCTCGTCGCCGTCGCCGCCGCTCCCGTCGTTCCCGTACGCGAAGACGGGGAGGACACCCTCCTGGAACACCTTCCAGGAGGCGACGTTGACTGGGTCGTTCGGATTGTAGGGATCTCCGCGGGCGACGCCGTAGGAGTTCGAGACCACGTCGGGGTTGAAGTCCGGTTCCGTGCGGATCCGGCCGAGCAGGTGGTCCCAGGCGGCGACCACGTACGGGAGGTACACGTACTCCGTGGTGCTGTAGCTCGTGACCGTCGCCTTCGGGGCCATTCCGGTGTAGTCACCGTTCACACCGCCGCCACCGTCGCCAGCGGCGATCCCAGTACAGTGCATGCCGTGGCCCAGCTCGTCGCTGTCACCCTGGCCGACATCGACCCAGAACGGCGCACGGGGCCCCGTCGGTTCGTCGACCCAGCGGTAGTTCGCCTCGACGCGACCCTGGATGCCAGGGTGGCTGCCGTTGATCCCGGAGTCGATGACGGCGAAGTGTGCGTCCGCACCCTCGTATCCGAGCTCGTTGTGGACGACGTCGACGGCCATGGACTGCCGGGACGTCGAGTCGTTGTACCAGTCGAGTTCCTCGGCCTTCTTCACGCGCCGGACCGAGTCCCAATCCGCGACCGTCCGGAGCCGGTCGGCGTCGAGGAACGTCCACGCGATGTCGAGGTGCTCGAAGACGTGGTACGTCTCCGGGAGGTCGAGCGTCTCCAGCCGCGACGCGTGCTCGGCGTCGTCGAACACGACGAGCACCTCCTGGACGCCGCTCTCGTCGAACGCCCCGTCCAGGACGCGGGTCGACGTCGGGGCCGACGCGCCGGCCGCCCCGGTCAGCGCAGCACCGGCGCCCGCGGCGCCGACGAGCTGCATGAACCGTCGTCTCGGTAGATCTCCGTGCATCGTACGTCCTGCTCTCGTATCAACCCCCTTGAAGGAATTAGAAAAACCGTCCAAACGTCCGTGGCCACGACGGACTGGCGGCGACGGTGGAGCGATCCGGACCGTCGGCACGTCCGACCGTCCGGTCACCCGACGCGGCCGGAGGACCGGCATCCGACGGACCACGCCCACCCCGAGTCGGCCCGCAGGCGTTCGAACAGACGCCGCAATCCCGGGGACTCGGTCGCCGGGAGCACGTGGAACTCGACGGTGCCGTCCCGGACGGCCACCCGGAAGGTGTCGCCGGTCTCGTCGTCGTGGACGCTGTAGAGCGGCATCGGGAGGTCGAACCAGTCCCCGTAGCGGTAGCCGTCCTCCGACAGCACCGTCTCCAGGAGGTCGACGAGGGCACCGTCGCCGGCGTCGGTGTCCGGATCGAGGACGAACACCGTCTCGCCCTCGTACTCGACGCCGCCGCGGCGGGGGTACCGGCGTCGCGGCCGCTCGGGGATGGCAAACCGGGGCGTCGATTCGCCGACCACGACGCAGGGTTCGTCGGCTTCCTGCTTAAACAACCGGTGGGTCGACGGCATGGGGCCGGTGCTCGCTTCCACGCTCGCTCGTCCGGTGTGGCGATGGGGGACGCCGAATCGACGCGGTGGACCGCATCCGGGAGGGGTACGTCGCCGTGCTACCCGTCGGATGGATCGACCGGACGGCCGGCAACGACGCCGCCGCGCAGCCCCTCGGCCACCCAGTGGATGGACAGCAGGACCGCGACCAGTGCGAGCACCAGGATCTCCAGGCCGTCGAGCGGGAGCACCAGCACGGCGCCGGAGCCGCCGAACGGCGACAGGACGCCGGCCAGGAGCACCGACCCGCAGGCCGCCCACACGGCGGCGAACGCGCCGAGGATCGGAGCGAGGGCGCTTCCGCCGTCGCTCGAGGCCGACGCGGCGGGCTCACTGAGGTGGTACGTCACCAGGGCCGCGTCGATGCCGAACAGCGCCGCGACGCACAGGAGAAGCGCCCCCTCGAGTGACCCGACGCCGGTGCCGACGACCGGATAGAGGGATGCGAGAGTCCGTAGCCGAACGCTCGTCGGGAGCGTGCCCGTGAGCGCGAGCTCGACCACCTCGAGGTTCAGCGAGACGACGAACAGCGAGAGTCCGAAAAACGCCGCACAGAGGGCGATCGCCGCGAACGCTGGGATCGACAGCACGAGCCGGACGGTCCGGGCCATGCTGCGCCAGTCGGCCGTCGAACTCGGGAGCGTCGGGAAGCGGTTGCGGTTCATGACTCGGTCCCGGTGCGTTCGCGACCACCTCGGACGCGCGGGGTCCTGAAACTTCCGTGCCCGACTCGCCGGGACAGGAGCGGTCCAAACGCGGCGATCCCGGACGTCAGCCATCCCCGCCGCCTCGTCGGTCGCCTGTCCGAACAACACGGTTGAAGAACCGGATCGGCGAGTGCGCGAACCGGCCGCACCGGCGTCATACGGTGGTCTGACGTAGGTTTATGGGATCCGTGGCCCAGGGTCGGATATGGGAACGTTCGAACGGCCCACCCCGAACCTCGGAACCGAACGGGACATCCTGAACAAGCGAATCGTGGCGTTCGTCATCGACGTCGTCGCACTCGCCGTCGTCCTCGGCCTGGCGACCAACGTCGCCTTCCTGGTCTGGGAACCGCTCGGGTTCCTCTCGATGGGGCTCAGCGTCCTCGCCGCCGTCGCCTACTTCATCCACCTGGAGGCGACGTACGGACAGACCCTCGGCAAGACGGCGATGGACGTCGTGGTCATCTCCGAGAACGACGGCCCGATCTCCTACAGGGAGTCGGTGATCCGGACCCTCCTCCGGCCGGTCGACACCATCGGGCTCGTCGCCATGTTCGTCACGGACCGGCGGCAGCGCCTCGGCGACCTCGCCGCCGACACGATCGTCGTCGAGACGAAGGCCAAGCCGGACCCGCTATAGCGACGAGAATCAGGGACTGAACCGCCCGTTCTACCCTCACCAACGTTCAAGTACGGGAACGCGACCAGGCCAGTCCATGTCCTGAGAGACGGCCGGCGGCCGGCCGAAGCCGACGCGCGGACCACCGCCGCCGGAGCGATCCGTCCGCCTGTTCGAGCACCCCGATTCGGTGTCGACCGCGGACCGGGAGGACCACCGTTACCGCTCGGGCCCGACGTCAACTGCACGATCGTGTTCCGCCCGGCGGCCCCGACCGGGCGAACGCATAAACCGGCGGCCGCCGTCGTGCTGGCTGATGAGCCTCACCGACCGTCTGCCGTTCACGCGCGGTGAGCCGGAGCTGGGCCCGTTCCTCGACCGCGCGGCCGCCTGGGCGACCGACCTGAGCTACGGTGACGTCCCCGCGCCGGTCCGCGACGCGGCTGCGGCCCAGCTGGCGAGTACCGTCGGCGCCGCGGTCTGGACCCGGGAACACCCCCTCGGTGCCCCGATCGTCGGGGCAGTGACGGGACGCGACGACGGTTCGGGCGCGACCCTCGTCGGGGGCGAGTCGGTGTCGCCGGCGGGGGCGGCGCGCGGGAACGCCGCCCTTTCGATGGCGCTGGACTTCGACGACACCGTTCTCGGCGGCCACACCGGCCACAGCAGCGTCTTCGTACCGCTCGCGTACGCGGAGGCGACCGACGCGGACGGTCGACGGGTCCTCCTCGCCCACGTCGCGGCCAACGAGGTCGCCGCCCGGCTCGCCTCGGCGGCGGCGATCGGGCCGTTCCGCGGCCAGCAGACCGCGTACGTCCACGCCGTCGCCGCGGCGGTCGCCCGCGCGGTCCTCGAGGACGACGACGCCGGCACGCTCGCCCACGCGCTCGGAACTGCGTTGCTGCAGCCGCCGTGGCCGCTCGAGCCCCCGTTCCTCGGTGCCGACGCGAAGGTCTGGAGCGCCAGCGAACCGATCGAGAGCGGGCTCGCGGCCGTCGACAGCGCCCGCGCCGGCCTCACCGGCGCCCCCGGCCTCGTCGACGCCGAGGGCGGCTTCCTCGAGGCCTTCGCCGACCGACCGCTCGAGGAGTTCCTCGAGGGGTTCGGCGACCGCTGGCACACCCGCGCGCTGACGGTGAAATCCGTCCCGGGCTGTGCCTACGTCACCGCTCCTATCGAGGCCGCCCTCGAGGCCCGGGGCCGGCTCGACCGGGGCCCCACGACGATCGAGCGGGTCGACGTCTACGGCTCGCTGTTCACGACCGAAGTCGACGAGCGCGCGGCACGGTACGTCGATGGACCACGGAGCCCGGTCGCCGCCCTCTCCTTCTCGGTGCCCTTCAACGTCGCGGTGGCGCTGGCCGACGGCGAACACACGCCGCGCCAGGTCGGCGAACGGACCCGTGACCCGGACGTCTGGGAGCTTGCCGAACGGGTGGTCGTCCACCACGACAGCGACTTCACCGCCGCGGCGCTGCACTCGGAGGTCCCGGTCGGGGCGATGCTGCGCCGCGTCGGGCTGCCGGTCGTCGCCTATGCGGCCAAGAGCGTCGGCCCGGTGGCGGCGCTTCGACACCTCCCGACGCTGGCTGCCTTCGTCCGAAAACGGCCGCTCCCGACGGATCTCGCCGGGGCGAACAAACGCATGGGTGCACGCGTGGAGGTCACGACGACCGGTGGCCGCACCGTCGCCGCGACGGTCGAGCATCCCGCCGGTTTCGCCGGGAAGCCGTTCTCGGAGATCCGCGCAGTCGCGCGCCGGAAGTGCTGGACCGGGCTCCACGCGGCGGGGTTGCGCGAATCCGCCGCCCGGCGTCGGACCGACGAGCTGCTGTCGCTCGCGGATCGGGAGTCGGTGTCGCTCGCTGGCCTGACCGGGTCGGGAGCCGAGCCGTGAGGCCGGACCGCGTCGGCGCCGTCGTCAATCCCAAGGCGGGCCGTGGCGACGCCGCGTCACGCTTCGCCGAGCTCTCGACGCGGTTTCCCGACGCCGCGGTCGACGCCCGGATCACGACCGGTTCGGGGGACGTCCCCATCGCGGCCATCGAGCAGGCCCGGTGGGCCGACCTCCTCGTCGTCGTGGGCGGCGACGGAACGCTCCGGGAGGTCGTCGCGGCACTGATCGAGGCCGACCTCGAGACGCCGGTGTTCGTCGTACCGGCCGGCCGCGGGAACTCGACCTACCGGCACCTCAACGGCGACGCCGACTGGCGGGATCTCGCCGGCGAGCTCGCCGACGGCCTCGAGACCCGTCCCCTCGACGTCGGGCGGATCGAGAGCACGCCGCCGATCGACGACCGGTACTTCGTCCTGGGCTTTACGGCGGGCCTGTTCCGGAGTGCCATCGAGACCGCCGACCGGCTCCGACGGCTCCCTGGCCCGGTGGCGTACCTGCTCGCGACGGTGCGTGCGGCGGTCCTCGACGACCCGGCCCAGGTCGCGGTCGCCGTCGACGGCGAGCCGTCGTTCGACGGCGGTGCCCGGCTGGTGGCCGTCGGCGGCGGACGGTACCGCGGCAACGCGTTCGAGCTGCTGCCGAACTCCCGGCCGGGCGACGGCCGCCTGCACGCACTGGTCGTCGAGCCGACCGGCCTCGGCGGCGCCGCCCGACTCCTGCGGCTGGCGCGGTCGGGCCGCCTGGTGGACCACCCCTCGGTTCACTATCGGTCCGGGGAGACCGTGACCATAGAATCCACCGACGGCGTTCCGGTAGAGATCGACGGCACGCCGGTCGAAACGTCGATCGAGTCGGCTCGGGTGACCGTCGTTCCCGGTGCGGTGTCGGTCGCGTACCCGGTCGGCGATCCGGCCGTCTCACGGGCGAACACCACGTGATGTGTGGGTTTCGAGAACCCGAACCACGAAAAGACCTTTATATGTTACAATCGGTGTAATGAGAACGCATGTCGATGAAGCCGAGTCCGCCGGACGCGGGGGCCCGCCAGGAGGCGATCTCGGTCGTCTACGTCGATGACTACGGGGAGCTCTGTGAACTCACCGCCGAGGGGCTCGAGGAGGAAAGCGACAGGATCGAGGTCGAGACGACGACGGACCCGAGGACCGTCCCGGACCGGATCGACGAGGTCGACTGCGTCGTCGCCGACTACGCGATGCCGGAGATGGACGGCCTGGAGCTGCTCCGACGGGTCAGGGTCAGCACGGAGGAGCTCCCGTTCATCCTCTACACGGGGAAGGGTGACGAGAACGTCGCCAGCGAGGCCATCTCGCTCGGCGTCACGGACTACCTCGCGAAAACCGGGGGCCCCGAACGGTTCGTCCGTCTCGCCCACCGGATCGAGAACGTGGTCGACGCCCGCCGCGCGTCGGCACAGGCCAAGCAGGCCCGACAGCGGGCCCGGGCAGCCATCGAGCGCGAGCGGAGCCGGCTCCACGCGCTGTTGGAGTACTCCCCGACGGTCACCGGTGTGCTCGACGGAGCCGGCCGCTTCCAGTTCCTCAGTCCGTCCGTCGAGGACGTCACCGGGTTTCCGCCCAACCAGCTACGCGGTGAGGTCGCCTTCGAGTACGTCCACGAGGACGACCGGGAACGCGCAGAACGGGCATTCGGCCGCGTCCTCGAGGAGCCCGGGCGCTCGCTTTCGGTCGAGCTCCGGTTCCGGGAGCGCGACGGGGACTGGCGGCACGTGGAGGTCCGCGGGACGAACCACCTCGAGAACCCGGCCATCGAGGGGGTCATCCTCAACGCACAGGACGTCACCGACAGAAAGCGGACGCAGGGCCAGCTCCGCCGCGAGCGCGACCTCACCCAGCGCGTGTTCGAGGTGGCACCGAGCCCGCTGCTGTTGCTGGACGAGGACGGCCACATCCGGCGGGTCAACGATCGCGCCACCGAGGTGTTCGGGACGGACCGATCGACCCTCCAGGGCCACCGACCGGCGGAGTCGTCGGTCACGTTCCGGGACGAGCGGGGCGACGACTTCGCCGCCGGCGACCACCTCTGGGAGGTCGTCTCCCACGCACCGCGGTCGGTCGAGAGCGCCGAATGCGTGGCGTCGCTGCCCGACGGCACCTACCGGCTTCGGGTGAGTGCGGCACCGGTCCGGGAGGCCGACGACCGGTTCGTGGTCGTCGCCGTCGAGGACGCCGAACGGCTGGCTGCGGGCGTCGATAACAACACGTAAGGCGGCGGCGCTCGCCCGCCCGGCCATGAAACTGGCGCGGATCGAAACCGCAGACGGCGTCCTGGAGGGCGAGTATCTCGATGACGGCGCGGTCATGACCGACGGCGGCCGCTACGAACCGGACGAGTACGACCTCAGGGCGCCCTGCGAGCCATCGGTGTTCTACTGCGTCGGCCGGAACTTCGGCGAGAAGGTCGAACAGATGGACTACGAGGTGCCCGAGGAGCCGGACTTCTTCATCAAGCCGCCGGTGTCGCTGCACCCGCCGGGGACGCCCATCCCCTACCCCGGCTTCGCCTCGGAACTGACCTACGCCGGGGAACTCGCCGCCGTGATCGACGCCGAGTGCAAACACGTCGCCGAATCCGAGGTCGACGACGTGGTTCGTGGGTACACCATCCTCAACGACCTCGACTGCCTGGACCAGGAGCGGCGGACGGCCCGGAAGGCCTTCGACGCCTCCGGCCCCCTGGGACCCGTCATCGCCACGGACGTCGACCCGGTCGGCCTGGAGATGGAGACCCACATCAACGGCGAGCGCCGCCAACACGACAACACCGGGAACATGTTCATAGAGCCCCGGACGGTGATCTCGTTTCTCTCCGAGCGGTTCACGTTCAAACCGGGTGACGTCGTCTCGTTCGGCAGCCCGGCGAACCCCGGGCTGCTGGAGCGCGGCGACGACGTCGAGATCCGGTACGAGGGGATCGGGACCCTGTCGAACGGTGTGGAATAGCGGATTCCATACACTATCCGTACGAAATAACGGATTCCAGATACTATTTATGTGAGACCCATCCGGATACGACGATTTCTCCGGTATGAGTGTCTCTATCTGCCATACCTATAGGTTCAAGATAGTTCGAGTCTTTTATATCTCCATGTTCTGTACGCAGTGCAGACGGCCGGGGGCCGGGATCGATGAGTGAGCGTCAGCACCGGCCCGCCGGGTCGGACGGGACCGCCGACCGGCCGTTCCGGACGGGGGCGGTCCTCGACGACGTGAAGGCGTACTTCGCGGGCGGCGCCCGTCACTTCGCGCCGCCGACCGAGGAGTTCGTCGACGAGAGCTGGTTCGACGTCGCGACCCTCGAGGGCCTCGAAGTCGAGAGCTGGCACTGGGTGAACGAGCCGTTCGCCTTCGTGGTCGTCCACCGGGACGAGGACGCCAAGGAGTACCGGTACCGCGTGGTCGAACCGACGATGGACGAGTTCGAACGGTACGTCCGCGAGGACCTCACGACCGTCCTGCGGAACAGCCTCGTGTATCTCGACCTCGAGCCGGAGGACGACCGCGAAGCGGTGTTCAGCGAGCGCGCCATCGAGCTGATGGCCGACCACGCGGCGACGGTCGACGACGGGACCCTCCAGAAGACCCTCTACTACCTCCTCCGGGACTTCCTGGAGTACGGTGCCATCGACCCCATGATGCGGGACCGGAACATCGAGGACGTCTCCTGTGACGGCAGCGACGTCCCGGTGTACGTCTACCACCGAGAGTACCGGGACCTCCGGACGAACGTCGCCTTCGACCGCCGGCGGCTCAACTCGATGACCGTCCGGCTCGCACAGCGCGCCGGCAAGCAAATCTCCGTCAGCAGCCCCCTGGTCGACGCCTCGCTGCCCGACGGCTCGCGGATCCAGCTGACGCTCGGCGGCGAGGTCTCGACCCGCGGGTCGAACTTCACGATCCGGAAGTTCGCCGACATCCCGTACACCCCGGTCGACCTCATCAACTGGAACACGTTCTCGGTCGACCAGATGGCGTACTTCTGGCTCGTCATCGAGAACAACCGCTCGCTGTTGTTCGCGGGCGGGACGGGGTCGGGGAAGACGACGAGTCTCAACGCCGTCTCCTTCTTCATCCCGCCGACCTCGAAGGTCGTCTCCATCGAGGACACCCGGGAGATCGACCTCCCGCACGACAACTGGATCCAGAGCGTCACGCGCTCGTCGGCCAGCGGCGAGGGCCGCGGCGAGGTCTCGATTTACAACCTCCTGCAGTCCGCGCTCCGGCAGCGGCCCGAGTACCTGCTCGTCGGCGAGATCCGGACCGAGCAGAACGTCGCGCTGACGTTCTTCCAGGCGATGGGAACCGGTCACACCGCCTACACGACCATCCACGCCGACAGCGTCGAGACGGTGCTCAGCCGGCTGCAGAACCCGCCGCTGTCCATCCCCACGCAGATGCTGCAGGACCTCGACGTCGTGAACGTCCAGCGGCAGACGTTCGTCGACGACCGCCGCGTCCGGCGGAATGTCGAGGTGTCGGAACTCGCCATCGACCCCACCGACGTCGACCGGATCGCCACGAACGACGTCTTCGAGTGGGACCCCCGATCCGACGTCCACGAGCAGGTCGGCGACTCCCACGTCCTCACCGGCATCGCCGACGACCGCGGCTGGACCGACGACGAACTCGAGGCGGAACTGCAGGCCCGTCGGGACCTGCTCCAGTACCTCATCGACAACGAGATCTACGCCTACGAGCACGTCGCTGCCGCGATCCACACCTTCCAGAAGGACGACGAGTTCGTCAGGGACCGGATCGAGACCGGCACGTTCGACCCCGCCGAGCACGTCACCGCCGTCGCCGACCCCGAGACGGTCGACCTGGACGCCAGTACCTGGCAGAAGGTCGTCGCCTCGGCCGGGAGTCCTGACGTCGCCGGGGCGATCGACGCCGCCACAGCCACCGACGGCCACGACTCCGAGGGGGCCGACGTCGAGACAGCGACGTTCGACGGCACCGACGGCGAGCCCCGTACGGGCGAGTCCGCGGAGATGGACGACCGGAGCGACCGATGAGCGATCCGTCGGGGACGACCGCCCCGGTCGAGTACGGCGTCTCCCTGCCCCAGGAGCGCCGCGAGGTCGACGCCGACGAGCGGCGGCGGATGTACGAGGAGTACGGTCGGGTCCGGACGTTCTTCAAGCTCCGCCCCGACCGGTTCCCCGAATTACAGCGGTGGCTGACGCAGGCCCGGATCCCGCTCACCTACGACGAGTACCTCGCGGCGAGCGTCCGCTACGCCCTGCTGGCCGGGGTGCTCGGAGCCATCCTGGGCCTCGCGTTGACCTGGCTCCTCGCCGCCACCGGTGTCCTCGTGGGCCTCCGGACCGGCGTCGGCGGCGACCTGGCCCTGTTCGTCGGTCGCCACCGGGTGGCGTTCGCTGCCGGCGTGCTCGCCCCGACCGTCGGCGCCGGGTTCGCCGTCTCGACCTGGTACGCCCGGTACTACTACCCCGCGACGGTGATCGCCTCACGACGACGGAACATCAACGTCGTGCTCCCGCACGCCATCGTGTACATGTACGCGTTGAGTTACGGCGGGATGGACCTCGCCGAAGTGATGGAATCGCTGGCCGAATCGACGGACACCTACGACGAGGTCGCAAACGAGTTCGCCTTCATCGTCAGCGACCTGGATCTGTTCGGTACCGACCTGTACGCCGCCCTGCGGAACGCCCGCAACCTGACGCCGAGCGACCACTTCGAGCAGTTCCTCGACGACCTCATCAGCGTCCTCGACGCCGGCGGTGACGTCACCACGTTCCTCGGTGAGGCCTCCGAGAGCTACCTCCGGGACGCCGAGGACGAACAGGAGGAGTTCCTCGAGACGCTCGCGGTGATGGCGGAGATATTCGTCGTCGCCTTCGTCGCCGCGCCGCTGTTCCTCATCGTGACGCTCGTCGTGATAAGCCTCATCGGCGGCAACACCATCGGTCCCATCACGGTCATCGTCTACGTCGCGATCCCGGCAGCGACCGTCGCGTTCCTGGCACTGCTCGACGTGCTGAACAAGCCGTTCGAACAGAGCGCCAGCACGATGACGCGGTCCCGCCTCGAGCGACCCGACCCCGACGGGACCGACGACCGCTTCGAGGCCTACGGAGCCCGGCAGCGCCGCCTCGACCTCCGTGGCCTGCTCGCGGACCCGTTCGCGGCCGTCCGGACCCGTCCGAGCCTCTCGCTCGTGGCCTCGGTCCCGGCGGCCGTCCTGCTGGCGGTCGTCCTCGTCGCCGCTGGTGTGGTCACGCCGACCATGCCGGCGATGCGCGCCCGACCGATCGCCACCACGACCGGGCTCGTCGTCGCGCCGCTCCTCGTGGCCCTCGCCCCGTGGTCGGTCGCCCACGAGGTCCGCCGCCGCCGCGAGAACGAGATCGCGCGCCGCTTCCCCAACACCCTCAACATCCTCTCGTCGGCCAACCGGATGGGGATCCCGCTCCAGGAGGCGTTCGCGCTCGTGTCCCGCTGGTCGACCGGCCCCCTCGCCGAGGAGCTGCGGACGGTCCGCAACGATATCGAGTGGAACCACGACACTCGCGCGGCGCTTTTGGACTTCGGCGCACGCCTCCGGGTGCCACAGCTGTCCCGTACGATGAAGCTGCTGGCCGACGGCATCCGCTCGAGCGGGGACCTCACGCAGGTGCTCGCCATCGCCGCCGAGGACACCCGCAACCGCCACCGGCTCGAGCGCGCCCGCAGCCGCGAACTGTCGGCCTACATCGCCGTCGTCATCATCGGGTTCCTCGTGTACCTCCTGGTCATCCTCGTCCTGGAAGCCAGCTTCCTCCGACCGATCGGCGCCGTCCAGCCTGCCTCCGGGTCCGGCGACCTCGGCGCCCCCGTCTCGTTCGTCGACGTGCCCCTGGAGACCTACCGGATGGTGTTCCTCCACTCCGCGCTCATCATGGCCGCCGGGACGGGACTGTTGGCCGCGAAACTCGCCGTCAACGACACCGTCGCCGGCCTCAAGTACGCCATCGGGCTCGTCGTCCTCACGGTCGCGACTTTCACCATGATCTGACATGATACCCACTCCTACTCCCACGAACGGAATCGCCCGCGACAGCCGTGCCGTCTCGGAGGTGATCGGCGCCGTCCTCATCTTCGCCCTGGTGCTCCTGCTGCTCGCGGTCATCCAGGTGACCGCCATCCCGGTCGCCAACCAGCAGGCCGAATACGAACACAACCAGCGGGTCCTCGGCGACTTCCAGGACCTCGGCGGGGCCGTCGACCGCGCCGCCACGCTCGGCACGCCGGGCACAAGTAGCGTCGAGGCCGGGTTCCGCTACACGTCCAGGTTCCCGTTCCTCAACCCCCCGTCGCCGTCCGGTGCCATCGAGACCGACCCGGGGACGTTCGTTGTCCGGAACGCGAACGCGACGAACGCCGAGACCCGGGACTACCTGACCGGCGACGACCGGACCTTCGAGACGAACGCGCTCGTCTACACGCCGGGGTACAACGAGTACCGGAACGCCCCCGTGACCCGGTACGAGGGCTGGACGCTGTACAACGAGTACGAGGAAGGCACCCGCGTCTACACCAGCGACGGCCTGGTCGCCGACCGCCGCATCTCGTTGACGTCACTCGACGGCGGTCGCTCCGGGTCCGCACCCGGCGCCGTCACCATCGAGACCTCCCCGGTGTCCGGCCCGTCGCGGACGGTCAGCGTCCGCGGCCAGAGCCCGACCGATCCGGTGACGATCGAACTCACCACCGGACTGTCAGCCGACCGGTGGAGCGAGATGCTGGCCGACGAACCCGACGTCGAGGACGTGACCCAGGTCGACGCCGACACCGTCGCGGTCGTCCTCGCGTACGCGGACGACACCGGCGACCCCATCGTGTACGACATCCGTCTCGCGAAGGTCGGCGTAGGTCCCGGATCGACCGACGAGGACCCCCACTATCTGACGACCGCCGACCGCCTCCCGCTCATCACGGGAGCCGGCGGCCCCGTCACCGTCGAACTCCGCGACCGATTCAACGCGCCGGTCCCGGGCGAACCCGTCGTGTTCACCGCGACCGACGCGACGCTCCGCACCCCGGAGGGCGAGACGGGGACGACCGTCACCGTCACGACCGACGAGGACGGCCGCGCCAGCGTCGCCGTCGTCGGCCCGACCGCCGCGACCGTCGACGTGACCGCCACCGCCGACGTCGCCGTCGACACCGACGGCCGCCAGACCGAGCGCGGCACCGTCGAGTTCGACGCGCTCGCGGTCGGTGACGGCGGGAACGGCGGCGGAGGCGGTGAGTTCAACCCGAACGACGACGCGTCGGTCCTGTTCGTCGCGAGCGACCTCGTCGGACAGGGCAACGGCCCGTACTACGTCGACGTCACGTTCAACAACACCGCCTCGGGGACGAAGACCATCGCCGTCGTGCGGATGAACGCCTACATGAGCAACACCATCAGCCAGGGGAACAGCAGGCTGATTCCCGCCGCGTACGAAGTGAGCGGCAGCACCCGTCTCGCCGTCGGCGGCCCCTACACGAACCCGGGCGGCACGTTCGACGCGGACCTGGCCCGCTACGTGGAGACGACCCACCGGTTCGAGTTCTTCGAGAGCGACGGCGGGTCGTTCAGACCGGACCGCGCCGACGTGATCGTCTACTCGGTCAGATACACGGATGGAACCTCCGACCGGTACTTCATCCAGATCGACGACGAGTGACCGCCGGTGGGTCCGACCGGCCGGCTCCGTGACCCGCTCGGAACGCGACCACGTTTCCGACGACGGCTACTCCGGCGTCCCGATATCCACAACGAGAAGCGGCCGGTCGGCCGCCTTCACGACCCGTTCCGTCGTGCTCCCCAGATTGAGCCGCTTCTCCCGACCCGTCCGCCCGTGCGTGCCGAGCACGAGCAGATCGATGCCCCCACGGTCGGCGTAGGCGAGTATCTCGCGGTGGGGCACGCCCTCCGGCGTCGCCGTCGTCGGCTCGATGCCGGCCGACCGGGCGCGGTCGGCGAGCTCCTTGACGGCGTCGGCCGCCTCCTCGGTCAACTCCGCACGGACCGTCTCCTTCTCGTCGGTCTCGGCCGCCAGCACCACGCGGTGGTCCACGACCGAGACCACGTGGAGTGCCGCGTCGTACGCCGCCGCGGCACCGATCGCGTGCTCCAGGGCCTCCGCCGCCCCGTCACTGCCGTCCGTCGGCAACAGCACCGATTCGTACATGGAGACGCCTGGCACCCCCACCTACTTGAAACGGGTCCCCGGGCCGTTCGGAGGGGCCGCGTGGCCGCAAACGCTTTTGTGTCGCCGCGTTCCAGTAGGGGCGTGGACGACGACAGGAGCATCGAGGACATCCTCGACACCATCGGCGACCAGCACGCCCGGACGGTGCTTGCCGCCATCAGCCGGGAACCGCGGTCGGCCAAGGAACTGAGCGAGGAGTGTGACCTCTCGCTGCCGACCATCTACCGGCGCCTCGAGATCCTCGAGGAACACGACCTCGTGACCGAACGCACCACGGTCGCCGAGGACGGCAACCACTACAACATCTACGAGTGCAACTTCGACAGCACCGTCATCCAGCTCGAGGACGAGGAGTACAAGGTCCGCATCTACCGCAAGGAGAACCTCCCGGACCGGTTCACCCAGCTGTGGGACGACCTCAGCGCCGAATAGCCGCCGTCACGTAGTTTTAATACCTCCGGCGGGGTGGCCGGGGTATGGTCACGGTCCTCCAGGGCGTGCTCATCCTCATGCGGCTCGTCCTCTTCGGACTCTCGCTGGGCCTGACGCTCATCAGCTTCCAGGCGTACTCGAAACGGGGGAGCGAGCGGCTCCAGTACGCCTTCATCGGCTTCGCGTTCATCAGCATGGGGATCGCCGTGACGAACCTCACCACCCAGGTGGCCGTCGGCGGCGAGCTCGGCCGTACCCTCTATCTGCTCCAGATCGTCGAGACCGTCCCGTTCATCGTCGGGTTCGTGATGATCTACCTCTCACTGTACCGGTAGCGGGACGACTCGGCCGCCGGAAAGCGTCGCCGCCCGGCTCGCCGACCACGGAGAACGGACTCGGCAACGACGGCACCGCCCGTCGATTCCGCGTCCTCCTACAGGAACGTCCCGACGGCGGTGACGGCGAACCCCAGCACGAAGGCGAGCATCAGCACGACGGTCGTGACGACGACCACGGGCGAGAGCTGTTTCTCGTCCTCGACGATGAACCGATCCATGGCCGGCCCGACGGGACGGGGTGGAAAAAGCGTTGCGTCACGCCGGCGGACGGAAACGTTCATCCGTCACACCGCGCAGTCCACACGTGGATGCCGCCGCACCGCCGTCGCCCGATCGGAGGGACCCCGGATGGCTGAGGAGGCGCCGCTACCGCCCGTCCTGGCCGTCGTCTGTGGGCTGCCCGGCGTCGGCAAGTCGACCGTCGCCCGCGCCATCGCCGACCGGGTGGGCGCCACGGTGCTGCGAACGGACGTCATCCGCAAGGAGCTGTTCGCCGACCCGGCCTACACCGCCGAGGAAACGGTCACCGTCTACGACGAACTCCTCACGCGGGCCTTCGACCACCTCGACGTCGGCGAGTCCGTCGTGCTCGATGCGACGTTCAAGACCGGCGAGCGACGGGTCCAGGCCCGCGACCTCGCGACCCAGGTCGGCGCCCGGTTCCGGCTCGTCCGCGTCGAGTGCGACGAGGCCGTCCTCGAGCGCCGCATCCAGGCCCGCGACGGGGTGAGCGACGCCGACCTGGACGTCCACCTCGAGTTCCGCGACCGGTTCGACCCCGTCGAGCTCGACCACGTCGTCGTCGACAACTCCGGGTCGACGGCCGCGACCGAGGACCGCGTGGCGCGTGCGTTCGGGGACCTGATCGTCCAGGGCCAGGGGTGACCGGATGGACCGGCGGGAACGGTCGGTCAGTCGATCGAGAACCGCAGGATGGCGCCCACGCCCCCGAACGCCTCCCGGAACCGCCCGGAGCGCTCCACCGCGGGCGGGACCACGCGGACGGTCGCGCCGTCTCCTCGGCCCGTTCCTCGAGCGTGCGAATCCGCGCCGGGTGGAGGTCGGCGGCGACGAACAGCGTCTCGACGGCGTCGTACTCGAGCGGCCGGTCGGTGTCTGCGGCGCCGTAGGCGACGGGCGGCTCCTCGGCGGCCAGCGCCTCGAAGAACGCCTCCGGGCTCGCCTCGGCCGAGCGGCGATCGAACTCCTCCCGGCGGTCGCGTGTGCCGTCCGGGCGAGCTCCCGGAGGCCCTGCTCGGCGGCGTATTCGACGGAGAACGTCGCCAGGAGCCGGTCCTTGAGGGCGACTCGCTCCGGCCGCGTGGACGCGTCGTCGATGTAGTCGGCCTCGGCGGGTCCGACTGCACCCGCTCGCGTATCTCGCCGAGGTCGCCGTGCGGTGGGATCGCCGGCGTCGCATCGGTCCAGGTAGGGCCAAGCGCGGTATCGACCGTGCCCGGGCGTGCGCCGGGTCGTCACACGGACGGTGGGGGCCGCCCGTTCGTTCCGGACCGACGGGAAGGGGTTCGTCGAAGTATCGAGCATGTGGCCTCGCCACTCAGCGGATGGTAGTCGACCGGTCTCGCTCTCTTACGGGGTCGGGTTCGGCACCGAAGACGGTGCCGAACGCCGCGTCACACGAACTGCGAGCTAGCCGCGAGGAGTCGCTCGAGCGCCGCCGCGAGGAACGACCCCGGTCCGGCGACTCCGTTCGAGTTCTCGCTCGATTCCCCTGAGGTGTTGATAATGGGCGTGGCCGTCGGGGTCGACCCGTTCTCACCAGGGGTCGGCGTGGCCGTCGGGGTCGACCCGTTCTCACCCACTATCGGATGGCCGTAGAGACACCGTCTACCGTCAAAAATGGTGGCCTCTGCACTCACGACACGCAATCTATCCATAGCGAATGCGTCTAGCGGTTCCATCGAGCCCCGTCATTTCGCCATCGACCACGACGAAAAACGCCGAGTGTTCGAGGAGCGACCGGAATCGTCCGTACCCCCGAGAACGGCGCGATTACCGTCTACGAGGCCGGCGCTGTCGGATCGGGGGTCGATCGAAGTGACGGCTTGCTCTCAACCGTTTCGTTCTCCGGCGGTGACTGCTTGATGACGTACCGCTGGCCGACCATCGGGTCGAGCAGGCTGTCGACCGGCGCACGGTCGTCCCGGAGGACCGGCACGTCTCCAGTCGGTTCGTCGTTGCGGTAGTTCCCGATCTCGCTACCGAGATCGATGCCGATGTCGCGAACACGGTTCCGTGCTCGGAGCTCCGACTCCGTTACCACCTCCGGATTCTTCGTTGCAACGAGTTCGACGTTCTGGACGACGCCTCCACCGGCGGTCGGGAACCCGTACACTTGCGGGAACACCTGCTCAATCGTCCGGTACTGGGCGCGGTAGAACTCCGAAGCGGGGCCGTTCGGTGCCGAGATGAGGTTCGCAAAGAGGATGCCGTCCTCGGAGAGGCGGTCGTTCGCCAACTGCATGAACTCGACGGTCGTCAGCTGGAACGGCACCTTATCCTTCTTGTAGGCATCCAACACGATGACATCGTAGGTGGTGTCCGTGTTTCGCAGGAACTGTCGGCCGTCGGCATTGTGGATATTGAGCTGCTCGGACTCCTGGACGCGGAAGTATTCCTCGGCGACATCGATGACTTCGGGGTCGATCTCGACCACATCGACGGTGGCGTTGTACTCGGCTACGAACCGCTTGGGTCCGGTGAATCCGCCACCGCCGATAAACAACACTCGGTCTATCTCGTCGGGATCCTCGGCGAACAGGTACGGCATGTGGAAGTAGCGAGTGTACTCGAAGACGTGGCGGTTCGGTTCGCTCAGGTCCATCGCGCTGTGGCGTTGGCCGTCGAGGTACAGTGTCCGCGTGTCGCCGAGGTCGGCGACTTCGAGTTCCTGGTACGGCGTCTGGGTCTGGTAGACGACTCGCCCGCCCGTGGAGACGCCGAAAGCGCCGCTACCGGCGGCCGCGACGAGCAGTACCGTGACGCCGACGACGGCAAACAGCGGTTTGCGGTTCATCGACGGAAGCACGATTGATGTCGCCGTCCCAACGAGCAACAGCCCGAAGAGGAAGCCGATCATTTCGATACCGAACGTCGGAATGAGAAGGAACGTCGTGCCGAAGGCGCCGAGGATGCTGCCGACCGTTCCGAGGGCGTACACGCGGCCCGACGCCTCACCGACGTCGTCGGTGTTCGACAGTTCGGCTGCATACGGGCTGACGAAGCCGAGCAGGTACGTCGGCGGGCCGAACAGGAGCGTGATGGCGGGCAGCGAGGCGAACCGACTCGGTAGCGGGAACACCGACCCCGCTGCCAATAGCAGATCGCCGGCGAAGATCAACACTGCGACGTAAGCGGCCGTCCCGAGCAACAGCCACGTCAGTCGGTCGACGCTCGCCTGGTCTGCGGCTCGCTTGCCGCCCTGGTGGTAGCCGAGGCTCAACGCCGCGAGAAACACGCCGATGATGCTCCCCCAGGTGTAGATACTGCTACCGAACTGGGGGGCGACCATGCGGCCGGCGAGGATCTCCAACCCCATACTCACCACCCCGGAGACGAACACCGCGAGTTCGGGCGCAGTCACCCGGCCGAAGGACCGAGCCAGAGGGGAATCCATCTAGGAGTCAGTACAGCTTTCCGGACCTAAACCCTGGCGAGCAGAATCTCTTGACCGTGTCACGCGTTGAGGCCCCAATCAACGTCCTCTTCGACGATCTCCCGTCCCTGATCTGTCCGTTCGACTTTCGTTCGACCCACGCGTTCGACCGCTTTCTCGCGGTCGAGTTCGCCGTCGAGGTACTGCGCGAGAACGAGGTCCTCCCACAGGTCTTCGAGACCCCGTTCGAGCACCCGTTCGAACACCTCGAATTCGGGAAGGCCGCGAACCTCCGAGATTTCTCGAACCCGGTCGGAAATTTCGGCGGCCATGGTGTACGATTGCTCGGCAACGTTCTTAAATCCGAGTCTGCCTGCCCGCCGAGGACCTGACCGAGGGTCTATGTCTACCGTGGCCACAACCGGATGCCCTCAGAGACGCCTGCTACCGTCAAAAATGGTGGCCTCTGCACTCATAGGGCTCGTCACCACCGGCTGCCTACGCCGGCTCGGCCCAACGATTCGTCATCGGCCGCCCGGTCCTTCTCGGCCCGCGAAGAAGTGCGTTCCGTCCTGCCGTCCCGGCGGCGACCGGTGCCTCGGCCTACTCCTCGGCGTCGTCTGCCGCCGGGATGAACCCGAGGCCCTCGCCGATCCCGAACACGTCGAGGCTGCGGAGCAGATCCTCGAACTCCTCGTCAGTGGGGTCGACGAAGAGGACGTCGTCGGAGAAATCGAGCTGGAGGTCCTCGTCGCCGAAGTCGACGAACAGGTCGCCGTCGGTGACGTCCCCGAACACCTCGTCGCTGTTCTCGATGGCGTCCTGGAGGAGTTCGCCGACCGACTGGCCGGTCTCGGCGGCCTCCTCGAGCAGATCGACGGCGACGTCCGGCGCCGACGATGGGTCCTCGACGGCCTGCTGGAGCAGGTCGCCGAGCGTCCGGCCGGTGTCTTGCAGTTCCTCCTGGAGGTCCTCGAACAGTGCCTGGGCGTCCGTCATCGTGGCCGATGGGTCAGTCCGGACGGGCATAGGGATACTGGTTGTCGACGGCCGCCGCGTGGAGGGGCCGCGGGCGTCCGACCCACCGCGCCTTTTATACCGACCGACGGACACGCTCCGGCGATGTCGGCCCCCGTGGCGAGCTTCGTCGTCTCCGTCCGTGACGAGGCGGCGTACCTCGATGCGACGCTGTCGCGCCTCGACGCCCTGCGACCGACCGTACGAGGTCGTCGTGGCCGACGGCGACAGAACCGACGGCACGGCCGACGTCGCGCGGGCCACGGCGCGACGGTGGTCCGGGAGGCGGCCACAGCATCGCGAACGGCCGGAACCGGGCGCCGGCGGGACCCGCGGGACGCGGAGTAGCGGAGGCGGCCCGGCTGTCAATACCATCAGGCGGGTCGCCGATCCGGCTGCGAGGTAGGATTAAGTGCTCCGGCGACAGAGCTAGTACCATGTCAGTCCGAACCACACACCGGTGTCTGACGTGCGGCTTCGAGGCACCGACCGGCGGCGACGAGTGGGAGACCGTCGAACATCCGCCGCTCGGGGAACTGACGCAGTGTCCGGAGTGCGGCAGCACCGACACCACCTCGATATAGGGCCGCGGGGCCGGGCCGCGGTTTTCCGGCGAGTCCGTCGAACGGCTCCGGCAGCGACGCCTACCGCTCGGTTGGGAAGACCGGTGAACCGCGGATCGGCCCTCACTCGGCCCGGTCCAGCGCCGCGGCGACCACGAGCGGGAACGTTATGGTGGCGTCGGCGTAGACGGAGACGCTGCGGGCGTCCGTCTCGAGTTTGCCCCACGAGCGGGCCTCGTCGAGCGTCGCGCCGGAGAGCCCGCCGGTCCGTGGCGGGTCCATCGTCAATTGGACGGCGTAGTCGTAGGCGTCCGGCGTCACGAGCATCGTCTGGAGGACGTAGTTCTTCGGGACGCCGCCGCCGACCACGATGGCTGCCGTCGAGTCCGCGTCGTACGCCAGGTCGTTCAGCGGCGACATGTCCTCGAGGGCGTCCAACGAGAACCCGCTCACCTGCGAGCGGATCCACGCCTGCAGCCCGAGCACCGAGTCCTGGATCGCCGGCACGTAGACCGGGACGTCGTGCTCGTACGCAGCCGCGGCGATACCGGGGTCCTCCTCGACGGCCTCGCGGTCGTTCACGGTGGCGTTCGCACGACCCAGTTCACGGGTGAACGCCGCGATCGAGACGGCCTCCTCGCCGACCGCGTCGAAGACCTCCGCGCGGAGATGCTCCTCGAACCGCGCGAAGTGCTCCTGGGGGAGGTAGACGTTGTAGATGCGGTCCACTTCCTCGTCGCGGAGCCGTTCGTCGAACTCGCGGGCCTCGAGGTCCGGGTGGGTCTCGCGGCCGTGGTGGTGATTGCCGCCGATGGCTTCGATGGCGTCGTGGGTCAGCGTCGCCCCGGTCGTCACGAGCGCGTCGACGTGGCCCTCGCGGATCAGGTCGGCCACGACCCGTCGCATCCCGGCGGGCACCATCGCGCCGGCCAGCCCGAGGAAGGTGGTCGTGTCGGGACTGGCGAAGATCTCGCCCGTCACGTCGATGGCCTCGTGGAGGTCGGCGGCGCCGATGCCGGCCCGGCCGTACTCGTCTGCCAGCTCGGCGACGGTCATCCCGGCCGAGACCCGGGCATGTTCGACCGGGTCGTGGCCGAACTCCGCCCGGTCCAGGCCGTCCGCGTCCTCGTCGCTCATTGTCGATGCCTGGAGGTGCGGCCGCTTGAAGGACGTGGTTCGCGCGCTCGCCCGCAGGACGGGCCGACACACCGGTGTCCGGGTGGTTCCTCTCGATCGCCCGGCTCAGGTGTTGGCCTGGAGGCAACGAACCGGGAAACCTTCGGTGGCCGTGCCGGATGGCGGTCGCGTATCGCGAACTGAACGTTCCCCCCGGGCCGCCTAGATCCGGTCGGTGGAGGGGATTGTTGGCACGGCTGATTCGGTCGCTGTAGCCTGAAACGTATTCCCGACAACCAGCATCTCCGAAGCCCTCGGCCGGCTCGACTTCCGGCAGACGGTCCTGCGCGGCTCGCTGTGCGGGCTGCGACTGCCGGCGTCACGCTCGCTCCGCTCGCGTGACCGGCCGCGGCTCGCTGTGCGCGCCTCCCTGTGGTCGGCGTGCTTGTTCCGGACGACTCCGTGCGGTCGTCGTCCGGCGTTCGCCTCACTGCGTTCGGCTCACCGTCGGCCGGGCGGGGTCGACCCTGCTCACGGCTCCCGTCGGTCGCCGTTCGCGTTCGAGGCGTCTCGCGTCGCTCGACGCCTCGCCGGCCTCGCCCTTCGAGTCCACC
>CAZATR010000023.1:0-21110 GCA_964488035.1 uncultured Natronomonas sp.
GTCAGTCGCCGACGCCCTCGAGTTCGGTCAGCGACGCCAGGTCCGGGACGTCGGTGGCGGCGTCCTTGATCTGCTCCATCCGCTCGACGTGTTTCTCCGTGGCGAACGTCCGGAGTTCGGCGGGCCTGGGGCCGAGGTCCTCGATGTACTGGTCCTCGGGGTTGGCGGTGATGCCGTTGACCATCGGGAGGAGCTCGTTGACGGTGTCGTCCAGCAGGTGTGGGTCGACGTCGTGGTCGGTGATCAGTTCCTTGAGCTTCGCCATGCCGAAGCCGACGTGGCGGCCCTCGTCCTGCCGGATCCGGGTGAAGCCCTCGTAGAGCCCGGGGAGGTGTGGGAGGTCGGGGTGGTTGTCCTCCGAATAGGACTGCTGCATGCCGTAGTAGCCGGTCTGGGCGAGGATGCCCTCGATGACGAGGTGGTAGTGGCAGTACGCGATCGCGAAGTCCTCCGGCGTGGGGTCCTCGAGCAGGGCGTGCATCGCGTCCTCGTTGCGCTGGAAGAGCTCGTGGTAGTCGTCGTTGAACCAGCGGTCGGCCGTCGGCGAGGAGCGCTCGAGGCCGAGTTCGGCCTCGACCGCGTGGATGACCTCCCGCCAGTACCGGTCGAAGTGGTCGGTGTGCTTGCCCTCCTCGTACAGCTGGGTGGTGATGAACAGCTGGTCGTCGATGTCGTCGAGCGCGGTCGCAAGCGGCGCGAGGTCCTCGGTGACGGCCTGCTCGCCGGCGCCGAACCGCGCGATCCCCATCCGCATCGCGCTGAAGTACCGGTCGGGGTCGTCGACGTCGCTCAGGTACTCGACGAGCCGCTCGCGGTCGGTGTCGAGGTCGATGTCGTGGGGGTCCCAGTGGCGCTCGACGGCGTTGCGGTAGTACCGCGTGCCGCGGCTCTCGCGGTCCAGCTGCAGGGGCCGTGTGTTATCAATGTTCATGGAACAAGTCATGCAGCGGCATCCATATAGAGGTTACACCCCGCACTGCAGGTTCGTTCAAGTGTTAGACGGCACCCGACACTCGGCGATATGGATCGGAGGGCGTGGTCGGTGACGGGACTATCGTTTTCGATACTGAAGAGGCAGTTTCTCCGTTCGTTCCTCGGTGTGGCCCGGTTACGTGTCGCCGCCATCGGCAACCGGTTCGCTCGCGCGGTCGCGCAGGTACGTCTCGGCGTCGTAATCGTCCGGATCTCCACCGAGATCCTCCGCCAGCGCTTCGCGGATCGCCGCGCGTTGGTCCTCCATCTCCTCGCGCAGCGCATCGAGTTCGTCCTCGCTCACTGGCTCCCGATCCCGTGCCATTCTTCGAATCTCCGTGTGAACCGTTGGTGTTCTCCGCTAAATGGTCTTCGGCGAAGTCGAGTGCGACGGCGGCTGGAAGTGGGGGTGCCACGTACTCCGTTCGGAACTTCTCGCCGTCGCGATACACGTCGATGTGGAGGCCCTCGTCGGTCACGTCGTTGCCACCCGCACCTGTCCGGTCGTGGTCGTACCGGACAACCGGCAGCCACTCGCCCGCATGTTTGTACTCCAATTGGACCACGAACCGCGTCACGGTGCCCCGCTCGTGCGAGTAGCCGAGCCGGCGCCGAACGGGCGTTCCCGTTCGAGTCTCGTACTCGTGGTCGTACGATCGCGGTTCCTCCGTCATTTCCCTATGGAGTCAGAACGTGTAGGCCAGCATGACCTCGTCGACGTGCTCGTCGCCGATGGTGTAGTGGTCCTTCCGGACGCCCTCGGTCTCCCAGCCGCGGTCCTCGAGGAACGCGATGGCGTGGTCGTTCGTCGTCGGGACGCTGTTGTACACCTTCCGGTAGCCGTTGGCCTCCGCCCACTCCAGTGCGCGGTCCAAAAGCGTGGTGCCGATCCCCCGCTCCTGGTGGTCGCCGCGGACGCCGACGGTGACCTGGGCGGTGCTCTGGAGCTTGTCGACCTGCGGCAGCTCGAGGTGCGCCCAGCCGACGACGTCGCCGTCGACGGTCGCGACGAAGAACACGCGGGACTCGACGGCGTTGTGCCGCTGGACGGCGTCCTCGTACAGCAGCTGTTCGGCGATGGACTCGGCGACGACGTAGGTCTCCTCGCTCGTGACGTCGCGGATGGTGTCGATGAGGCCCTCGAAATCGTCCTGACGCGCCGGCCGGACGACGAACTCGTCGCCGTCGTCGGTCTCGTGGCGCTCGATCGAGCCGACGTCCAGCGCGACCTTCAGCGTGCCGCCGTCGTCCTCGAGGTAGCCGCGGGACTTCAGACGCTCGAGTTCGTCCTCGAACTCGTCCGCCTCGAGGGAGGTCACGTCCCGGACGCGGTGGCGGGCCGCGGTCCCGTGCCGCTCGACGTACCGATATATCTCCTCGCCCGCCTCCGTCTCGAAGCTCGGGGCGTCGGACGTCTCCATACGAGCGGCGTGGAGCGAGAGGGTCTTTAGCCCTCCGCTCGCCTTCGTCCCTCAGTCCTCCCCGTCCCGGTAGTCGACGGCGTCGTCCCGCCGGTAGTAGCCGTGCACGGGCCGGTCGCCATCGCCGCCCGGCGGGGCGCCGACGAACACGCCCACTTTGTCGCTGTCCGGGTAGACGGTGACGTCCGGCTCCCGCATGGTCGAGACCATCAGGTACCGGAGCGTGCCGTCGGACTCGTTGACCACTTCGTGGGCGCCGCGCTCGTCGGCCGGGAGCGCGACGTAGTCACCCGGTTCGAGCCGGACGCGCTCGCCGTCCAGCCGGAGCGTGCCCGTGCCCTCGAGGACGTAGAGTGCCTCCTCGTTGGCGGTGTGGTAGTGGTACGGCCAGGTCTGCTCGCCGGGCGGGAGTTCGTAGAGGCTACAGCCGAGCCGTTCGGCGTCGGTCGCCGCGGCGAGCTTCTTCCGCCGGAGCGCCGTGTCGGCCCCGTCGAGCGTCGTCCACTCGAGGTCGGCCTCGTTGACCTTGCCCATGGCGGTCTCCTCGGTGCGGATAGCCGAAGAGGTTTCGCCGACCGGCGGCCGGTCACCGGTCGGGCGGGCCTCGGGACGGCGTCGGGTGACCGATTCGACGCCCGTACCAAACGGCCTATACACGGGAAGCCGTACGCTCGTGTATGTCCGAGGACCCCCACGCGGAGGTGGACGCGCCGCCGGTCGACGGCGGGGCCGGCGGGGCCGGCGGGGACGCCCACGGTGGAAACGGTGGTCGTGACGGTGAACCGGGGCGCGGCGTCTCCCGCCGGGAGTTCGGGAAGGCCGCGGTCGCCATCGGCGGCGCGACGGCGCTGTCGGCGTGCCTCGACCGGTTCCGCGACGACCCCGTCCCGTCGGGCGTCGAGGACCCCTCGACGCTCCCCGACGGCCAGCACGTCTGGAACGAGTTCCTCGCCCGCGACGACCACGGCAACGTCGTCGCGCCACGGCACCACGTCGTGTTGCTCCTGGACCTCGCCGTCGAGGGCACGCCCTCCAGCGAGGACCGTGAGACCGTCGAGACGGCGGTGCGGAGCCTCGAACGGGCCTACGAGTGGAGCAACGAGGGGCTGGTGTTCACCCTCGGGTACTCGCCGGCGTACTTCGAGCGGTACGGCGCGAGCCCGGCCGGGATCGACCTCCCGGAGCCGGAGGCGCTGGCGCCGTTCGAGGACATCGAGCCGGACCTACCGGACGCCGTGCTCCACCTGGCCAGCGACCGGCCGGACGTGGTGCTGGAGGCCGAGGAGGCGCTGTTCGGCGAGGTCGACGCCGCGAACGGCAGCGCGATGGACGCCACCCTCGCCGGGGTGTTCGCCCGCCCGGATCCCGAGGACACGACGGTACGCCGGACCGGGTTCGTCGGCGAGGGGCTGCCGGCCGACAACACCGACGTCGACGGCATCCCCGACGACGCCCCGGTCGACGAGGAGGCGCCGCTGTACATGAACTTCAAGTCGGGTTTCGAGAAGAACCAGGCCAGCGAATCGCGCGTCACCATCGACGACGGCGCGTTCGCGGGCGGCTCGACCCAGCACCTCTCGAAGATCCGGTTGAACCTCCAGCAGTGGTACCAGCAGGACAGCCGCAGCCAGCGCGTCGGGAAGATGTTCTGTCCGGTCCACGCGGAAGAGGATCGCGTCGAGGGCCCCGGTCACAACCTCGGCACCGACAGCGGGATGGACGACGAGTGCACCGAGGCCGTCGGCGAGCAGGCCCGCGAACACGGGTTCGTCGGCCACTCCCAGAAGATGGCCGCCGACGCCCGTCGGGACGACTCGCCGCTGATGATCCGACGGGACTTCGACTCGACGGACGACGGCCACGCCGGCCTCCACTTCCTCAGCGTCCAGGGCTCGATCGAGGACTTCGTCGAGACCCGCGAGGCGATGAACGGCCAGGACCTCACCGAGGGCAGTGGCGTCGGCCAGCGCCTGAACAACGGTATCCTCCAGTACATGTCCGTCCAGCGCCGCGGGAACTATCTGCTGCCGCCACGCGAGCTGCGGGCGCTGCCGCCCGCGGATCCCTGAGGCGACGGGCGGTTCCGCCGACCCGGTGAGGCGACGGACGGTTCCGCCGACCCGGGCCGCCGACCGGACGGAGTTCGGTGGGTGTTTCGACGGTCGCACCAGAACCGCTTTTTGAACCACTCCGGTATGAGCGGGTACGATGGATCGACGACAGTTCCTCGCGGGTGCGGCCGGGCTGACCGGGCTCGGCCTTGCGGGGTGTACCGACCTCATCGAATCGAACCCCGCAGGCGGGGGTCGCAGCGTCCCGACCGTCGCCGAGGACCGGGGGCAGGAGGTGTACGTCCCCTCGCACCGCGACGGCATGGCGATGAAGGGCATGAGCGGCGCCGGCGACTACCGCGTCGGCATCATGTACACCTACCCGCACCGCTTCTGGATCGTCACCGGCACCGACGCCGAGCGCGTGAACGTCCGCGAGAACGACACCGTCCACCTGATGACGGTCGTCTTCGACGAGGCCACGAGCACCGTGCTCCCGATCGCCGCCGGCGTCTCCATCGAGGTCCGGCAGGACGGCGAGCTGGTCGCCGAGAAGTCCCCGTGGCCGATGATCTCCCAGCCGATGGGCTTTCACTACGGCGACAACTACGCGCTGGCCGGCGACGGGACCTACGACGTCACCGTCAGCCTCAGCAGCATGAACGTCCAGCGGTTCGGCGAGTTCGCCGGCCGCTTCGGCGAGCGCGCCGAGACCACCATCGAGATGGAGTACAGCCGAAGCGAGCGGGACGACCTGCCCGTCCGACAGCTCCCGGACCGCTACGGCGACGCCGGTGCCGTGAACATGATGGACATGGGGATGATGCCGCTGTCGACCGTGCCCGCCCCGGGCGACCTCCCGGGCCGGGTGGTCGGCGAGGGCGAAAGTGGCGACGCCGGGTTCGTCGTCACCGCCGTCGACGAGGCGCCGTTCGCGGCGGGCGACGGGAGCTACCTGCTGGTGTCGCCCCGCACGCCGTACAACAGCGTCCCGCTCCCGATGATGTCGCTGTCGGCACGGCTCGAGAGCGACGGCGAGGTCGTCCTCGACGACACGCTGTCGGCCGGCATCGACCCGACCGCGGGCTACCACTACGGCGCCGCCGTCGGCGGGATCGCCTCGGGCGACGAGCTCACCGTCACCGTCGATTCGCCCCCGCAGATGTCCCGCCACGAGGGCTACGAGACGGCGTTCCTCGAGATGGACGCCGTCGCGCTCACGCTGGAGTAACATCGGTTCGCGCACACCGTCCCGATCGACGAATCCTGCTGCATGGCGACCGTGCCCTTGAAATCCCAGTGCCGCGTCACCGGCGGGTGTGCAGCCCCGGGACCTCGCCGCGACGCTCCTCGGCCTGGCCGTCGGCCTCGCGGCGCTGGCCGCGCTGTCGGGCCTCGTCGGCGGCCGGGCCGTCCTCGAGGCGCTGAGCGGCGCCGCGCCCGGCCTCGTCGCGCTCGTCGCCGCCGGCATCCTCGCGTGGCTCTGTCTGTGGGGCCTGGCGCTCCGCTCGGTGCTGGCCGCGCTCGGCAGCGACGTCGGGGCCGTCGACGCCGTCCTGGTCAACGCCGCAGCGGCGTTCGCCAACCACGTCACGCCGTTCGGTCAGGCCGGCGGCGAGCCCGCGACCGCGCTGTTGCTCTCGGAGGTCGGCGACGCGCCGTTCGAGCGCGCGCTGGGCGCCATCACGAGCTTCGACGGCCTCAACGTCGTCCCCTCCCTGGCGCTTTCGGCCGTCGGGCTGGCCTACTACGCCAGCGTCGCGGCGCTGGGCGCCCGGTTGCGGAGCGTCGCCTGGGGCCTGGCGGTCGTCGCCGTCGTCGCCCCCGTCATCGGCGTCCTCGGCTGGCGCCACCGGGAGACCCTCGAGGCGCTGCTCGTCGCGCTGCTCGCGCCGGTGGCCCGACTGGTGGGTCGGCTCCTGCCGCGGGTCTCACCGCCGGACCGGGCGGCGGTCGCGGGTCGCGTCGGCGGCTTCGTGGCCGCCATCGAGGCCGTCGCCGGCGACCGCCGGCGTCTGGCCGTCGCGCTCGCTGCCTCGACGGCCGGCTGGCTCGCCCAGATCCTGGGGCTGTGGCTGGCGCTCCGGGCGGTCGGCGCGACCGTGCCGCTGTACGTCCCGCTGTTCGTGGTGCCGCTCGGGACGGTCGGCGCCGCGGTCCCGACGCCCGGCGGACTCGGTGGTATCGAGCCGATACAGGTCGCGCTGTTGACCGCGACGACCGCGGCGGCCGCGGCGACCGTGACGGCGGCCGTGCTGCTGTTCAGCGTCGGCGGGTTCCTGCTGACGACGTCGGTCGGCGCGGCGGCCGTCGCGGTGCTCGGCGTTCGGAGTCGGCGCGGCGGCGCCGGCTGACACCCCGGCCGGTTCGGCGTCGTCGGCCGCTCAGCGGTAGCCCAGCAGCCGCAGCCGCTCGTCGACGTCGAGCCGCTCGCCGTCGCCGAGGTCGGCGTCGGGGAGCTCGCGGCGCAGGTGGGCCGCCCGGTCCGGGTCGGGGTCGACGGTCGGGTCCAACTCGTCGGGGTCGGCGCCGAGGTCGTACAGCGAGGCGGGCCAGTCGCGGTCGGGGTACTCGACGTACTTCTCGTCGCCGACGCGAACGGCCCGCGCCCAGTTGTCGCGCTTCTTGAGCGATTCGCCGCAGGCCCGGACGTACGCCGGCCGCGGTTCGACCGCGTCGGGCGGTCGGATGGACTCGCCATCGATGCCCTCGGGGTCGGCGTCGACCTCGGCCACCGTGAGCAGCGTCGGGAGGACGTCGATCTGGCGGGTGGTGGCGTCGACGGTCGCCGACGCGACGCCGGGGCCGGCGAGGAGGAAGGGGACGCGGGCCGTGAAGTCGAAGGCGTTCTCGCCGTGGCCGTTCTCGAGGTAGTGGTCGGGGACGTCGGCGCCGCGGTCGGCGAGCGCGCGGTTCAGCCGCCGGACGTACTGGCGGGTGTCGACGCCGCCGTAGTACTGGAGGGCGTCCCGCAGCGATTTCAACCCGAGACGGAGCGGGCTGTCGCGGTTCGTGATCGACTCGCCGTGGTCGCCGTGGACCGCGACGATGGTGTCGTCGGGCACGACGTCGACGAGCGCCTCGAGTTCGCGGTCCAGCGCCGACAGCGCGCGGGCGTACCGCGTGGCGCCGTACTCGGGATGGTCGAAGGCGTCGGGGACGTGGACGTCCTCGTGGATCTCCCAGAGGTGGAGGTAGGCCGCGAACGGTTCGGGGAGCGAGTCGAGACGGTCGCGGGCGGTGTCGCGCCAGTCGGAGAACAGCGACTCGTCCGGCTCGCGGTACCGGTAGTGGTCGAACCCGCGGTCGAGCCCCGTCTCTTCGACGAGCGGGCCCGTGACGAGGGCCTCGGTGTGGTAGCCGGCGGCGCCGAACCGCTCGGCGAACGTCGACACGTCGTCGCTCAGGGGGCCGACGTCCAGCGAGAGGACGCCGTGGCGCTCGGCGTGGGTACCCGTGAGCAGGCCGGCGACACACGGGCTGGTCGTGGTCGCCGCGGCGTACATGTCGGTCGCCGCGAGGCCGCGTGCCTGTAGCGAGTCGAGGAACGGCGTGTCGGCGTACTCTTGGTGGACGTGGTCGGCCCGGAGGCAGTCCACGCAGACGACGAGCACGTTCGGCGGGTCGGCCGCGGGGGACACGGGACGAGGGGCGCGCCGGCGCGGCAAGTCGCTTTCCCTTCGCCGTGACCCGTTCGGGATGGTCAGCGGTCGATCACGCGTCCGTGCGCCAGGATCCCGTCGCATGCCGGACACGTCAGCTGGAACGGTTCCACCTCGAGTTCGCGACCGCAGCCCGAACACTCGACCCGACCCATGACGGATTTACCGTCACACCGAGAATTTATAAGGATTTCCGTTGATATACGTGCGATAATCTACGGTATTTTTTCCGTATCCAAACACGTGATGGGGTTGTTGGCGGGTTCGTGTTCGGCCGGGCTGCTGGGTCGCGAGTCCGTTCGGGAGTCGACGGGCCCGCATCGCCGCCCCGGGTGGGCCCGTCAGGACGGGACGTCGGTCCGTGCGTGTGAGCGGGTGGTGTCGTCGTCCCCCGTTCGGAGGCGGCTGCCGAGGACGACGAGTGCGAGACCGGTGACGCCGCCGAGCGCCAGCTGGAGGCCGGCCGCGACGTCGCCGGTGACGATCTTCGAGAGCAGCAGGACGGTCTGGCCGAGGAAGGCGACGACGGGGACGAGCAGGAGTGCGCCGAGCAGCCGCGACGGGCGGGCGGTCCGGACCCCGGCGAGGCCGTAGCCGAGGAAGCTCAGGAGCGCCAGGACGAAGCCGACGGTCAACAGCGGCGGGCCCCACGGGCCGGGCTCGGCGACCGTCCGCGGCGTCGTCAGGTCGACCACGATGGCCGCCAGCAGGGTCCCCGTCCAGAGGAGCCAGGCGATGCCCGCGGTCCCGACGCCGCCGCGCGACAGCCGGGGGCCGGCCGCCCGGAGGTGGGGATACGCGCCGATCAGCCCGACGAACACGAACCAGAGCCCGAACAGGAGCGGGCCCATGGCCAATCGAGGCGGGGCCCGGGCGACGCCGGCGACGTCGATCGAGGCGACGACGGTGGTGCCGAGGAGCCCGAGCCCACCGACCGTGAATGCGAGCGGCGCCCACCGCTCGAACCGGGCGAGGACGCGTGTCCGGGTCGGCGTCACGGATCAGAGCACCTCCGAGGTGGCGTGTGGGGCGCGGTCGTCGACGGTCGGGTTCGAGTCGCGTGGGTGTAGCGTGTGGTGTGGCATGGGTGTCGGTCCCGTCCAGCGGCGTCTCGGCCGCCCGGGACGTGTCGTGGGCTGCCCGGCGACCGCATTAAGTGTTATTTGTATGACAATACAAAAGGATGGTTGACAGGTTCCACTGTCGACACCTACGGCGCCCGGACGGCGGCGATCAGCGGTGGACGTCGACGACCCGGACCGTCTCGTCGAAGGTCAGCCCGACCTCGTCACCGTCACGGGCGACCGTCACGGCCACGCGGAGCGGGTCCTCGGCGGCGACATCGACCGCGTGGCCGTCCACGAGATCGTAGTACCGGGAGACGCTCTCGGGGTCGTCGGCCCGCAGCCGCGTCGACACCCCGTGGGCGTCGTAGAAGGCGACCACCGCCGGATGGAACAGCGCCACCCCCTGTGCGGGCGCGACCTTGTGGTTCCGGCAGATCCGACACTGGAACCGGGCGCGGGCGACGGTGCGTCGCCCACAACGGGTGCAGGGCCCCGAGTCGTCGTGGTCGGGACAGTGCTCGAACCAGCCGTCGACCGGCCCGGAACACGCCGGACAGAGCCCGTCGAACATGGTCCGGGCACCCCGGACCGCCGCGACCGTCGACGCCGCCCGGAGCGCCGCCGGGGCGCGGTCCGTCAGCCCGGCCGGGTCGAACGGGGTCATGCTGAGGACCCCCTCGACGGCCGCCTCGGACCGCGCCGCGCCCGCACACTCGGTGCAGGCGTGGACGACCAGCCCGTCCCGGTAGCTGATCGTGGTCGGGGCGCCACAGAACGGACAGGCCTCCTCGAGTTCCGTCGGCGCGAGCGACGCGTCCTGGACGCCGGCCCCCGCGACGATCGACCGGACGAACTGGAGGCCCGTCGTCCGGATCTCGTAGCCCGCCCCGGCGTCGGCCTGCCGGACGAACGGGCCCTCGAGCTGCTCGAGGTGGTAGCTGAGGTTGCCGGGGTCGTCGTAGTCGACGCGGTCGAAGATCGCCGAGAACGGGACCGCGTTGTCGTCGGCCTGCGGGTCGTAGGCCTCCCAGAGCGCCAGCAGGATCGCCAGCCGCGTCCCGTCGGCCAGGAGCGCGAACGCCTCGGTCGTGTGTGGGCCGGCCCGCCCGGCCGCGGCGTCGATCGGCAGGTCGGGGGTATCCGTCGACATCCCCGGTCACTCCACCGTGCCGTCGGCGCCCGCGGTCACGCGGTCGGTCGTGGCGGCGCCGGTCACCAACCGGGCACCGAGGGCGAGGTGGATGGCCGCCAGGCCGGCGCCGACGAGGACGCCGCCGACCGCCGGCGCGAGCGACAGGACGACGCCCCCGACGAGCAGGACGACGAGCAGCCCGGCCGGCGCGACCAGCAGGAGGGTCACGCTCCGTGGCTGTCCGTCGCCACGGCGACTCGCCCCGGCGAACAGGAGATACGCGAGGAGCGTCGCGAGGAGGAGGCCGACCACCAGGGTTTCGGAGACGACCGTCGTCACGGGCGGCAGGAGGGCGGCCGCCTCCGCGAGGTTCCACGCCGCCAGCGCCGCCCACGCGGGGAGCAACAGGCCCGCCGTCCCGGCGGCGACGCGGTCGAGCACGGCTGTGCGATCGGTTCCCCTCCAGGCGAGGCCGAGCAGACCGAGGAGCGCCACGACGTAGCCTGTCGGGCCGAACACGTCGACCGGCGTGGGCAGGGTCGTGAACGCTTCGATGCCCCGGACGGCCGCGTGGCCGACGAAGAGGACGCCGGCGGCGAGCAGCAGCCGGGGACTCCGGTCCGCGAGGGCGGTCCCGAGGCGTGTGGTTCGAACTCCCATACCCCGCGTTCAGGCGCTCGGCGGTTAACTCCCCGGGTGGTTCCGGAGCCGTCGGGCCTCGCCAGCGGTCGGGCAGCCTCGGGGTCGACGCACCACGTCGATTACGGGCGCACGGGTGCCCGAGCAGTAGGCTGGCAAAGGTTTTTCGCGCTGGTCCGCCCATGCCCGTTATGGGGATGTTTAGCACACGTCGGTGGGCGGATCTGGAGCGGTGGAGTCCGCGCCTGTTCGTGTCGGCGGGCGTGTTCCTGCTCGTCGGGGCTGCCAACAGCGGGCTGGCGTTCGCGTTCGAGAGCTACGCGTTCGACGCGTGGGGCGCGATCGTGCTCGAGCTCGGGCGGATAGCCGCGCTGCTGGGGCTGGCCGGCCTCACGGTCGAGGTGATGACACGGGACAGCCGGGTGGGGTATCTGACGCGGGCCGTGACGGCGATGGCGGTCGGGTTCGTGACGCTGCTGACGACGTGGGCGGCGCTGTCGGTGGCCGGCCTCGCCGGTGACCCGGTCGCGGTCGTGGGCCTGCCGGCGTACGTGCTCTCGGTCGGGAGCTTCCTCCTGGTTGGCGCCGCGGTCGTCAGGACGGAGGCGTACGCACGGCGCGTCGGCTGGCTGCTGCTGGTGAACGTGGTCGCGTTGCTCGTCGTGTTCTTCGGCCGCCTCGTCGTTCCCCTGGGGCTGGTCGCGACGGTCGTGCCCGCACTCCAGGTCCTGCTGTACGGTAGCGTCGGGTACACCCTGCACGCCAGCGTCGCGACGACGACCGAGTCGACGCCGGCGACGAAACCGACGCCCTGACCGGTGCCGGGCCGGCGCGACCGTGAGCGCGGTGTCAGGCCGTCGGTTCGCCCGCTGCGTCGGCCTCGACCGGGCCGGCCGCGCCGTCCTCGGTGCGGAGCAGGTAGCCGACGGCCAGGTTCACCAGCGTCAGGCCGACGACGATGGCGAGCGTCCCCGTCATCGACTGGACCCCCGCGATTCCGGACCCGATGTTGACGACGGGGAACAGGCCCAGCACGACGAACAGCGCGCCGATCGGCCGACCGTGGGTGCCGGTTCGGAGCGTCGCGGTGCCGAACGTGAGGAAGCCCAGGACGCTCCCGACGATGACGCCCGGCAGGAACAGGGGGACCAACGTCGAGAGGTCCCCGTTCAGCACGTCCGAGAAGTAGGCGAGCGATGCGATCGCCATGGCGACGAACACCACGATGCCGATGGCGACACAGCCGAGGCCGACGCGCGCCAGCCGCCGGCTGCGGTCGGCGAGGCCGGGGTACACGCCGAGCAGGCCGACGAAGCCGGCGGTCCAGCCGGCAGCGATGAACGCCTGGCCCAGCAGCATCAGTTCCTCCCCGGCCGCGGTGATGGCGTAGCCGACGATGGCGGCGTCGACGGCGAACATGAGCCCGGCGACGAGGAACGCCGTCGCACGGCGGCGTTCGACCGTCGCCCACAAACCCGTGTCAGTCTGTGACATGACGACCGGAGGAACGACGTTGTGGGGCTTAACGCTAATCCGTACGAGGTTATGGTAGCCGAACTGTCTCGTTTCCGGGTACAGTATTTTGGGCACGTACGTGGAAGTGGTCCGCATGGCATCCACCGACGGGGAAACGGAGGCCGGGACGCTGTCGCCCGACGAAGCGTTCTCGGTGCTGGGAAACGAGGCGAGACTGGAGGTCCTGCGGACCCTCGCCGTCGATGACGATCCGCTCACGTACGCGGAGTTGTACGAGCGCGTCGACTACGACGACCCCTCGAACTTCAGCTACCACCTCGACAAGCTCGTCGGGCACTTCGTCCGCAAGACCGACGACGGCTACTACCTCTACGACGCCGGGCGGCGCGTCGTCGAGGCCGTCGTCTCCGGGGCGGTGGCCGACGACACCGTCGTCGAACCGACCGAGGCCGAGAAGAGCTGCCCGTTCTGTGGAGCGCCCGTCGCCGTCGGCTTCCACCACGGCCGCGTCGAACAGAGCTGTACCGAGTGTCCGGGGTTCCTGCGGTTCGCCGATTCGGGCGGCCGCCGCTTCACGGAGTACGGGTCGCTCGGCTACTTCCTGCTCCCGCCGGCCGGAGTGGAAGGCCGGTCGCCGCAGGCGATGCTGGAGGCCGCCTGGACGTGGCGCCACGCCGACTTCCTCACCGACAGCGCCGGCGTCTGCTCCCGCTGTGCGGCGCCCCTCGAGACCACGGTCGAGGTGTGTGCGGATCACGACGCCGGCGACGGGATCTGTGACGCCTGCGGCGCCCGCTACGCGTTCCTGTTCCAGCATCACTGTGGGAACTGCAACTACAGCCCGAAGTCCATCGCCCCCGGCGTCGTGCTGGACACCACCGCGCTCCTGGATTTCCTCACCGACCACGGCATCAACCCGTTCGTGCCGGCGTCGTTGAACCGGGCGAGCGGGGCGATGGCCGACTACGAGGAGACGGTCATCTCGACGGACCCCTTCGAGGGCCGCCTCACGTTCACCATCGACGGCGACAGCCTCACGCTGACGCTCGACGAGGAACTCTCGGTCGTCGACGTAACCGAGGAACCGCGGGCCGAGACACCCGACCGATAACCGATCGCCAGAGCTCCCTCAGGTGACCGACCCCGCCCCGTCGACGGGCCGGTGTGGGCTGTGTCTGGATCGGGCCGCGGCGGCGTCGACCCCCGTCAGTCGAGGCCGAGGTCCCCGAGCGAGTGGGTGTGCAGCCACGCGCCCGTGATGGCGTCGGTCTCGAAGTTGAGGATGCCGTCGGTCAACTCGAGCCGCACGGTCTCCTCGCCGATCTCGGTGTCGTGGAGGTGGAGTTCGAGCGGTTCGTCGAACTCGGCGACGAGCACCATGACTTCCCCGTTCTCCTCGAGCATCGACTGCAGGTCTTCGGCGTCCATGATCAACCCGAACGTTGCATTGGCTCGCTGAAAAACCTATTCGTCCCCTCGCCGACGTCCGACCGACGACCCGATTTTCGGTAAGCCTAAAAACCTCCGGTCCGATGGTCCGCGTACGGAGACGGAACGGAGCCACCCGATCCACCCCCACCATGTACGTGGAACAATACCAGATCTGTCAGGACTGTGGCCGAGACCTCGACCGGACGACGACGTACCGACAGCACGCCTACTGCACGGACTGCACCGGCCGCATGGCCGTCTGAGCCGGGCGGAGAGCGAACCCCGGTACCGTCCGCCACGAGATTCTCCACGGGCCCCACCCCGCGGTTTGTCCGCCGTGAATCCGTCCGGATTACCGTCGACCAGCCGGCACTCGGGGCTGGGCGACGCACTCGTAATACAGTCGAGCGGCCGACACCGACCGTGGCACGCCACCAGGGTTCGATGGCGGGCGGCCGGCAGCACCCGGACGGCACCCCGTCGGACGCCGGGTTCAGGCGACACGATAGTGGATACGATGCCAAGATACTTTCCGGCGTGACGAGACGAACGACTCCATGGTTCGGCTTCGGAGTCGTCCGGTGGGTGTGGCCCTCGACGACGTCATCAAGCCCGCGTTCGTCGTCGAGCTAGCCGGACTCGTCGCGGCGATCCTCGGCTTTTTCGCATTCACCATCGCGCTCGAGAACGTCCTCGATCCGTACTTCCTCGACAGCGACCTCTCGCTTTTGGTCCTCCGGAGCGGTCTCGTGCTCGTTGGGCTCGGCGTGCTCGCCACGTCGTATGCCGCCTGGCGGGGATACGACCTCCCCGTGGCCCGGCCCTCGTGGACGGACGGCGGGCTGCTCGGCGCCGGCGTGGCCACCGCGGTCCTCCTCGCGGTGCTTCCCTACGTGCCGTTGGCGCTGCAGATCGGGGTCGAAGTGAGCCACGTCACGGCGACACTCGCCGACCTGGGCGGGGTCTTCGGGCCGCGGACGCTGATCCGGGTCGCGCTCTTCGTGGCGGGGATGCCCCTCCTCTACCACGGCCTCGTGCAGGGGGCGCTCCAGCGGGTGTTCCCGGCGGCGCGCGACCGCGCCGTCGCCGTGACGACGCTCCTCGGCGGGTATCTGGTGACGCCGACCGTCGGGACGTACGGCACCTTCGCGGACGGGCCGTGGCTGTACCTCTGGGGCAACCGGGCCGCCGTGGCGGTCCTGTTCGTCGTTGCCCTCGGGGTCGCCGTCTACGCTGTCGAGCGTACGTCCGACGCCCGGGTGCACGCCCTGGCACTGGTGCCCGTGGTGGCGACACTCGCGCTCGCTGGCCTCGTCCTGGCCCTCGAGGCTGACTCCCCGGCCGGCGTCCTCCTGGTTCTGACCCGGGCAGCCGTGGTCGGCGTCGCCGCCTACGCGTTCGACCGCACGGCGTCGCTCGTCACCCCGACGTTCGTCTACGCGACGTTCGCCCTCGTGACCACCGTGTTGTCGTCCGCAGCCCTCGCCGTGGTCGTCGGCGCCTGAAGGGCCTCGATCGTCCCCGACCACGCGGCCCCGAACCGCCGACACCTCGGGGCCCGGTCGGGTCAAGCACCGCCGGGCTCGCCCGGCCGGCCCCGGCCCACGACCTCCTCGTAGTCGATCACCGGTTGTTCGTCGGCCATCCCGGTCGTCATCAGCAGCTGGACGCCACGCCGGACGCTGAGCCCGGTCTCGTGGAGGTCCTCGTCCGGCACGAGGATGAGTCGGCCCTGGGTGGGGTTCGGGCTGCCGGGGAAGAAGACGAACGTGACGTCCCCGTCGGCCACCTTGCGAGCGGACTCGGGGCCGTCGGTGGTGACGAGCCCGATGGAGTAGACGCCCTCGCGGGGATACTCGACGTAGACGACGTCGTCGAACTCGTGCTGGCGTTCGGTCACGCTGGTGGCGACCTGGCGGACGCTGCCGTAGATGGTGCGGACGATCGGGATGAAGTCGATCGCGCGCCCCGTGCGGCCGAAGAGCCTGCGGCCGACGCTGTACTGGGCGACGAACCCGAGGAGGGTGACGCCCGCGAGGAGGACGACGGCGACCAACACCTGGGCGGCGAGTTGGTTGCCGCCGGTCAGCGTCGCCAGTCGGGTGCCCTCGACGACGGGCGAGAGCGTGCCGAGCACCCACTCGGCGCCGATCTTGATGACCAGGATCGTGACGATGGCGGGTGCCGCCAGCACGAGGCCCGCCAGGAAGTTGCTCTTCAGCGATTGTCTCACGCGCATGCCGGTGGCGTCGACCGCCGGGCGAATAAATCGATGCACCGCCGGACCGATCGCACGTCGGACCCGACTTCGGGCGTTGTCACCGGTAGCCGAGCGACTCCAGCCGCGCCGCCACCCGCTCGTCCGTCTCGCCATCGTCGTCAGTCCGAGTGTCGCCGGGCGGCGGCTGGTAGCGGCCGCCGTCGCTGGCGGTGGTCACGGCCCACGGAACCTCCCGCAACGCGGGGAGCGCGACGCCGGCGGCGTGGCCGTAGATGCCGCGTTCGCCGAAGGCGTTGCCGTGGTCGGACGTGATGACGGCGCGGTCGGCGTCGACGTTCTCGAGCAGCAGCCGGACGTCGTCGAGGACGGCCTCGAGGTTCGCCCGGTAGGCGGCCCAGACGTCGGCGGTCGAGCGGCGGCCGAACCGGAGGTCCTCCCACACCGACAGCGGCCGGTCGCCCCACGACTCAAGCGCCATACCGGCCGCGGAGTCGTCGACCGCCTCGTCGCGGCCCTCGGCGATACACGGGAAGTGCGGCTGCATGTAGTGGACCACGAGCCGGTCGAGGTTGCGCTCGCGGCCGGCGCGGATCGCGGCGTCGGTCACCGCCCGCGGGAGGACGGTGCCGCGGTCGTCGTCCCAGGCGTCCCGCCAGACCTCCCGCAGGTGGCCGAGGGCGGCGCCGTCGACGTGGCTGTCGCTGTACGGGTTGGCGGTCACGTAGCCGACGCGGTCGAGCGTGGCCGGTGGGCGGCCGCCGAAGACCGCGTCGAGCCACTCGGTGGAGGTCCCGCCCGGGGAGACGCGGGTCGTCCCGACCGGCAGCTCCCCGTCGGGCCCGACGACCTCGGCCCACAGGTCCGCCCGGCAGGCGTCCAGCACGACGAGCAGGTCCCAGTCGGCGTCGAACACCGGGTCGGCCTCGAGGCTGCGGGCGTACCGGAGGTACGACCGCCACAGGAACTCGCGGACGGCGCCCGGGCCCGCCCCGCGGAGCTGTCTGGCGGCGTCGGCCACCGCGTCGGGGACCCGAGTCATTGGCGGACCTGGGCGGGGTCGGCACGTAAGCCCGGCGGTTCCCGGGCATACAGGGCGGTGCCCGGACATGAAGGGGAAACTACTTTGCGCAGTCCGAACAGTTGCGTCCGTGAGCCGCCAGGTCGCGGTCACGCATTATCCGGAAGGTGCGGGCCACGCCACGCGGATGATGGCCGTCGCGCGGGGCCTCCAGCGCCAGGGCATCGAGGTCACGCTCGCCGGCGGGGGCCCGGGAAGACGCCTCTACGAGCCGAACGGCTTCGACGCCTACGAGCCGCCGGAGGTCGACTACATCGGGGACTACCAGGGCGCGGACAACCCCGTCGCCGGCCTCGCCCACGTCGTCACCGGGAGCCTCCCGGACAGCGCCGCCCGGGTCCGCGGGCTCGCCGACTGGCTCCGCCGGCAGTCGCCGGACGCCGTCGTGACCGACGACATGTTCACCGTCGCCGCGGCCGCCGCGACCGACACGCCGCTGTACGTCCTCTCGCACAACGCCGCCGCGCTCTACCGGGACCGCGTCATCCGGGCGGCAACCGTCGCCATCAACGCCGGCCAGCGGTTCTCCGCCGAACGGTTCTTCTACCCGGCGGTGTGGCCGCCCGCCGACGGCGACCCGGCCGGCGTCGCCCGCGTCCCGCCGGTCGCGCTGCCGGCGCCCGCCGACGCCGACGACCCCGCCCCGGCCGACCCCGGCGTCGTGCTCGTCCCCTCGACCTATTCGACGACGTTCGACGACGTCGCCGACCGGCTCCGAGCGGCCGGCCACGACGTCACCGTCATCGGCGACCACGACTGGGGCCCCGTCCCGTCGCTGTTGCCCGTGTTGGGGCGCGCCGACGCCGTCGTGTGTTCGGGCTACTCGACGGTGATGGAGGCCGCCGTCGCCGGCACGCCCTGCGTCGTCGTCCCCGCGACGAACGAGCAACGCGGCATCGCCCGCCGCGTCGACCCCATCGAGGGCTTCCGCGCCGCCGAGACCCCGGCCGCCGTCGAGGCCGCGGTCGGCGAGGTGCCCGCCCCGCCGTCGTTCGCCAACGGCATCGCCGCCATCGCCGAGCGCGTCGACGACGACCTGGCACCGGCGCGCGCGACGCCGGCGGCGACGGCCGGCGACTGACCGGCCCGGACCGTGCAGCGGTCCGGCCGTGACTACCGGGACTCTACCGCGACGTGAAGGCCGTACTGAGCGACGTCGTCGGACCCCACAGGCCCGACAGATGGTCGCGCCCGCCGACAGCGCCGTACCACAGGTTCGGCACTCGACGTACGAGCCCGCCATCAATTCGGTTGACCGGTACCGGAGCGGCGACAACATCAGCCGGAAGGATTTAGCAAAGCACGCACTGGACGACATCTCCGGTGTCACCCTTACCAGCCATGAGGACCCCTACTTCGACGAATGGAACCAGTTCCAGACCTTCCTCCAGCAACGCCACGATATAATCCATCCAACCGATGACCCAGTCCCAGCAATCGATACCGAGACCGCTGTTGACCGGTTTAATCTCACTGTCGACCTGATTCTTGGCCACTTCGACCTCGTCTGGCGAGACGAAGCGTAACGGGTATAGATCTATCTTCAATTGAGTCGCTCTTGCTGGGCAGCGAGAAAGTCACGGACGCGTTGGATCGTTTCCTCTGGCACCGTTTGCTGCTGGAATTCACCTTTGAACGCATCGACGAACGAGTCATCCGCCAGCTGGTCGCTGATCGTGGTCAACTGCTCGGTGAGGGCGTCCGGATCGCCGCGATGGAGGTGTGTTTCGGTTCGATCGAAGTCGGCGTCCGCCGCGGCTGCAGCCACATCACGGGCGTCAGTGAACCGGCCGCTGTGGAGTTTGATCGCAAGCAACAGCTCCCGCTCCGGAATGCGCGTGTCCACCGACACCGTTCGACCGACCGTAACGGGGTGGGCATGTCCCTCGAGATAGCGATACGACCACTCCGCAGCGGTCTGTCGACAGCGAAGCGCATTCACCATCAGTTCGAAACTCACCGGATTCCCGACATCCTTCGTATACTGGATGAACCGGCCCTCGTAGATCCCGCTCGTGTCGTGCTCGCTCGTTCGGTCGTAGTCGTGCTCCCGGAGGAACGATGCGTAGTCCTCAACGGCGTCCTCGGGGATGACGAGATCGACATCGGTGGAGAACCGTTGATTGAACGCGGTGACGGCCCAGCCACCGACGAGGACGTACGGCAGGCCAGCGTCGTTAATCGCGTCGAGCGTCGTCAACAACTCCTGTTCGCGATCGGGGAGACTCATTGTGCTGGGGCGTAGTCGGGGCTGTCCACGTCGATATCGACGTCGTACTCGTCGGCGACCATCTCCAAGGCCGGTTCGAAGTTCCACCGATACGCCTGCATGTACACGACCGTCTCCGACAACGGAATGACCGGATTCCCGTCAACCCACTCGGGGTCGATCGGGTCGGTCGTCGGATACACACTGTAATAGACCGACCCGTCGGTGTCGTCGACGACCGTATCGTCGCGCTCGCCGACCACACACGGGATACCGTATCGATCGAAGAAGGATCGCCACTGCTCGACGTCGGCGTCGTTGATCCGCATGAACACGGGATAGGCGTCACCGCCCCGCGCGATCTGGTAGCCACCGTGGGTCCAGACGTAGACGGCATCGATCTTGGTGAACGCGAAGTCCATGCCCGCGAAGTGCGGGATCACGTACGACTCGTCGACGCTCGGCGACGTCTGTCGGGCGATCGTTTCCATCAACGCTGCATACCGGTCCCGGACCGCCGGCTCGGTAACTCGAATCCCATCAGTTCGTTCGACGACGTCGATCGCTTCCAAGTGTTCGATCCAGTTGTACACCCACGAATACGTGCCGTCGATCTTCTGGGTGACCCGGCGGATCGAATCCCCATCACTCGCAGCCAAGACGATCGTCGCCGCGGTGGTGTCGACGTAGTCCATCATTAATTATCTCTATACAGATAACATTGATAAACCTTCGCGTTACGACCCGCTCAACACCGGCGGAGACGGTAGCCGCGATTTTCGACGAGAAACGATCTCACAAATTGAACGAATCACACCTCGCCGGACCCAGGCCAGGGCCGCCAGGTTGCAGCCCAGGAGAGCATCGCCGACGAGCTGGGAAACGACGATACCCGAACTCGTGGCGGACCCCCAGCACTGGAGACGGTCCGGAAGCGACTCGACGCGTATCCCGACGAGACGCTCGTCCCAGCACTCGACGAGTGCGACAAAAGACGACGTCGATCATCGGTCTGGTACGTGGCAGTCACTCCGGCAGCTCGACGACCTCGCCGTCACCCCGGTCCAGGATCTCCCGGATCTCGTCGAGCGTCTCCCGCCCTTCCTCGAAAAGTCGTTCGCCCTCCTCTCGCGAGGGGTCACCCGGTTCAAGCCGTTCGATGATCTCCTCAACGCGGTCGAGTCGTCAGTCTCTACGATGTACCCGATAGCCGCAGGACCGGGATTCGGGCGAGCACCCCCGTCGAATTTCACGACAGCCGATGTGGTCATTTCGACACCACACCTGTGTTATTTCGCCTGTTCATCACTTGATATGTGGTACTCTGGATTTCGGGTTGCATCATCACTCCCTTCATATAATACTATGGCAATCGGGCGGATTCGAAGCCATCCACACCGTCACGGAAACCGCATCTACCTGACGGCATATCGGGCCAATCTCTTGAGTCGGGGTGACCTCCTTCTGTGGAACGATTTTTACGCGCTCTTAAAAAGAAAACACACCGCTCAAGGCTTGTGCGCTCGACTGACGGCAGTACGCGACTTCGGGCCGAAAGTTTCTAGTTTCCCCGATACGTTTCGGTAATCGCAGAACGCCGGACGTGACGAGGTGCGTCCAGTGACCGGTTGCCTTCGCACGAGGCGAATCCGAATCGCAGGAGTGCGTCACCGCTCTCGGTCATCGTTCGACCGGTAAGGGGATGCCGCCTCCCGGATTTGAACCGGGGACAGCTCGATCTTCAGTCGAGT
>CAZATR010000024.1:0-20883 GCA_964488035.1 uncultured Natronomonas sp.
ACGGTACGTCGAGGACGTCAAGGTCGGCGACGACCTCGACACCCTCCTCAAGGGCCCGATGTCAGTGACCAACGTCATCGCGTTCGACCAGGGATGGGGCGGCCTGTACATCGGCGCTCACAAGCCGTTCTACGAGATGTGCGACGCCCACCCCGCGCTCGCGATCCCCAACCAGAATGGGGTCCCGGAGCCCCCGGAACGGGTCCACTGGGACGACGAGTTCGCCCAGCAGGTCGGCGTGCCGGCGGCGTACGACTACGGCCCGGAGCGCGTCTCCTGGCTCGGCCACGTCTGTCACCACTGGATGGGCGACCACGGGACGCTCCGCCGACTCCGAGCGGAGGTCCGCCGCCACAACCTCCTCGGCGACGTCACCTGGTGTTCGGGCACCGTCACCGAGATCAGACGCGAGGACGACGCCGACCTCGTCGACGTCGAGCTAGAAGCGACGAACCACCGCGACAACGTCACCGCGACGGGCGAGGCCACCATCGAACTCCCCTCACGCGACGCCGCCTGAACCGCGGTCCCGAAGCTCGACGCCGGGCGCGGGCCGGGAGCCACCCGCCGCATTCTCCCGCACGATCGGACGGAGTCCCCTCGCGCGTCGATCGTGGCTGCCGGCGTCGGCCGACTCTCACACCAGCGGAAGCGCGAGGTCGTCAGCGGAAAAAATACCAAAATCCGGGTGGTCGGGGCCGGTCGGGCCGCGACGTTTGGACCGGCGGTCAGCGGCGCAGGATCGTCGTCGTGCAGGTCGCGGTCTTCCCGAAGATGGAGCCGCCGGAGTTCTGTGCGAGCGCGATCTCGGGGTCCTCGACCTGTCGGTCGCCCGCCTCGCCGCGGAGCTGCCAGGTCAACTCGATGAGCTGTGCGAGTCCCGTCGCGCCGATCGGGTGGCCGCGTGCTTTCAGTCCGCCGCTCGGGTTCACGGGGATGCGGCCGTCGAGCTCGACGGCACCACTGTCGACGAGTTCGGCGCCCTCGCCCGGCTCGGCGAGGCCGAGTGATTCGTACCGGACGAGTTCGCCCATCTCGGAGGCGTTGTGCAGCTCGACGACGTCGACGTCGTCCGGGCCGAGCCCGGCGTTCTCGTAGGCCTGGGTGGCCACTTTCTCCGCGAGGCCGTCCTTGTAGAACTCGCCGCGGGGATACCAGGTGCCCATCTCCAGGGTGTCGACGTACACCGGCTCGTCGACGAGTTCCTCGGCGATGTCGCCGCGGGCGACGATCGCCGCGACGCCGCCGTCCGAGAGGGGTGAGGAGTGGAGCAGCCGGATGGGTTCGGCGATGATCGGTGACTCCAGCACCTCGGCGCGGGTCACCTCGTTGTCGAAGTGGGCGTAGGGGTTCTTGGTCGCGTTGTGGTGGTTCTTCACCGCGATGTCGCTGATCGTATCGAGGACGTCGACGCCGTACTTGTCGGCGTAGGCGTTGGCGTACATGCCGTAGACGCCCATGAAGGTGAGGCCCATCTCGCCCTCGACCTCCGCGTAGGAGACGCCGGACATGTTGCTCATCGCGACCTCCGAGGAGACGCCCGTCATCTTCTCGGCGCCCATCACGAGCGCGACGTCCACCTGGCCCGCCTGGATCGCCCGGTAGGCCTCCCTGAGGCCGCATGTCGAACTCGCACAGGCGTTCTCGACGCGCGTCACCGGGATCCGGCCCATCCCGACCTCCCGGAGGATCGCCTGGCCGACGCTCCCGCGCTGGTTCTGGGCCGCGCTGACGACGTTCCCGATGTAGGCCTCCTCGATCTCCGATTTCTCGACGTTCGACGAGAGGATCGCCTCCCTGACCGCGCGGGACCCGAACTCGGTGATCTGGCCGTCCAGTTCGCCGAACTTCGAGTGGCCGACGCCGGCGATCGCGACGTCGTTCATCGGTCACCACCCGCCGCGAGCCGGAACTTGTGCCCGTACAGTTGCTCGCCAGTGTGTTCGTCCGGTTTGATCGCGCCGTACTCGACCTCGACCGGGGCGCCGACGTCGAAGTCGTCGCTCGACTCCCACCCGGTCAGAAGCGAGTACAGCCTGACGTCCTCGGGGAGTTCGACGAACCCGAACGCGTAGGGCGTCTCGAACCCGACCTGTCCACCCGCGTGGACGACCGTGTACGAGACGAGCGAGCCCTCCCGGGACAGCTCCGCCTCCACGACGTTCTCGGAGAGACACTCCGGACAGAACGACCGTTTCGGGAACGTCACGTTCCCGCACTCCCGGCACTCGCTACCGATGAGCGTCGGGTCCTCGGCTCCCGTGATCGATCCCGGAAGCACCAACCGGTGACCGTCGTCGTTGCTTGCACTTGCCATGGGCCACGTTTGACGAGTCCGAAGTTAGCTGTTTCGACGTCCGGACCGCTCCCGGAACGCGACCCCTGCCCGGAACGGGGTCCGCGTCGGTCGGTCGCCGGCGACGGACCCGTCGACGGCGACGCTCGCACCGGGCCGACCGAGACCGCGGGTCGAGGGTCGATTCGGGTCGGGACTCGGGTGTTAAGAGCCGCGGGGCCGAGGCGGGGGTATGGCGCTCGAGACGCTGCTGGACGACGTCGACGACCGCGACTGGGACACCGGGCCCGACGGCGTGGTCCGGGTGGCCGTCGTCGGGCTGGGATCGTTCGGGCGTCGGGTCGCGCTCCCGGCGCTCGCCAGCGCGACGTACTGCGACCCGACGGTCGTGGTCAGCGGCTCCGAGGACGCCGTGGCCGCCGCGACCGACGAGTACGGCGTCGAGGGCCTCGACTACGACTCGTACGCCGACGGTGCGGCGGTCGACGCCTACGACGCGGTCTACGTCGCGACGCCGAACGGCCGGCACCTCCCGCACGCCCGCACCGCGGCCACCAACGGCAAGGCGGTGCTGTGCGAGAAGCCGCTCGAGGCGACGGTCGAGCGGGCCGAGGCGCTGGTGGATGCCTGTTCGGCCGTCCCGCTGATGACCGGCTACCGCATCCAGACGGAACCGGTGTACCGACGGCTCCGGTCGTTCGTCCGGGCCGGCGGCATCGGCACGCCGGTCGCGGTGACGGGCCGGTTCACGCACCCGATGTTCGGCGGGAGTCGGACCACGGACGACTGGCGGTTCGACACCGAACTGTCCGGCGGCGGCGCGCTCATCCTCCTCGGCGTCTACCCGCTGAACACGGCTCGGTTCGTGCTCGGCTCCGAGCCGGTCGCGGTCGACGGCGTGACGCGGGGGTCCGGCCCGTTCGAGGATGTCGACGAACACGTCGACTTCCACGCCGTGTTCCCCGAGGCCGTGGGCTCGTTCACCGCGAGCTTCGGTGCCCGCCACCATACCCACTTCGGAATCCAGGGCACCGACGGTCGAATCGACGTGGCGAACGCGTTCGGTCCGAACGAGCACCGCCGCGTCGCGGTCGAGACGGCCGACGGGCGCTTCTCGGTGACCGCGGGCGGCCAGGAGGTCGTCGAGGAGTTCGACTACTTCGGCCACGGGGTGTTGACCGGCGAACCGTTCGAGCCGGACGGGGCGGACGGGCTGGCCGACGTCAGAATCGTGGCCGCCGTCTATCGGGCGGCGACCGAGGGCCACCGCGTCGAACTCTGAGCCACCGACCCCACGCAGGCCGACCGTCGTGTCCTACACCGGGTCCTTCCCGAGCAGGTCGGCAATGTGTTCCCGCAGGGCGAGGCGGTCGATCTTCCCGAGGCTCGTCTTCGGTAGCGACTCGACGAGCTGGAGCTGTTCGGGGTAGTACTGGGTCGTGAGGTCGCGCTCGTCCAGGAAGTCGAGCAGGTCCTTCATCGTAAGCGTCTCGCCGTCGACCACGTCGACGAAGGCACAGGCGCGCTCGCCGAGGCGGTCGTCGGGCATCGCCACGACGGCGACCTCATCGATGGCCGGGTGTTCGTACAGCAGGTCCTCGATCGTCGCGACCGGGACGTTCTCCCCGCCCCGGATGATGACGTCCTTCTCGCGGCCGGTGATGACGACGTACCCGTCCGCGTCGATTCGGGCGAGGTCGCCGGTCACGTACCAGCCGTCGCGCATACTCCGCTCCAGGACTGCCGGCTGTCGGTAGAACCCCATCATCAGCCACGGCCCCCGGACCAGGAGGCGGCCGGTGTCGCCCGGAAACTCGTCGTCCGGATCCTCGACGCGGATCTCCATGCCGCCCATCGGGTAGCCGTCGGTGCCGTGGATCTTCTCGGGCGGATCGTCGGGGTGGGTCAGCGTAGTGAGCCAGTCTTCGGTCTGCCCCCAGCCGGCGCAGACGGAACACCCGAACGTGTCCTGGGCTTCCCGGATCATCGGTCGCGGAACGGTCGCGCCGCCACAGGAGAGGTTCTCGACGCTGGAGACGTCGGCGTCCGTCCCGTCGTGGGCCTCGAGCAGGTCGTGGATGAAGGTGGGGATGGCGTACATGTGGGTGATCCGGTTCGTCCGGATGGCCTCGAGCCCGGCCGTGCCGTCCCACGAGTCCATGAGGTACGCCGTCGCGCCGTTCCCGATCGGGAGGTACGTCGCCCAGAGGTAGCCGGCGCCGTGGCCGATCGTCGAGGGCACCAGGTTCCGGGAGTCGGCCCCGTATCCCGTCCGGTCGCTGTACGGCGCGATCCACGACACGGTCGAGTTCTCCGTGTGGACGACGCCCTTTGGCGTCCCGGTCGTCCCGCCGGTGAACAGGACGTGCGAGACGTCGGTCGCTGGATCGAGCCCCGGCCAGTCCCGGTCGCGGTCGGGATCGTGCGCCTCCAGCCGTGTGAACGGGGTCGCGTCCCCGGGGCCGTCCGTTCGCGTCGGATCGCGATCGACGGCGTAGAGCCGACCGTCGAACGACAGCGAGTCGCGGACCATCCCAACGAAGTCGTGGCCGTCGAACGACCGGGCCGCGACGTAGGCGGCCGACTCCATCAGCTCGAGCTGGTAGGCGATGTCGTCGGCCCGATAGAACACCGGCATGAGGTGGGCAACCGCCCCGAGTTTCATGATCGCCAGCCGGAGCGGGACCGCCTCCGCCCAGTTCGGGAGCTGGACGGTCACTACGTCGCCCGCCGAGATGCCGTCGGCGGCCATCTCCCCCGCGATGCGATCCGACATCGAAGCGAGGTCGCCATACGTGTACGACCGTCGCGGCCCGACGACTGCGGGCTTGGTCTCGTGTTCGGCGACGGCGGCCTTGAGGTACGACAGGAGCGTCCGGTCCGGCCAGTGCGGGCCGTCCCTGTCGATACGGTCGTCCGTCAACAGCTGCAGATCGGCGGCTGGCATCCGTGACTCGACGTGGTGGAGGTCGACTCTTATCCTTTGCGGGGCCGGGTGGTCGGCCGTCGGTCCGGACGCCGCCGTCGATTCGAACCGATCATGGGGCCACCGATGCTGCGCCGGCCACCGGTGCCGTGCCGGCCACCGGCCGCGGTCGCCGCCCGTGGGACCGGCCGGCTCCGGGTCCGGGGCCCTACTCGTCCGTCTCGTGGGGATCCCGAAGGACTTTCGAGATGAGGTGTCCCGGCTCGGTCTTCGATCTCGGATCGTCGCCGAGGAGATGATCGAGCATCCCGGAGAGGTCCTCGGGGGTCCAGCCGTCCTTCATGATCGCGGCCCGGTCCAGCGTCGGGTCGGTCACCGTGTAGACGGTGTCGCCGCCGATCGCGAACGTCCAGCCCGTGACGTCCGTCGCCGCGTCCGACATCAGCGTGACCGGCAGCGGGGTGACGCGCTCGGGGGACAGCCGGTCGGCGGGCATGCTGTCGCGGAGTTCGTCGGGGACGATCCGCGTCATCGCGGTCGGGAGCATCGCGTTCACCCGGACGTCGTACTGGTGGAGTTCCCGCGCGGCCGTTCGCGTGAGGCCGAGGACGCCGGCCTTGGCCGCCGAGTAGTTCCCCGATCCGGCCGTGCCGAGCGCCGCGGCCGACGAGACCGACAGGAACGACCGCTGGGCGTCGACCTCGCCGGCCTTGGACGTCTCCCGCCACCGCACGGCCGCGTGGTGGAGGAGGTTGAAGTGGCCCGAGAGGTGGACGTCGATCACCGCGTCCCAGTCTTCCTCGGAGAGGTTGAACAGCATTTGTTCGCGGATGATCCCCGCGTAGTTGACGATGCCGTCCAGCCGGCCGAACTCGTTGATCGCGGTGTCGACGAGCGACCCGACGTAGGTGGCGTCGGTCACGTCGCCGAAACTGGCGAGGGCCGTGCCGCCGGCCGCCTCGACGGCCTCGACGGTCTCCGCCAGCGGCTCCGCGTCGCCACCGCCGGTGCCCGCGGTGTCGGTTCCCAGGTCGTTCAACACCAGCCGAGCGCCCCGTTCCGCCATCGCCATCGCGGTGGCCTCGCCGAGTCCGCTGCCGGCGCCCGTCACGAGAATGACTCTGTCGTCGAGCATCGACTCACGTATCGCGAGAACGTGTAAAAGCGTTGTCCCGGTCCGGTCGCTCGCCCGACTCGCGCCCGTGGCCGATGCGACGCCCTGCCTCGCGGGGGTAAAGGCTTATACCTCGAATTCACGGACTCCAAGAGGAGCATGCAGGTCGGGATCAGCATCGACCCGCGCGACCCCGAGACGATGCGGGCCTGTAGCCGACGGGCCGAGGCGACGGCGGTCGATCTCCTCGCGGTGGCCGATTCGCAGTCGCGGATGCCGGAGGCGTTCAGTTCACTCGCCCTCGTCGCGGCCCACACGGAGACGCCGACGGTCGGCGTTGTCGCGGCGAACCCGCGGACGCGGCACCGCACCGTGACGGCGAGCGGAATTGCGACCATCGACGCCATCTCCGGGGGCCGGGCGATGGTCGCGATGGCGACGGGACACAGCGCCGTCCGCGGCACGGACCTCGAACCGGCGTCGCTGGACGAACTCGGCGCGGCGGTCACCGACGTCAGGTCGCTTCTCCGCGGGGAGGAGATCCGCCTTGTCGACCAGCCGGTGACGGTCGGGTGGGCGGACTCCGAGGCGCCGGTGTTCCTGGCGGGGCAGGGCCCCAGCACCCTCGCGCGCGGCGGCATGATCGCCGACGGCGTCATCTACGGCGGGTGGAACACCCCGGAGCGGGTCACGTGGGCGGCCGACCAGGTCGAACGGGGCCTCGACCGCGCCGGCCGAACGTTCGACGACGTCGAGTTCTGGGTGACCGGCGCCTGCGAGGTGGCCGACTCGAGGGCCCGGGCGATCGAGAACCTCCGCAACGTCCTGGCGACCTCCGCGACCATCGCCGTGAAGGGCTCCCGCCACCAGGTCCCGGACCACCTGGCCGACGCGTTCGAACGCGTCAGCGACGCGTATCGACCGGAGTACCACCTCGACTACGACACCCCGCACAACGCGGCGTTGCTCGACGACTCCGAGCTGAAGGGGTACCTGGCCGACAACTGGGCGTTCGCCGGGACCGACGCCCAGGTGATCGACCAGATCGAGGGGCTTGACGAGGACCGCGTCGACGGGGTCCTCCTGTTGCTACGGGTTCCGGATCCGGCGGCGACCATCGCGCGGCTCGGCGACCGGGTGGTGCCGACGCTCACCGGCCGCTGAACGCGCTGGCCAGGCCGGTCGGTCACCCGGACTCGCCGAGGAGGTCCTCGAGGAGGGTGTAGGCGGCGACCGCGTCGGCGTCGCCGCCACAGCCGGCCCGGGCCAGCCCGGTGAGCTGTCGAACCAGGCCGCCAAGAACGAGCGGCATCCCGGCGTCGTCACCGAGATTGGCGAACAACCGGAGGTCCTTCTCGAACAGCGCCATCGGGTAGTCGAGGTCGCTGTCCGGCAGTACGTACTCGGGGAACACCTCCTCGGTGAGGGTGTTTCGGCCGCTACTCGCGTTGACGACGTCCAGCACCGTGTCGGGCTCCAGCCCGAGTCGCTCGCCCAACAGCAGTGTCTCCGCGGTCGCGAAGAACCCGACGCCCCAGAGGTAGTTGTTGAGCAGCTTCACGGCGTGGCCGGCGCCGACCCACTCGTCGACGTGGAATATCCGGTCGGCGAACGCCTCCAGGACCGGTTCGCACTCGGCGAGCGTCCGTGCGTCGCCGCCCACCATGACCGAGAGCGTCCCGGCCCGTGCCCCGCGCTCGCCGCCGCTGACGGGGGCGCCGAGCACCTCGGCGTCGTGGTCGGCGAGCGCGGCCGCGATTCGGTCGGTCGTCTCCGGGAGCGACGTCGTCAGGTCCACGACGACGGACCCGGGTGCGACGCCGGTCGCGAGCCCGTCCTCGCCGAGCACGACCGCTTCGACCTCGTCCGGACCCGGCAGCGAGAGGAAGACGACGTCGGCCCGTTCGGCCACCGCGGCCGGGGACGACGCCCCGTCGGCCCCCGCGTCGGCGAGGGACTCGACCGCCGGTCGTCGGACGTCATAGACCGTGAGGTGGTGGTCCGCCTCGAGGAGGTGGGTTGCCATGTGACTGCCCATCGCTCCGAGACCGATGAAGCCGGTGTCCATGCGCTCCGGTATCGTCGCGGGCGGGAGATATAGGTATCCCCGTCGACGGGCCGGCCGCGGTCGGTGTCGCGGCCGGTAGACCGCTGTAGGTGGCCGGCGTCTCGGCTCGTATGCGGGGATCGCGTTCGAGACCGACGACGGTGGCGCGTATCTCACGAACAGGCGACCCGACGTACGGAACGCACTCAGTACAGCATCGAGGACGAGGCTCGTCGACCGATTACACGCGGCCCGCGACGACGATGCCGTCGCGGCCGTGGTCATCACCGGGAGCGCGGGCGAGTTCTGTTCCGGCGGCGATATCGCCGAGTTGCGCGAGTACGACTTCTCGGCGGACGGCCTCGCCACCCTCGTCGCGAGCTGGCGCGAGCTGTTCGACGCGATGCGGTCGCTGGGAAACCGAGGATCGCTGCCGTCGAGGGCAACGCCTTCGGCGGCGGCTTCAACCTGCTGTTGCACGCCGACATCGCGATCGCGGCCGAGGACGCCCGCCTCGGGGTGCCCGAGCTGGACGTCGGAACGGTCGACCCGTTCGCCACGACGCTGCTGCCGTACCACGTCGGACTCCACGACACGCTCGATAGGGTCCTCACGGGTCGACTCCTCACCGGGATCGAGGCCGAGCGGAAGGGGCTGGTCTCCCGGGCGGTGCCCGCCGATCGGCTCCGAGCCGAGACCCGTGCGGTCGTCGATCGCATCGCCGCCGCCAGTCCGTTGCTGGTCGAGCGGACGAAGGCCGTGACCCACGCCGGCGTCGCGATGAGTCCGACGGCAGCGCGGGGCATGCAGAACGGGAGTCGATCCGGGCGACCCGGGAGGGCGACCCTACCCCGAAGGCTTCCGCACGTTCCTCGAGGACCGCGAGCCCGACTGGAGCGCGTGAGGCGACCCGCCGAACGCCCGTCGCATCGTTCCGGTGGTCCGTGGCACAACGTATAGGTAGTCCTCCGCGTACTCCATCGGTATGAGCGAGGTGTTTGATCTCCACGTCCACTTGTTCGAGGAGCGTGGCTGGCTTCCGGATGGATTCTGGGAAGGGGTAGCCGACATCGTGATCCGGGAAAACGAGAAGCGAGGGGAAGAGGTTCCCAGGAGCACCGTTCACGAGAAGTACATCCCGTCGTATCTCGATCCGGGCGGGGAGAAGGCTCTCCAGCGGATGGACGAGGCGGGGATCGACCGGCAAGCGATCTTCGGCCTCGATTTCGGCCTCCTCCTTGACGGTCAGCCAGTGTCGATCCGCGAGATCAACCGTCGACTGGCGACGCTCCAGGACGATCACCCGGAACGGTTTCTCGCGCTCGCGACCGTCGACCCTCGTCGGGACGGCGCGGTCGAACTGATCGAGACCGCGCTGGGCGAGTGGGGGATGGCCGGATTGAAGCTGCATCCAACCGCCGGCTTCCACCTCCACGACGACGAAACGTACCGCGTGCTCGAGGTGGCGGCCGACCACGACGTCCCGGTGTTGATCGATAGCGGTCCGATCAACGCCCCGATGTACAGCAAGTACTCCCATCCGATGCACGTCGACGAGTTGCTCGTGGACTTCCCCAGTCTCGACCTCGTCGTGGCCCATATGTCTCTGGGCTGGTGGCGGGAACTGCACGCGATTGCGGACATGAAGGCCGCGACCAACCTCCACGTCGATATCTCGGGATGGCAGGACCGGATCGAGCAACAGCCCGGGGAGTTCCTCAGTGCCGTCTCGCGGTTCGTCGACTCCCTCGGCGCCGACCGCGTCCACTTCGGGACCGACGACCCGATGTACGATCCCGTCTACCCGAAAGAGGACTGGCTGGACACGATCAGGGCGCTCGCCCACCGGCCGGACGACCCAACCTTCACCCAGTCGGAGATCGACCTCGTCCTTGGGAGCGCCGCTCGGCTGTTCGACTACGGCTAGTACGAGCGCGGTAGATCGAGGACGTGCTGGCCGATGTAGTTCCGGACCATCTCGTTGGAGACCGGCGCCAGGAGGTTGATCATCATCTCCCGCCAGTAGCGCTCGACGTCGTACTCCTTCGCGTAGCCCATCCCGCCGTGCGCCCGGAGGGCGCGTCGACACGCCTCAAGGCCGTCCTCGCTCGCCCGGAGCTTCGCCGCGTTGGCCTCGGCCGCACACGGCTCGTCGCTGTCGTACAGCCACGCCGCCTTCCGGACCATCAGCTCCGCCTGTGCGAGTTTGCTCCAGGAGTCCGCGAGCGGGTGCTGGATGGCCTGGTAGGAGCCGATCCGGTTGCCGAACACCTCGCGTTCGGACGCGTATTCGGCCGCGCGTTCGACCGCCACCTGCCCGAGGCCGACCGCGTTCGCCGCGATGCTGATGCGTTCGGAGTTCGCAAACGAGAGGAGGTAGTCGAAGCCCTCGCCTTCCTCGCCGATCCGGTCGGCGACGGGGACGCGGACGTCCCGGAACCACACCTCGTTGGAGTCCGAGGCGCCGCGTCCGGCCTTCGGGATCTCCGCCACCTCGATCCCGTCGGCGTCCTTCGAGAACTCGGTGAATAGAAGCGTCAACCCGCCGAATCGGTCGGCGTCTTCACGCGGCGTCGTCCGGACGAGCAGCATGGCGACGTCGGCCTCCTGGGCCTTCGATGTCCAGATCTTCTGGCCGTTGATCACGTACTCGTCGCCGTCGCGCTCGGCGGTCGTCTCGATCCGGGAGGTGTCCAGCCCCGCGTTCGGCTCCGTGACCCCGGTACAGACCTGGACGTCGCCCGCCGCGATCCGGGGGAGGTACCGCTGCTTGTGGTCGTCGTCGCCGTACTCGACGAGCGGCGCGACGCTGAACACGTGGTGGGAGGTGATCGACGTGCCGGCCATCGCCGCCCCGGAGCGCGCGATCTCCTGCTGGACCAGCGCCGCCTCCTGGACGCCGTAGCCCTCCCCGCCGTACTCCCGCGGGATCGTGATCCCGCACCAGCCGTCCGCGGCGAACGCCTCGAAGAACTCCCGGCCGTACTCGTGGTCCTGGTCCTTTTGCCGCCAGTACTCGTCGCCGTACTCCGCACAGAGCTCCCGGACCTGCCGTCGGATGAGCCGCTGTTCCTCCGTGAGTTCGAAGTCCATACGCAACCCCCGAACCGGCGGCTCTTCAAACGAGCGGTGCCGTGCCCGCCGTCCGGCTGGACTCCGTGACTCGACCGCGGGGTTACTCCCCTCGTCCGACGACGCCGGCGTCGACCAGGTCGGCCACCTCGGCAGCGTCGTACCCGAGGGACTCGAGCAGTTCGACCGAGTCCCCGCCGAGGGTCGGCGGCGGTGCGATCGGCGGGGTTCGATCGGCGCCGAACGCCAGCGGGGATCGGATGTAGGTGGCGTCGTCCTCGTCCGCCCGCTCGAACACCGGCCGTTGGCGGAGCTGTTCGTCGTCGAACATCTCGGCGTAGTCGTTGACCGGCCCGGCGGGGACGTCGTACTCGTCGAACCGCTCGAGCCACTCGTCGTGCGGTCGCTCGGCGATCGCCGCCCGGATCGCGTCCTCGACGTCGTCGGCCGCCGTCGCGGCGCCCATACCGTCGACGCGGTCGGTCAGGTCGGGGCGGTCGATCGCTTGACAGAGGTTCGCCCAGAAGCGCGGTTCCGGTGCCGAGACGGTGACGTACTCCCCGTCGGCCGCCTCGAACGTCCCGTACCCTGGGTGGCCGCCCGTGAACATCGTCCGGCCGCGCCGCGGTGTCGTCCCGTCGCCGAAGTACTCGTGGGCGTGGGTCAGGCCGAACGACGCGACCGCGTCGGTCATGCTGACGTCCACGTACCCGCCGCCGTTGCCGGTGTGCCGGCTCGCGACGCCGGCGGCGATGGCGAGCGCGAGGTAGAGCCCGCCGGCGAAGTCCGACACCGGGTACCCGGGTGGCGTCGGCGGCTCGTCGGGCGCGCCCGTCAGCGAGAGCAACCCGCTGGCGCCGATGTAGTTCAGATCGTGGCCCGGCCGCATCGCGTAGGGGCCCTCCTGGCCGTAGCCGGTGAGCGAACAGTAGACGACGTCATCGTTCACGGCCGAGACCGCGTCGTAGCCGATGCCGAGTCGATCGACCGTGCCCGGTCGGAACCCGTCGACGACGGCGTCGGCCGTCGCGGCGAGGTCGAGGAACGCGTCCCGACCCCGCTCGTCCTTCAGGTCGATGGCGATGCTGCGCTTGTTCCGGTTCCGGAACCGGTGGGCGTAGCTCTCCCCGTCGGCCGTCGGGTCCCGGTGTCGGTTCTCGTCGCCGCCGTCGGGCCGTTCGACCTTGATCACCTCAGCACCGAGGTCGGCCAGCATCAGCGTCGCGAACGGTCCGGGGAGCATCTGGGAGAGGTCGAGCACGCGGATCCCCTCGAGGAACGGTCGCATGTGGTCGGGACGTCGTGCCATCGGGCAATGAACCTTCGGGGCCGCCGCCCGGTACCCTCTTTGCGGTGCCGGCGTAGGCGTCCCCATGGACGGCTCCGACTGGGTGCTCGACAACTGCGCACATCTCCAGGCCCTCGGACTCGAACTCGAACGACGCGAGGCGGGGTACGTCGAACTCCGCCTGCCGTTCGACGAGTCGCTCACCACCCCCGGCGCCGGCGCCATCCACGGCGGGACCGTCGCGACGCTCGTCGACAACGCCGCCGGCGCCGCGCTCCGGACGACGCTCGAGGAACCGCGGGCCGTCCCGCACGCGACGACCGACCTCACCGTCTCGTATCTTCGGCCCGCGACGGCGGACCTCCGGGCGGCAGCGACCGTCCTACGAGCCGGCAGCTCGATGGCCGTCGTGCGCGTCGAGGTGTCGGCGGTGGACGGGGAGGCGGCCGGGTCCACGGTCGCGGAGGGTCGCGTGTCGCTGCACCTCGAGCGGTCGGACGGCGGTGACCCTACAGACGGGGGATGATCTCCTCGCCGAACCGCGTCATTTGCTCCCGCTTGACGTCCGGTTCGTCCGTGAAGAAGTCCAGGACGATCCGGTCGACGCCCGCCGCCTCGTAGGCACGCAGGTCCGCGAGGACGTCCTCAGCCGACCCGACGAGCGGTTTGTCGTCGTCCGCGGACGGATCGATCCGCGCGGGTCGCATCACCGCGAGCCGGGGGTCGCCCGCCCGGTCGTGGTCGCGCCACGCGCGGGCCATCCGCTCGCGGAGGGTCTCGACCTGGTCCGGCCGGTTCCAGACGGTGACGACGCCGTCGCCGTGGCGGCCGAGCCGGCCGAGTGCGGGATCGGACGTCCCGCCGATCCAGACGGGCGGCCCGCCCGCCTGGATCGGTCGCGGGTAGAACCCGGTCGACCGCACGTTGTGGTACGCGCCGTCGAACTCGACGATCGGGTCGCGACAGGCCGCGTCGAACAGCTCGAGGAACTCGGTCGTCCGGCCGCCGCGCTCCTCGAACGGGACGTCCAGCGCCTCGAACTCGGCCGCCAACCACCCGATCGCGACCCCGAAGTCGACCCGCCCGTCGGAGATGGCGTCCAGCGTGAACACCAGCTTCGTGAGCTCGACGGGATGGCGGAGCGGCGCGACGCACATGTTCGTCCCGAGCCGGAGCCGATCCGTCGTCGCGGCGACGAACGACAGCACCTCGAAGGGATCGTAGCACGCCGAGTCCGCGTCGTACATGTCCGGCGGCGTTCCGTCGGGCGAGAACGGATAGTTGTCGGGCGACGCCTCGGGGAACGCGACGTGGTCGCCGACGAGCAGTGCGTCGAACCCCTCGCGTTCCGCGACGGTCGCCGTCCGCTCGAACTGGGTCGGCCCCGCCGAACTCCCGAAGGTATCCAGCATCACCGCGGTCCGTAGCGCCATACCGTCACGTACCGGTGACAACCCATAACGGTACTGGGCGGGCGGACCGCGGCGAACGTCGAACGTCGACGGCGCGACCCCGGACGGTGGTGGCCGGGTTGGCACCGGAAAGCCTTACTCCCGGGCCAGGGTTCTGGTGGGTATGGTCAGCCAGCTCCAGCTCGACAACCCGTTCCTTGAAGGCGTCAACAGCTTCTATCTCCTCGACGGCAGCGGTCCGACGACGCTCGTCGACACCGGCGTGTCGACGCCCGAAACGGTCGCGCAGTTCGAGTCCGTCCTCGGGGCCCAGGGGGTCGGCGTCGAGGACCTCGACCGGATCCTCCTCACGCACTGGCACACGGACCACGCCGGCCTCACGGGCGACGTCCAGGCCCGGACGGACGCGACGGTGTACGTCCACGAGGCCGATGCGGGGCTCGCCGGCCAGGACGACGGGGTGTGGACGGAGATGTGCGACACGTTCCTCGCTGCGTTCGACGAGTGGGGGATGACGGACGACGAGTCGGCGACCTCGATCGGATACGTCGACAACCGCGACGAGTACTGGGGCCCGCCGGCGGCCGTGGAGACGGTCGCCGACGGCGAGACGTTCGACGTCGGGGACGGCCGGCTGCGGGCGGTGAGCGTCCCCGGCCACACGCTGGGCTCGGTGTGCTACGAGTTCGAGGACGGCCACGGGGTGTTCACCGGCGACACGCTCCTCCCGGGCTACACCCCGAACATCGGCGGCGGCGAGTTCAGGGAGATGCCGTCGCTGCTCGATCAGTACCTCTCGAGTCTCGAGTTCTTCTTCGGCTCGACGTACGACGCGGCGTGGCCCGGTCACCGTGGCGTCATCTCGGATCCCGACGTCCGCGCGAGAACGATCATCCAGCACCACTGGGACCGCCTCAGCCACGTCCTCGCTGCGGTCCGGAGCTACGACGGGCTCGACGTCAGGACCCTCGCCGACCACCTGTTCGGGAGCCTCGAGGAGCTCCACGTCTTCATCGGGTGTGCGGAGGCGGCCATCCACCTCGACTACCTCGCCACCAACGACCTCGTCCGCGAGACGTCCGACGGGTACGAGACGACGCCAGAGGCCGACCGTCGTCTGGACGAGGAGTTCGAACGGCGCCTCGAGTGACGCGATCGTCGGTTCCGCCACGCCGAGGCCCGCCGCCGCGGCCGGCCGCCACGCCTCGACCGGTCCAGAAACTATAAGAATTCAGTTCCGGTACCGTACCGTACTCTATGACGACGCTCACCGCGGCGGTCGATTCCGTGAACGATGGTGACGAGGTCTACTTCGGCGGCTTCGGGTACAACCAGCCGTTCGCCGCCGCCCACGAACTCCTGCGGCAGGGCACGACCGACCTGCGGGTCGTTCGGACCTCCGGGGACATCCTCCTCGATCAACTGATCGGAGCCGGCCGCGTCCGGACGGCCGTCATCTCCCACTGCTGGAACGCCATCGGCCCGTCGCCGACCCACGCGTTCCGCCGGGCGACGGAACACGACAACCCACGGCCGCTCGATGTCGAGGAGTACGGCCTCGGCGACCTCCTGTTGCGGCTGTTCGCCGGCGCCCGGCGGCTCCCGTTCGTTCCCGCCGGCGCCGTCGAGGGCACCGGCCAGTTCGACCACCGCGTCGCCGAGGACAAGTACCTCCCCGTCGCCGTCGAGGGCGACATCCACTACGTGATGCGGCCGCTGCAACCCGACGTCGGCTTCATCCACGTGCCGCGGGCGGACGCGGCCGGGAACGCCCAGCTCCGGGGCCCCCACGCCGAGATCAAACACGGCGCGCTGGCGTGTGACACCCTCGTCGTCCAGGCCGAGACGATCGTCGACACCGCCACGATCCGCGAGGCGCCCGGTGAGACCATCGTCCCGTCGTTCGCCGTGGACCACGTGGTCGAGGTGCCAGGCGGCTCGCATCCGTCCGGCGTCCTCGACCGGTACGATCGTGACGTCGAGTACCTCCAGCACTACGGCGCAGAAACCGACACGGTGGACGCCTTCGAGACGTTCCTCGAGAAATGGGTGTACGACGTCGATGACCGCGCGGCGTACCTCACGCTCCTCGAGTCGGAGGGGTTCGGGGGGATCCAGGCGTGACGACCGACCCGACCCCCCGCGAACAGCTGCTGTACGTGACCGCCCTTGAGTTCGAGGACGACGCCGCGGTGTTCACCGGCTTCCACTGGCCGGTCGTCGCCCAGCGGGTGGCCCGGCGGCTGCACGCTCCGAACCTGCGATCGGTGTTCGAGGCCGGCATCGTCCACGGCGGGCTCGCCGATCGACTCTCGACGAGCACGACCGAGGTCGGCGTCTTCGACGGCCACGCCGAGATGTACGGGAACACGCTCGACACGCTCCATACCTTCCTGAAGTCCGGACGGCTCGACGGCGCCGTCGTCGACGCCGCGAACGTCGACCGGTTCGGGAACGTCAACTCGACCGTGGTCGGGCCGTACGACGACCCCGAGATCAGGCTGCCGGGCCCGGGCGGCGCGCGGGACATCCTCGCGTACGCCGAGGACGTCACGCTCGTCTGCGGCTCGAGCGACCCGAACCGATATCAGGACCGGGTGTCCTACGTCAGCAGCCCGGGCCACCTCGATGGCGACGGGTCCCGCGAGGCCGCCGGGTTCGAGCCCGGTACCGGGCCCGCGACGCTCCTGACGCCGCTCGGCAGCTTCACGTTCGACGACACCGGCCGCGCTCGCCTGGAGGCCCTCGCGGCAGGGGTCACCGTCGCGGACGTCCGCGAGACGACCGGGTGGGACGTCGCCGACGACGATCACGGTAGCCTCCCGGTACCCGACGAGTCCGAACTCGCGGTCGTCAGGGAGGAGATGGCCAACGCCGAGGCGCGCGGCTACCTGTCGATCCGGCCATGAACCGCACCGCTGAGGGTGCCGGGGGCCGCCGCCGGTGACCCTGCTACCGGCATTGCCCCTCGAGAATCGGAGGTTCTGGGTCTTCTTCGCCGGGATATGGTGTTCCAGCACGTTCGCCAACGGGATCGTCATCGCTCCGGCCAGCGTCTTCCCGGTCATCATGGAGCAGATGGCGATCGGCCCGACCCGGGCGAGCTGGATCGTCAGCACCATCCTCGCCGCGTCGGCCGTCGGCAGCGTGCTGTCCGGCTTCGCGACCGACCGGTGGGACAACCGGCGGCTGGCGCTCTTCGGGGTCCTCCTGTTTTTGGCGACGAGCGTCTGGGCGTGGCGCGCGGCGCTGTCGGGCGCCTACTGGTCGTTGCTCCTCGCCCGGGCCGGCGAGGGGTTCGCGATGATGGTCGTCTGGAACAGCGGGATCAACATGATCGGCGGCCAGGTGTCGCCCGCGTACAAGGCGACCGCGATAGGGATGTTCGCCGCCAGCGCCCCCGGCGGCTTCGCGATCGGCCAGGTGATGGGGCCGGTGATCACGCGGCTGGCCGGCTGGCCGGCGATCTTCCCGGTGTTCGGCGCGTTCGCCCTGGGTGGACTGGTCGTCTTCTGGCCGGTGAGCCGCGGGCTGTCGTTCGCAGGCGAGGAGAGGGCCACGCCGCGGTTCGAGGACTTCCGACGGGTGTTCACAAGCGGGCACGTCTGGCACGTCTCCCTGATGGGCTTCATGGCGTTCACGCTCTATGCGTTCCTCAACAGCTGGCTGCCGACCTACCTCGTCCAGGTCCACGACCTCTCGCTGGGCGAGAGCGGACTGCTCGTCGCGCTGTTTCCCGCCGTCGGCGTCGTCTCCCGCAGCGGGGGCGGGTACCTGTCGGACGGGCTGTTCGACGGGCGGCGACGGCCGGTCGCGCTGCTGACGTTCGGCGTGTCGGCCCCGTTCCTGGCGCTTCTGTACTTCGCCCCGAGCACGGCGGTCCTCGTCGGCGCCCTGGTCGTGACCGGCCTGTTCGTCCAACTGGGCATGGGGCTGTTCCTCACGTACGTCCGGGAGCTCGTCGACCGGAACGTCAACGCGACCGCCGTCGCGTTCCTCAGCGGCGTCGGGATCTTCGGCGCCTTCACCGCCCCGACCGTCGGCGGGGTGCTGCTGGAACGGACCGGAACCTACTCGGCGGCGTTTTCGTACGCCGGCCTCGTGGTCGTGATCGGCGGGCTGCTCGCGTGGTTCGCGCCGGAACCCGCCTGAGGACCGGTCGACGCCCGGGGTCAGGCCGGCCGGACGTCCGGGATGACCTCGGTCGCGAACCGCTCGAGCTGCCGGATCTGCTCGTCGACGTCGAGGGTGTAGAACATGAGCCCGACGTGGGTCACGCCGGCCGCGTGGTAGGCTTCGACGTCCTCCCGGACCGCAGCCGGTGATCCGGCGAGGGAGCCGTCGCGGTCGCTGCCGCCGTCGGCGACCTCCACCGGCCGCAGGAGTGCGATCTCCGGGGTCCCGGTCCGGTCGTAATCCGCCCAGGCGTTTTCCACCCGGTCGCGGGCCGACGCGACGGCCGCGGGCGAGTCCCGCACGGTGGTCCAGCCGTCGCCGTACTCGGCGACGCGCCGGAAGGTGGCGCCGGACTTGCCGCCGACCCAGATCCGCGGGCCGGTCTCCGGGACGGGGTGAAACCCCGCCGAGGGAAACGAGTGGTGCGGGCCGTCGAAGGCGAATTCGCCGTCGGTCCGCGCGCGCTCGAAGACGTCGAGGAACTCGTCCAGCCGGGCGCCACGCTCCTCGAAGGGGACGCCGAGGACCTCGTACTCCTCGGGCAGCCACCCGAGGCCGACGCCGAACTCGAGGCGGCCCTCCGAGAGGGCCGCGAGCGTGAAGATGCGCTTGGTCAGCGCGACGGGGTGGCGCAGCGGCGCGAGACAGACGTTCGTCCCGACGCGGATGTCCGTCGTCTCGCCGGCGAGAAACGCGAGCGTCTCGACGACGCCGAACAGTTCCCGCGTCGAGCCCATGACGGCGGGCGGTTCGCCCGAGTCGGTGAACGGGTACGTGTTCGACATCGTCGTCGGAAACACAACGTGGTCGCCCGCCCACAGCGTGTCGTAGCCGAACCGCTCCGCCGCCGTCGCGACCCGCCGCAGGTTCGCCGCCGACGCGGGCGGCCCGATGGTCGGCAACATGACGCCGAAGGATAGCTCACCGGACGAGCCGGACTCTCCGGTCATCGGTCCCGTCCCCGGACGAGGTCGGGACGGTCGGTCCCCGTCTCCGCGCCGTCTCCAGTCGGTCGACCGCCGGACGGACTCGTGCTCGGCATGTGCGAGACAGCCGCGCGGGCGAGTAAAGCCGTTTCCCCTCCCGGGTCCGCCGGCCGTCACGCCGCGCGGTGCCGGTCCGGTCCCGACGCGAGAGCGGTACAAACTATTTGTAGCAGCCACGCCGAGTCGTGACCGACATGGAACTTCCAACCGAGATAGCGACGTCGGACGCCACGAGCATCACCGTCCGAGGGAAGGATCTCACCGACGACCTGATGGGTCACTACGACTTCGGCGAGTTCTTCTTCTTCCACCTCACCGGGCGCGACCCGACGGCCTCGGAGGCCCGGCTGTTCAACGCGATGATGGTGTCGATCGCGGAACACGGCGTGACGCCGAGCGTGATCGCCGCCCGGCTGACGTACGATTCCGCCCCGGAGGCGGTCCAGGGAGCCGTCTCCAGCGGTCTCCTCGGCGCGGGCGAGACGTTCCTGGGATCGATGGAGAACGTCGCGAACATGCTGCAGGACGGCGTCGAACGGATCGAGGCCGGCGAATCGCGGGACGCGGTCGCCGCGGACGTCGTCGACGAGCGCGAGCGCCTCCCGGGCTTCGGCCACCCCGAGCACCACCCGACCGACCCGCGCGCCGAACGGCTCTTCGAACTGCTCGAGGAGGAGGGCAAGGCCGGCGAGCACACCGAACTCCTCCGTGCGATCCAGGACCACGCGGAGGACGCCTACGACACCACGATGTTGGTCAACGTGACCGGCGCCATCGGGACCGTCATCGCGGAGATGGACCTCGGCGTCGACGCGATGGCGGCCCGCGGGATCGCGATCGTGGCCCGCGCGGCGACGCTGATCGGGCACCTGAACGAGGAGAGCGAGGAGCCGATCGCGCGACACATCTGGGACGTCGTCGAGGAGAACGTCGACTACCGCGGCACCATCCCGGACGAGTGACGACGGTCGCCACCCGCCGTGACCCGTCGCCGGGGTTCGGCGCGGCGGGTTGTGGGTCGGAGCGGACGTGGACCCGTGCCACCGCCGGGCCCCCTACCTGGTCGGGAGTTCGATCGTCGCTGTCCCCTCCGCCGTGAGGCGGTCGTGCTGATCGTGGGCCGCCAGGTCGACTTCGACGCAGTGGGCGTCCCCGCGGACCGGTTTCCCCGTGACGGTCCCCGTACACCACGTGACGTCGCCGACGAGCGTGTGCCGCCGTAACTCGACGCGGAGGTCCCTGAGCCGGCCGTGGTCGCCCATCCAGTGGTGACAGACGTGGCCGAGGTGTGCGATGCGCTCCGGGCCGAAGTCGAACGGCGCCGGCACGCCGCTTTCCCGTGCGAACTGTTCGTCCCAGTGGACCCGGACCGGGGGTTCCGGGACGCCGCGTTCGTTCGGCATCCCGAGCGAGGGGTACCGGTCGAACAACTCGAACAGGTGCCGGTGGGCGCGGATGTAGGACCCGCCGAATCCCTGGAGGAACGCGATGCCGCTGGTCAGCGTCGTCGGGCCCTTGAGGAGGGTGTCGAGGTCGTCGCCGACCTGGACATCTTCGACGTACCGC
>CAZATR010000025.1:0-20789 GCA_964488035.1 uncultured Natronomonas sp.
GCGAACGGCGAACCAAGTGAGCCGTGAGCAGGGTCGACCCCGCCCGGCCGACGCAGCCCGCGCAGCGAAGCGAGCAGGACCGTCTGCCGGAAAGTCGAGCCGGCCGAGGGCTTCGGACGAAGTTACTTCAGTCCACCCGCTGGCCTCAACCCGGCCGAGGGCTTCCCATGACAGCACTTTGTTCCGGATACAAATTGTCGACCCACCCGCAACATCCAGTCCCTACACTGATCGGTTCTGGGCGAACTCACGGAGTATGCCACCTGTGCTATGACACCCTGGTACCGACAGCTACTCGTCGGTCGGCTCGACGAGCTTCCCGGTCGCCTGCGGGACGACGCGGTGGGTGGCGTCGACCCACTCCCGGTCGAGCTCCCGGCCCTCGAACAGTCGGTCGAGGAACACGGCGAGTCCCGCGACCTCGGAGTGGGGCTGGTTCGTCACGGCGACGTTGTGGTCGGCGCGCTCGTAGACGTCGAACGGGACCTTCTCGGAGCCGACGACCACGAGCAGCGGCGCCGACTCGTGGGTCGCCCGGACGTCGGCCTCCACCTCCTGGATCGGCAGACCGTACATGGTGAGGTGGACGACGGCGCCGTCCCACTCCCGGAGGATCGCCCGGTGGTCGTCGGTGCCGGTCACCCCGAACGGGCCGCCGAACCGCTCTGTGACCTCCTCGACGGTCGCCTTCGGGCCCGCCGCGTTCCCGGCGATGACGAGCCGGTCGGCGCCGAGTGCCCGCGCGGTCAGGCCGACGTGGGTGGTCATCCGCTCGTCCCGGCCCGGCCGGTGGCCCAGCCGGAGGACGACCACCTCGCGTGCGTCCTGCATGGCCCGCGGTTCGTGGGGGGCGCGTTAGGGGGTTTCGATGCCGGTCGCGGACCCGGACGATGCCGCGTCGGTCGACGGTCGGAACGACCCGTCGAGCCTGGGAACCCGAACACGAGCGGCCGGATATCGTTTCGGTTCTGTAGTTTCCTGCCGTCTCTACCCCGACCGTCGAAGGCGAAACCGGGTTCAACGGGGAGCCCGTAGTGTCAGCAATACGGAGGGTCTCCGTACACATGCTGTCTCCAATCGTCGAGTCACGCGACGCTCGCATCGACCGCGACCGGTGTGCCGGCCCGCTCGGCCGGTCCCGTACCGGGGGTGGCCGGTAGTGGTCGTCGAGACGACGGTCGAGGGGCTGCGGCTCGCCGGCGAGATGGCCTGGGAGACCTGGTGGGCGCTCGTGCTCGGGTTCACCATCGCCGGCGCGGTGGAGTCCTTCGTCAGCGAGGACCGGATGTCAGCCGTCCTCGGCGGCGACGGGCTTCGTGAGCTCGGCCTCGGAACCGCGTTCGGCGCCGCCTCCTCCTCGTGCTCGTTCGGCGCGGTCGCGACCACGAAGTCGCTGTTCAAGAAGGGCGCCTCTCCCGTCTCGAGCCTCGCCGCGTTCCAGTTCGCCTCGACGAACCTCGTCATCGAGCTCGGGCTCGTGATGTGGATCCTGCTCGGCTGGCAGTTCGTGCTGGCGGACTACGTCGCCGGCCTCGTGCTCATCGTGCTGTTGGCGGGTATCTTCAAGTACGTCGTCCCCGAGGTGTGGTTCGAGGCCGCACGCGAGCACCTCCGGGAGAGCGAGGGCGTCCGGGCCCCGCCTGCGGGATGGAGGTCGACCCCTCGAGCGACGACGTCGTCGAGCTGGAGATCGACGCCGGCACCGAGTACTTCTGCTCGGAGTCCTGCCGCGAGGCCTACGAGGAGGAACGGCGACAGGAGGACGCCACGTGGCGCGACCGCCTGCTGACGCGGGACGGCTGGCGGCTGGCCTCCACGAACGCGCTCGGCGAGTGGCGGATGCTCTGGACCGACATCGTCGCCGGGCTCATCGGCGCGTTCGTCCCGCGGGCATGGTGGACGCAGCTGTTCGGCGTCGGCGCCGAGGGGACGCTCGCGTGGGTGCTCGCGAGCGCCGTCATCGGCGTCGCGGTCGGCGTGGTCACGTTCGTCTGCTCGGTCGGCAACGTACCGTTCGCGGTCATCCTCTGGAACAACGGCATCGCGTTCGGCGGCGTGATGTCGTTCATCTTCGCCGACCTCATCGTCCCGACCATCGACGACGCCTACCGCCGGTACTACGGGCTCCGGATGGCCACCGTCCTGTTCGTGAGCATCTTCGTCACCGCGGTCATCTCGGGGGTGTTCATCCACTACCTCTGGAGCGGCATCGGCCTCATCCCGCCGCAGGGCGAGGCCGGCGGCACCGCACCCGGCGGCTACACGCTCTACCTCAACGCCGCCTTCTCCCTCGTCTTCCTCGGGGAGGTGTGGGTGAGCTACCTCGGCGACGACCCCGACGTCGGCGAGGCGGCGGGCGCCAGCAGGAGCTGACCACCGCACCCCCGGGCTGCCACCGTCGCAACGCCTCGCGGTCGACGCCGTTCTGGCTCCGAAACCGACTTGTCCGTGACCGCCGAGGCCCCGCCAATGGAGCTCTCCGAGAAGCGCGTCTGCATCACGGGCGGCGGCGGGTTCGTCGGCTCGCACCTCGCCGACCGGCTGGTCGACGACAACGAGGTCGTCGTCGCCGACCGGTTCGGCCAGGGCCGCCGCGAGTGGGTGCCCGACGCCGCCGAGGTCGTCGACGGCGACCTCCAGAACCCCGCGGTCGTCGCCGAGGCCATCGACGTCGAGACGGACGTCGTCTTCCACTTCGCCGCCGACAAGCGGGTCGACACCGACGACCCCGACGAACAGTTCCGGCTGAACACCGCGCTGACCGCGAACGTCGCCGAGCGGATGGACGAGGTCGGCTGTCGTCACGTCGCCTTCACGTCCTCGTCGACGGTGTACGGCGAGGCGCCGCGGCCGACCCCGGAGGACTACGCCCCGCTGGAACCCATCAGCATGTACGGCGCCGCGAAGCTCGCCGAGGAATCGCTACTGTCGGTGTACGCCCACAGCCACGATTTCACGGTGTGGACGTTCCGCTTTGCGAACATCGTCGGCCCGCGGCTCCAGCGCGGCGCCGTCGTCCCCGACTTCATCCACAAGCTCCGCGAGGACCCCACGGAACTGGAGATCCTCGGGGACGGCCGCCAGGAGAAGTCCTACATGCACGTCGAGGAGTGCATCGAGGCGATGATCCACGTCGTCGAACACGCCGACGCCCCGGTCAACACCTACAACCTGGGGACCCGGACGACCACTTCGGTCCGGACCATCGCCGACATCGTCGCCGACGAGATGGGCGTCGACCCCGCCTACAGCTTCACCGGCGGGGACCGCGGCTGGACGGGCGACGTCCCGCGGATGCGGCTCTCCGGCGAGAAACTCGCCGGGCTCGGCTACGAGCCGATCGACTCCTCGGACGAGGCGGTGCGGCGGGCGACGCGGGAGCTGCTGGAGGCCGACCTCGGCTGAGCCCGAGGAGCCGGGGCGTCCGCCGGGCCCCGGGTCGCCGGCGACCGTCAGACCGAGAACGGCGTGCGGGCGGTGATCTCGTGTTCGGTGACCCGGAGCGTCGCCTCGGCGGTGTAGTCGCCGGGCGCCGGGTCGGGCCAGGTCTCCTCGAAGGCGGCGGACTCGCCGGGCTGGAGTTCGGCGCTGGTGAGCATCTGGGCGAAGGCGCGGCCGTCGCTGTACCGCCAGACCTCCCGGTCGTCGGCGTAGACGGCGAAGTCGGCCCTGCAGGCGTCCCGGAAGGTGAGTTCGACCGGCCGGCCGCCGCCGTTCTCGACGGTGAAAGCGAAGGCGACGCCGTCGCCGACCGTCACCTCCAGCGACGCATCGAGCATGCCACCGCTTGGCGCCCCGGCCCTATAGGGTTACCTCGCCCCGAGCCTCGACCGACCACGCGACCCGTCCCCGCCGACGAAGCGGCCGTCGGAGAGGAACGCCTAAACCGACGTGCGGCCTACGCCGGGGTGTGCAGATCGTCGGGTACGACACGGGCGTGGGCGACGCCGGCGAGCCGGCGCTGTACGTCGCCCGCGACGCCACCGTCGACCGCGAACCGCTGTCGGCGGGCCGGGCGCTGGCCTACACGCTCGACGAGCGCCGCTGTGCGGGCGCGCTGGACGGCACCGACCACATCGCCTGCGAGAACCCGACGGCGCCGTACTGCGAGGCCCACGACTCGACCTGGATCTGCGCGAAGTGCACCGGGACGTGTCTGAAGGCCGAGATGGACTGCCACACCGAGCACGCGGTCTACCTCGCCGCCTTCGCGCCCGCGACGTTCAAGGTCGGCGTGACGAAGCGCCCGCGGCTCGAGACCCGGCTCCGCGAGCAGGGCGCCGACCGCGGGGCGCGGATCTACACCGTCGCGAACGGCCGGATCGCCCGCGAGATCGAGGCCGACCTGGTCGACGACGTGCCGGTCCCCGACGCCGTCCGCGTCGAGCGGAAGATCGACGGGCTGGCCCGCGACATCGACGAGGCCGCCTGGGCGGCGCTGCTCGAGGGCTTCGACGTCCAGGGACGCCACCGGTTCGACTACGACCTGGCCCTCGAGTCGGCGCCGGTCGCCGACACCGTCGCCTCGGGGACGGTCCGGGGGACGAAGGGCCGGGTGCTCGTGCTCGACCGCGCCGGCGGCACGGTCGCGGTCGACCTCCGCGACCTGGTCGGGTACGAGCTCCTGGAGGGCGCCTCCTCCCGCGACGTCCAGTCCAGCCTCGGCGCGTTCGGCTGACCCCGGTCGGCCCCGTGTCGACGGCGGAGCCGGGACCGACCCCGGCGCAGTGGTTTTCTCGCTGTACGGGGGAAAACACTTACCGGCGGGCGTGCCAGGCCGCCCCATGCGACCCGAAGCCCTCCTCGGGGCCGCGGCGGCGGCCGCCGTGCTGGCGGCCGTCGCGCTCGCGGCGTTCGTGCCGGGGTTCGTCAGCGCCCCGGCCCCCGAACCGGACGAACCGCCAGCCAGGTTCGACGTCGCCGAGATGACGCTCGCCGCCGACGAGGTCACCGGCGAGTCGGCGACCCTGGAGACCACCGTCTTCCTCCGACACCGGGGCGGGCCGGCCGACAACGTCAGCGTCGTCGCCCGTGCGACCGACGCCGACAGCGGCCTCGTCGTCGACACGACTCGCCGGGACCTCGGCACCGTCGACAACGAGGGCGAGCGTGAGGTCCCCCTGTCGGTGACCGTCCCGCGGGAGGGCGGCTACGAGGTGGCGACGCTCCTGTACGTCGACGGCGAGCGCGTCGACGTCGCCCGCGCCAGCGTCAGCGGCGTCGGCGCCCTCACGCCGCCGTACGCCGAGTCGACGGTCCGGTTCCACGAGTTCCCCGACCGGCCGGCCGTCGAGTACCGGATCGCGTCCGTCGCGGACGACCGGGCGACGCTGAACGTGACGAGCTACCTCACGAACGGGGGCGACGACGCCGAGTCCGACCTCCGGCTCGTGGTCACCGCCCGGCAGGCCGACGCGAACGTCGTCGCGGCCCGGAGCGAGGCCCGGCTCGGCGACCTCGCGCCCGGCCGGACCGCCCGGCCGAGCGTCAGCGTCACCGTGCCGGACGGCTACAACTACTACCTGGACGTGACGCTGTGGCGCGACGGCGTCGTCCTCGAGTCGACCCGCGCCGCGGCGAACCTCGACCCCGACGAGACGCTCGCCGTCAACGAGACGCGGCGCGACGTCGCGTTCCGGGCGAGCGACTTCGAGACCGGCGGCGGCTCCGGCGGGGCGCCGACGCCGGCGGTGGACGAATCCGACGGCGCCGCGCCGGGCCTCGGCGCCGCCGCGACCGTCGTGGCGTTCGTCGCGGGCCTGCTCGCCGTCCGGAGGTGGTCGGCGTGAGCGACCGCGACGACGACCGCACGGGAGACGTCGAGGGCGGCAGCGAGCCGTCGGCGTCAGGGAGCGGGACGGAGCCCGACGCTCCCGGCGGGTCCGCCGGCGACGGCGGCGAGGCACGTCGGACGGGTGCCACGGGCCCACCGACCGGCGGCGAGGACCGGTCGCTGCGGACGTACCTCCTGTGGGGCGGCCTCCTCGTGCTCGGCGTGCTGGCCGTGGTCGCGACGGCCGGCCTCTACAGCAGCCTGTCGTCGGTCATCGACGTCTGGATCGGCGACCGTTTTCGGCCGATCGCCCGGGCCGTCCTGAACTTCGGCGTGCTGTGCGTCGCCGCGGCCGGGATCGCCGTCCTCCTCCGCCGAGTGTAACCCCGCTGCGAGACCTGGGGACTTTTCTGCCGGGAGCCGAAACTGGGGTGCATGACGGACGAGGAAGACGCGCACGACGACGCCAGCACGGAGGAACCCGACGACGAAAGCGAGGAGGAGAAGTCCTTCCGCGAACGTGTCGAGGAGATCCGCCAGGAGCGCGCCGAGGACCGCGAGGGCGAGGAGGGCGAGGGCCTGAGTCGCGAGGAGAAGATGGAGGAGATGATGGGCGGCGGTGGTCCCGGTGGCGGCCCGGGCGGCGGCATGGGCGGCGGCGGGAGCCCGTTCGCCCAGATGATGGGCGGCATGATGGGTGGCGGCGGCCCCGGCGGCGCCATGGGCGGCGGGCCGGGCGGCCGGGGCGAGGGCGACGACGAGGAGCTGGTCCGGGAGGTCCGGAAGGTCCGCGACGAGCTCCACGACCTCCGGCGTGAGGTCGAGCGGATCGCCGACGCGCTCGAGGACTGAGCGACGTCGAGCCGACCGTTCTCCAGTTCCCGCGTCGACCCCGAGAGCCGCGCCGACGACCGACGCGACGGTCGGCCCGTTCCGGCGTGGTCGGCCCGATGCGCGTCAGATGCAGCCGGCGTCGGCCAGCCGGTCGACGCCCTCGGCGAGCCGCTCCTCGCTCGCTGCATAGGAGAGCCGCGCGTAGCCCGGCGTCCCGAAGGCGCTCCCGGGGACGGTCGCGACGTGGGCTTCTTCCAGGGCGTTCTCGCACCACGCCTGGTCGACGGCTTCGCCGTCTCCCGAACGCTGCCCTTCCAGGGCAGCGCAGTCCCCAGGGACCGGGAGCATCAGGTAGAAGGCGCCGTCCGGCACCGGGACGTCGATGCCGTGTCCGGCGAAGCGGTCGAGGAGCATGTCGCGGCGGTCCCGGAAGGCGTCGCGCATCTCGGCGACGGCGTCGCTGCTCCCTTCGAGGGCGGCGACGCCGGCGTGCTGGACGAAGTTCGCGGCACACGACACCGAGTGGGAGTGGAGCTTCCCGGCCTGCTCGACGAGCGGCTCCGGCGCGGCGAGGTAGCCGAGCCGCCAGCCGGTCATCGAGTAGGCCTTCGAGAAGCCGTTGATGGTGACGGTCCGGTCGGCCATCCCGTCGAGGGCGCCCAGCGACGTCTGCTCGACGCCGTAGGTGATGGCCTCGTAGATCTCGTCGGAGACGACCGTGACGTCGTGGTCGACCGCGAGGTCGCGGACGCCCTCGAGGGCGTCGTCGCCGAACACCGCGCCGGAGGGGTTCGACGGGGAGTTGACGACGAGCAGTTCCGTGTCGTCTGAAACGAGTTCGCCGAGCTCGTCGAGGGCGCCGCCGAGCCGGAAGCCGTGCGGCGACAGGTCGAGCCGGGAGAGGTCGGCGCCGGCCATCTTGGCCATCGCCTCGTAGCTCACCCACGCCGGGTCGAGGAGCACGACCTCGTCGCCGTCGTCGACGAGCGTCTGGAACGTCTCGTAGAGCGCCTGCTTGGCGCCCGGCGTGACGACGACCTCGTCGGTGGTGTACGCGAGGCCGTCCGTGGCGAGCTTCTCGACGATCGCGGTCTTGAGCCGGGGGATCCCGTTCGACGGGGTGTAGCCGGTGTGGCCGTCGGCCATCGCCCGCTGGCCGGCCTCGACGACGTGGTCGGGCGTCGGGAAGTCCGGCTCCCCGACGGAGAGGTCGACGACGTCCTCGCCCTCGGCCTCGAGTTCGCTGGCGAGGTCGCTGATGGCGAGCGTCGCGCTCGGCACTACGCGTTCGACGCGGTCCGCGAAGTCCATAGTCATGATTGGAGTTCCTCGGCGAGTTCGATGGCGCTCTCGACGGCGGTCGCACCGTACCCGACCCGCTCTTCGGCCTCGGCCTGGCTCATCCCGGGGCCCGTGACGCCGAACGTGACCGGGGTGTCCCGCTCGAGGGAGACGTCGGTCAACCCCCGGGCCGCGGCGTCGGCGATCACGCGGTCGTGGTCGGTGTCGCCCGTGATGATGGCGCCGACGACCGCCACGGCGTCGACGTCCTCCCGCCGGGCGAGGCGGTCGGCCGCCAGCGGCGCGTCGTAGGCACCGGGCACCTCGACGGTCTCGACGATCTCGGCGCCGGCGTCGGCGGCCGCCTCGCGGCCCCGCTCGGCCATCTCGTGGGTGACGGGCCGCTCCTTGTTGAACTGCGCGACCACCAGTCCGAGCGCTACCATGGGTTGAGGTGGGCGACGGCCGCTAAAAGAACTGCCGGAACGGGGCGTTCAGCGGGGCGTGGGGAGACGCCGGTGGCGGGCTGCCGCGTCGCCGCGTCGGCTCGGCGTCAGTCCTCGAGTTTGACGGCCATCATCACCTCGTCGACGAACTCGCCGTCGATCCGGTAGTGGTCCCGTCGGATGGCCTCGGTGTTCCAGCCGTGGTCCTCGAGGAACTCGATGCCGTCGACGTTCGTCGCCGGGACGCTGTTGTACACCTTGTGGAACCCGCGCTCGTCGGCCCACGAGAGGCCGCGTTCCATGAGGCGGCTGCCGATGCCGCTGCCGCGGTACTCCTCCAGGACGCCCAGCGTGAGTTCGACGTTGTGGGCGAGCTTCTCGAGGCTCGGCTGTTCGACGCCGCACCACGCGACGACCTCGTCGTCGACGGTGCCGACGAAGAACCGCTGGTTCTCCAGGTCCTCCCGCATCAGCGCGCTGTCGCCGGCCAGCTGGGCGGCGACGTCCTCGGCGACGATGTAGCGCCGCTCGTCGGCGACCTGCTTCATCACGCCGACGATCCCGGAGATGTCCTCCTGGCGCGCGGGTCGGATGGTGACCGCGCCGCCCTCGATGGCGTGGCGCTCCGTGCCGCCGTCGTCGACCGCCGGCCGCAACTCGCCGTCGACCTCGTGGAGGAGGCCGTCGCGTTTCATCACGGCGACCAGCTGCCGGTAGCGGTCCGGGTCGGTCAGGAGGTCGGCCTCGACCAGTTCCTCGTACGTCACGCCGCCCCGGTCCGCGACGAACTCGTAGATCCGCTCGCGGTCCTTCGTCTCGAACGTCGGTCGGTGGCTCGCCATGGTCCCGGAACGCTTGGCGCTCGACCGGCTTGAAGCTTGTCGTTTGGTACCATATAGCACTCACGCGGAATCGGTAATCGGAAGGCTTCTACCCCCGCCGGGTACAGTACCCGCCGATGGATCCCCGCCGCGACCGAGCGACCCTCGCCGTGGTCGCCGTGACCCTCCTTGCCCTCTGTCTCCGGCTGGCGTTCCTCGGGGACCGCGTCGCCCACTTCGACGAGGGCCGCGTCGCCTACTGGATCGTCGAGTACCACGAGACCGGCGTGCTGTTCTACCGACCGGTCATCCACGGCCCGCTGCTGCACCTCATCGACACCCACCTGTTCGGCCTCCTCGGCATGACGGACTTCGCGATCCGGCTCGTGCCGGCGCTCGTCGGCGGCCTCCTCCCCCTGACGGCGCTGCTGTTCCGCCACCGGCTCCGCGAGGAGACCGTCGTCGCCCTGGCGCTGCTCCTCGCGCTCAACCCCGCCCTGCTGTACTACTCCCGGTTCATGCGCGGCGACGTCATCGCCGGCGGGTGCGCCTTCGTCGCGTTCGCCTGCCTCGTCCGGGCGGTCGACTTCGACGACGGCCGCTACCTCTACGGCGCGACGCTGTCGCTGGCCGTCGGCCTCGGCGCCAAGGAGAACGTCGTCGCGTACCTGCTGGCCTTCGCTGGCGCGACGGTGCTGTTGCTCCACCACCGGCTCCTCTTCGCCCGGTTCACCGACCGGACGCCCCTCGACGTCCTCCTCGCGTACCTCCGGTGGGCCGCCCGGGGCGTCCGCCGCCACGCGACCGCCATCGCCGGCAGCCTCGCCGCCTTCCTCGCCGCCCTCGTCCTCCTGTACGCCCCGCGCGGCAGCCTCCCGTCGCAGAACACCTACTACTTCTCCTGTCTCAGCTCCCCGCACACGCCGGTCTTCGACGTCTCGACGGCCCCGACGCTGGGCGAGGCCCTCGCGAACCCCCTCCGGCTGCCAGAGCTCGTCGCGTTCACCCTGGGCTCGACGACCGAGCTCTACCTCTGTCAGTGGATCACGCCCCGGACCAGCGACCCGAACCCCTACCTCGAGTTCCTCGGCCAGCTGTCGCTCGCCACCGCCGACTCGTCGACGGCGCTGCTGCTGCTCGCGGTCGCCGGCTTCCTCGGCACGCTGTACGCCGGCGACCGGCCCGACGACCTCGCCTCGTTCGCCTTCTACTGGGGCGCCGCCTCCGTCGTCGGCTACCCGTTCATCACCGACATCGGCGGTGCCGGCTGGCTCGTCGTCCACGTCGTGCTGCCGCTCTGTATCCCGGCGGCCGTCGCCCTCGGCACCCTCGCCCGCTGGGGCCGGGAGGCGCGGGCCGACCGGGACCTCGTCAGCGTCGCCCTCGCGGTCGCCGTGGCCGTCGTGCTCGTCGGCTCGATGGGCGCGACCGCCTACGCGACGAGCTACGCCAACCCCCAGTCGCCGGACAACCCGCTCGTCCAGTACGCCCAGCCCGCCGGCGACCTCGAGCCGACCGTCCGCGACATCCACGCGCTGGCCGACCGGAACGAAGGGACGGACGTCGTCCTGTACGGCGAGCACCTCTGGAACCCGGTCGACGACGAACTCGAGCGCCGCCCGACCTGCTCGAACTGGTTCAACGCCCTCCCGCTCCCGTGGTACTTCGAGGCCGGCGACGTCGACGCCGACTGCGCACGGAACGGCACGATGCTCCGTGAGGACCTGACCGGGAACCCGCCGGTCGTCATCGCCCACCGGACCGACCGCGGCGAACTCGAGAACCGCCTCGGCGACCGCTACACGGCCCGCGTCCACCTCATGCGGGCCACCGACACCCCGTTCGTCTTCTACGTCGACGAATCACGGCTGGAGTGATCGGCCGCCACGGTCCCGGCACGTCACGACCCACCCCGACCGTCGGCGTCGTGCGGCCCTCAGTCGTCGCCGTCGGGGTCGACGATGACGACCTCGCCGTCCACGACGTCGACGTTGATCAGCGTCTTGGCGGTGTGCGGCGAGTCCGCCAGGCGGTTCTCGCCGCCGACCTTCTTGATGACGGCCACGACGTCGACGAGGTCGGCGCCGATGTCCTCGAGCGCGTCGCAGATCGCCGACAGCGTGCCGCCCGTCGAGAGCACGTCGTCCAGGACGAGGACGCTGTCGCCGGCCTCGACGTCGTTGATGTACATCTGGTTCTCCGAGTAGCCGGTCCGCTGGAACAGGGGGGTCTCCCCCTCGAGGCCGTACTCCCGCTTCCGGATGACGACCAGCGGGATGTCGGTCATCAGCGAGACGGCCGTCGAGAGGTGGATGCCCATCGCCGCCGGGGTGACGATCTTGTCGACGTCCTCGAGCTGGGCCTTCCGGATGATCTTGATCACGATCTCCCGGAGCAGGCTCGGCTCGAGCATGGGGACGCCGTCGCTGATCGGGTGGACGAAGTAGTGGTAGCCCTCCTTCTCGATGATCGGCGCCTCCAGCAACGAGTGCCGAAGCTGGTCCATGCCTCGCGTACTCCGAGCCGGGAATAAAACCTGGCGGTCGCTCGCCGGCGGGTACCGGCCGTGGTCCACAGCTGCCAGGCGGCTACGCGGCCAACACGGCCGCCAGCTCGTCGGCGATCCGGACGCCGACCTGGGCCTTCGAGCCCACGTACTCGGCTGCCTCGTCCGGCCCGACGAGGAGCACGCGGGTCTCCGCCTCGCCCATCACGTCGGCGTCGTTGGCGACGACGAACGCGAGGCCCACCCGGTCGAGCGTCGCGCGGGCGGCCTCGATCAGGTCGCCGTCGTCGCCCCCGGTCTCGACCTTGAACCCGACGATGGGCAGCTCCGGATACCGGTCCCTGACGCCGTCGATGAGCTTCGGGGTCGGCTCGAGCTCGAGGGTGCGCTGCTGGCCGGACCGGAGCTTCTCGGCGGCGGCGTCGACGGTGTAGTCGCCGATGGCGGCGGCCGACACCAGCGCGTCGGCGTCCTCGCAGGCCTCGAGGGTCGCCTCGCGCATCTCCGCGGCGGTCTCGACCCGCCGGGTGTCGGCGTACGGAACGTCGCCGGCGTCGTGGACGAGGGTGACGTCGCCGCCGCGGGCGTAGCAGGCCGCCGCGACGGCGCGGCCGGTCCGGCCGGAGGCCCGGTTCGTGATGACCCTGACGGGGTCGATCGGTTCGCTCGTCGCGCCGCTCGTGACGACCACGCTGTCGCCGTCGAGCGGGCGGTCCCCCGCCGCGCGGGCGGTCTCGAGGACGATGGCCTCCTCGTCGGCGATCTTGGCCTTGCCCTCCTCGATGCGGGGCTCGACGAACGAGACGCCCCAGTCCTCGAGGGTCTCGATGGCGTCGAGCACGCCGGGGTGGTCGTACATCGGCTCGTGCATCGCCGGCGCGACGACCACGGGCACGCCCGCGCCGAGCGCGGTCGTCGCCGTCGTCGTGACCGGCGTGTCGTCGACGGCCGCCGCCATCTTCCCGACGGTGTTGGCCGTCGAGGGCGCGAGCAGCAGGACGTCGGCCCAGCCGTCGTCGCCGCACAGCTCGACGTGTTCGACCGAGCCCGTGATCTCGGTGACGACGGGGTTGTCGGTCGCGTATTCCAGCGCCCACGGGTGGACGATGCCCCGGGCGGCGTCGGTGGTCACCGCCCGGACCTCGGCACCCCGTCGGCGGAGCTCGTGGGCCAGTTCGACCGTCTTCACGGCGGCGATCGAGCCGGACACCCCCAGCGCGACGCGGACGTCCTCGAGCATCGTCGGGCCTTTCGCGGCGCCGGCCCTAAAACTATCGTGCCGCGTCGGCGGCGCCTCCGGCACCGGCCACGTCCCGCGGCACCGGACCTGGATCCGCCACCGGATTCCCGACGACACGGACCCCGTATTAAAGGTGCTTCGCATGAACGGGGGAACACCGAACCGGGAGTGGGTGTACGGCGTGGGTATGGCGTACGAATTCCCCAGCGACGGGGACGCGTGGATCACCGAGTACGGTGAGCTGCTCGACGAGAACGACGCCTACGCCGCGGCCAGCGAGGGCTGGGGCGTCGGCTTCGACGGCGACTTCCTGTTCGTCGTCGAGCCGGACGACGCCTACGACGGCGATCCGGTGTACTTCTTCCTCGGGCTCGAGGACGGGGACTGCACCGCCGCCTACGAGGTCGACGACCCCGACGAGGAGGCGTACGGCTTCGTCTTCCGCGGCCCGTACACCAACTGGAAGCGGCTCTTCCAGGGCGACCTCGGTCCGGTCGACGGCATGATGTCCGGCGAGTTCGAGATCGAGGGCGACATGCAGAAGGTGCTGCAGTACAGCGAGGCGGCCGTCGAGATGACCGAGACCGGCCGCGGCATCGACACCGAGTTCCAGTACTGACCGGGCGAGACGGCCAGGAACCCGCTCGGGACCCCGGCAATCCGGACGTTTTGACGCGTTTGTCAGAAGCTTTTGTAGGCCATAGGGAAACCGCCGGCTGTGAGCCACACCCATGACTGAGGACGACAGGTTCGCGGACGCGCCGATCTCGCGGCGACGGTTCTTCCAGCTATCCGGCGCGGTCGGGGCCTCACTGGCCCTGCCCGGGAACGCAACGGCGTCGGCGACGGACGACGCGTTCACGAGGGAGTACCAGTACGTACTGAACCACACCCCGGCGGACCACGCGGTCCCGACCCTGGTCCGCTTCTCGGACCCGGCCGGCCCGACGGCCCTCGAGGGCCGCCTCGGCGTCGACCGCGAGTTCCACGCGACCACGGAGCCGGAGCCCGCGGCCTACGCCCCGCTGACCGCCACGGAGGCCGAGACCGTGGCGGAGGTCCCGAGCGCCGCCGAGTTCCAGTTCGCGCCCGGGTCGAACCCGTTCTGGCGGATCGGCTACTACCCGCTCGGCGTCTTCCCCGAGCCGCGACGGTCGGTCGACTACATCGGGTTCGAACAGCTGAAGGACGGCCTCGAGGTGCTCGAGGAGCGGTACCCCGACCGAATCCGGGTCAACGACGTCGGCCACTCGCCGGGCCATACGAACGACCTCACCGACCGGCCGGACCCGAAGGGGATGTACGTCGTCGAGTTGACGAACTTCGACAGCGAGACGGACTTCGAGGACAAGGAGAAGGTGTTCTTCTCCTGTTCGCTCCACGGCCTGGAGATGGCGGGCCGCGAGACCGCCGCGCGGGTGCTGGAGAACGCCGCGCGGGGCTCCGAACCGGACGTCCCGGGGAGCGACGCGAAGCTCGAGCCGCTGCTCGACGACGTCGTCGTCATCGTGGGCTTTACGAATCCCGACGGGTGGGCCGTCCGCAACCCGCAGTACGACTCCGGCTGGCAGGTCGGCGGCCCCGGAACGGGGGTCCCTCGCGTCCCGGCGGCGCCGCTGTACGAGCGGGGCAACGCCGAGGTGTTCGACACCAACCGCCAGTACCCCGTCGTCGGCTACATCGACCCGGTCCACTACCCGGCGGCCCCCGCCAACTACCGGGGTGAGGAACCCTCCTTCGTGAACGACAAAGTGCCGGACGCGAAGGCGCTCGTCGACTACTTCCAGAACTACGAGAACCTCAACTACGGCGCGGACCTCCACGGCGGCCCGGTGTTCAACAACTTCGTGCTGGGCCTCATCTCGCAGGACCAGTTCAACACCCGCGAGCTGCACGAGGTCTACGAGATGTGTCTCAACATCGACGAGACGCTCGCGGAGGCGTTGAGCACCTGGGAGACGATCGGGCAGGCCCGCGTCGACCTGGTGGGCGACCAGCAGTTCGCCCCGGCACTGTTCGGCGTCGTCCCCGAGAGCGCCTTCGACTACGCGACCATCTACGACACCATCGGCTACACCGTCTCCGGGGCGTTCCTCGACTGGATGGCCCACCCCGAACCGATCGGGCTGGACATGACGACGCTGGACTTCGAGATGTCGTTCAACCACATGCTCGGCGGGAACGTCTACAACCCCGAGCTGTTCGAGATGGAGGTGACGGGCTACCGGGCCGCCGTCCGGACGATCACCGACTTCGCGGTGAACAACTCCGAGACGCCGACCACGAGCGAGAACTTCTCGACGCACACGGAGACCGGTGGCGAGTCGGTCGCCTACGTCACCACCGGCGAGGTCCGCAGCGCCGAGGACGCGCTCCGCCGGACCCACGACCAGCTGAGCTTCGACGCCGACACCGAGACCTACCGGACCACGGAGGAGACGGAGCTGACGAGCGGCCTCACCGAGTTCGGCTTCGATGTCGAGGAGGGCCTCCACAGCATGGGCGTCCACCTCCACGGGCAGAGCGTCGTCGCCGACCTCGAGCTGGTGTCGCCGGACGGCGAGGCCGTCCGCGAGTTCGAGGGCGTCACCGGGGAGCGCGTCGGCGGCAAGTGCTGTGGCCTGCCGTCGTTCACCGTCAGCGAGCCGCAGGCCGGCACCTGGACGCTCCGCGCCAGCAACTACCGGGACGCCGGCCAGCTCGTCGAGATACAGCAGTGGGCGCTGGCCGCCGACGCCAACCCCGACCCCACTAGCGTCGACAACTGGGGCGGGGAGGGCTACGAGCAGGCCGCCTACGACGTGACGCCGTTCGAGTTCTTCCAGGACTACGAGGCCGCCGAGAAGCGCGGCGTACTCCGTGAGTTCATCCAGGATGGCGGCAGCATCGACCCGGTCACCGTCGAGGCGGTCAAGGCCGGTGCGCTCGACGACTACGACAACGCCGTCGTCATCCACGACTACGTCTCGCCGACCGAACGCATCTCCGAGGGCGTCTCCGGGAACGCCAGGGCCGGCGTCACGGAGGGCGTCACCGACGACGCCTACACCGACGCGATCGACGAGTTCGTCGACGCCGGCGGGAACCTCGTCGTGACCGACACCGGCACCTACGTCCTCCCGGAGCTGGACAACGAGCTCCTCGACGGCTCGGCGATCGACGCCGAGTCGAACATCCAGCGGCAGTTCCTCGACGTCGCCCGGTTCACGTCGAAGACCCTCGAGCACCCGCTGTTCAGCGGGGACGTCCGGGACATCCAGAACCAGCTCTGGAAGGTCCAGCCGCTCGGCTACCAGGTCGGCGGCTCGGCCCCGATGGACCTCGTCGACGAGAGTGCGCTCGGTGCGGCCGCGGCCGGTGGCGTCGCGACCGTCGCCGGCCGGACGAACGGCCTGGTCGCCACCGCCTCCGTCACCGAGAGCGAGACGTCCGGCCGCGGCATCCACTACATCTCCTCGCTGCTCCCGCCGGCGACCCAGGCGAACCTCCACCCGTTCGGCCTCCAGAACTACACCGCGACGTTCCTCGGCTACGTCCTCCTGACGTCCGCGCTCGGGTTCCAGCAGGTCCGCGAGACCGGCGAGACGACCCGGACCTACGGCCGGGGCGACGAGTGGGACCTCGGCGGCGTCACGCCGGTCGACCCGCCGGCCCCGTCGTTCTCGGCGACCGGCTCCCGGTCGGACGACGGCCAGGTGTTCACCGGCGGCCAGACCAACCGCGTCGAGATCACCGTCTCCAGCATCGACGGCGAGGTCGACGACGACGCGCCGGTGACGATCACCGACTCGCTCCCGGACGGCTGGACCGTCCACGAGGCCGCCGGCGACGTCGAGGGCGTCGAGGGCGGCATCGTGGACCTCGGCACCGTCACGCCGGCCGACGTCGCCGGTGACGCGACCGAATCACGTACCTACTTCGCCGAGGCGCCGTCCGGGCCCGGCGAGACCGGGCAGGACACGTTCGGCCCGGCGGAGGCGTCCGTCACCATCGACGGCGCGACGGTGACCGCCCAGGTCGCCGGCACCAAGAACGTCCTCCTCGTCGGGGCCTCGACGAGCGTCTGAACCCCGGCGCGGGCGACCGCTCCGGAGCCCCGCGGTCGCCACACCGATCCCCGTCACGGAAGCCACACCTTTTTCGCCGCACCGGCCCCAGACGCGGGCATGCCCGACCACGCGCTGGTGATCGGCGGGACGCGGTTCATCGGCCGCCACACCGTCGAGGCGTTCCGCGACGCCGGCTACGACGTGACGACCTTCAACCGGGGTAATCATCCGAACCCCTTCGCCGACCACGACGCCGTCGACCGGATCGAGGGCGACCGGACCGAGGAGGCCGACGTCCGGCGGGCCGGCATGTCGGTCGACCCCGACGTCGTCGTCGACTGCGTCGCCTACCACCCCCGCGACGTCCACGTCGCCACCGACGTGTTCGACGACGTCGACGCGTACGTCTACGTCTCCTCCGGGGCAGCCTACGGCGCCGAGCGGGTCCCGAAACGGGAGGACGACACCTCGCTACACGACTGCTCGCCCGAGGAGGCCGTCGACGATTCGATGGAGACCTACGGCCAGCGCAAGGCCGAGGGCGACCGCGCCGTCTTCGCGGCCGCCGACCGCGGCGTGAACGCGATGGCCGTCCGGCCGCCCGTCGTCTACGGTCCGCACGACTACACCGAGCGGTTCGACTACTGGATCGACCGCGTCGACCGCCACGATCGAGTGGTCGTCCCCGGCGACGGCACCAACCTCTGGCACCTCGTCTACGTGAAGGACGTCGCCAGCGCCCTCCTCGCCGTCGCCGAGGACGGTCGGCCGGGCGAGGCGTACAACGTCGGCGACGGCCACGCCCCGACGCTCGGCGAGCGGGTCGAGCTGCTCGCCGACGCCTGCGACACCGACGTCGACGTGGTGTTCGCGAGCGAGCGCGAACTCGGCACCGTCGACCTCTCCCCGGACGACTTCCCCATCTACCGCGACCCGCCGCACCTGCTTTCGACCGCGAAGCTCCGCGAGGTGGGGTGGCGGTCGACGCCGCACGACGAGGCGCTCGCCGCCACGGTCGCCGACCACCGCGACTCGGACCGCACCGGTCGGGAGAACGGCCCGGACCGGGCGGCCGAGGAGCGTCTGCTGGACGTGCTGGACACCGTGGAGTAACCCCGGTCGAGTCGGCCGGTGGCGACCGTCGCCACGCCGCCTGCGGGGCCAAACGTTTTGTCCCGGCCTCTCGCAGTCCGCCTATGTTCGGCAAGTCGAAGTGGATCCGGCTGCCCAGGAGCGTCCTCCTGGGCCACGGCGTCCTCGACCGCACGGTCGAGGCCGTCGACGAGCTGTACCTCGACGGCCGGCCGCTCGTCGTCACCAGCCCGACGCCGAAGGCGCTGGCGGGCGACCGGCTGGTGGCCGCCTTCGAGGACGCCGGGTTCGACCCCGCCCTCACGACCGTCGAGGACGCCACGTTCGCCTCCGTCGAGGCCGTCCTCGAGACCGCCGCCCAGATCGACGCCGGCTTCCTCATCGGCCTCGGCGGCGGGAAACCGATCGACATCGCGAAGATGGCCGCCGACGAGCGCGGTTGCGGGTTCGTCTCCGTGCCGACCGCGGCGAGCCACGACGGCATCGTCTCCGGCCGCGGTTCCGTCCCGGAGGGCGACACCCGCCACTCCGTCGCCGCCCACCCGCCGCTCGCGGTCGTCGCCGACACGGAACTCATCGCCGAGGCGCCCTGGCGGCTCACGACGGCGGGGTGTGCCGACATCGTCTCGAACTACACCGCCGTCAAGGACTGGCAACTGGCCCACCGCCTGAAGAACGTCGAGTACAGCGAGTACGCCGGCGCGCTCTCCCGGATGACCGCCGAGCTGCTCGTCGAGCGCGCCGATTCGATCAAGCGCGGGCTCGAGGAGTCCGCCTGGGTCGTCGCGAAGGCGCTCGTCTCCTCCGGCGTCGCGATGTCGATCGCCGGCTCCTCGCGGCCGGCCTCCGGCGCCGAACACCTCATCTCCCACCAGCTCGACCGGATCGCCCCCGGCGCGGCGCTGCACGGCCACCAGGTCGGCGTCGCCGCCGTCGTCACCGAGTACCTCCACACCGGCGAGGGCGGCGACTGGCGCCGGGTCCGCGGTGCCCTGGCCGACATCGGCGCCCCCACGACCGCCGCCGAACTCGACGTCGACGACGAGCAGTTCGTCGAGGCGATGACCTCCGCCCACGAGATCAGGGACCGCTACACCATCCTCGGGGACGGCATCGAGGAGGACGCGGCGATCGAGGCCGCGACGGTGACGGGCGTCCTGGGCTGACCACGGGCGCCTCGACCGACCGGCCGCGACGGTCACCGGCGGGCCCCGGCCGACGCCCGCGGAAGGAGGCCGACCGGCCGTCAGCGCTCGTCGGCCAGGAGGCCGTATCTGAGGACGTCGACGCGCTCGCCGTCGACGAACCCGTGGTCGCGGAACCGGCCCTCCTCGACGAACCCGTTCTTCTCGAGGACGCGCTGGCTGGCCGGGTTGGTCGCCAGCGCGTCGGCCGAGAGCTTCTCGAGGCGCCTGTCGTCGAAGGCGTAGTCGACGAGCAGGCCGACGGCGGCCGTCGCGTACCCCTGGCCCTGGGCGTCCGGGTCGACGTAGTAGCCGACCTCGCCGATGCCCCAGGCCGGACTCATCCCCGAGAGGCCGACGGTGCCGACGGGGTCGCCGTCGTCGCAGACGAGGAAGTGGGCCTCGGTGTCGTCGCCGGTCGTCGCCTCGAGGAACTCCTCCTCGTCGGCCATGCGCTTCGGCGTCACCTGGAACAGCGACCGCCAGACGCGCGGGTCGTCGATGAGTCGCTGGAGGAACGGGAGGTCCTCCTCCTCGATCACGTGGAGGTCGATACGGTCGCCGTGGAGGAACGCGGGACCTGGCATGCTTCAGGCCGGGAGCGCGGCGACATTGAACGTTCCGGGTGCCCGTCAGACGGTGACACGGATCTCGTTTCGAGGGGCCGTCCGAACCCGACAACCCGAAGAACCCCCGCGCCCGCCTCACGGTATGGGCACGCCGCTGGCGTCGCGCGAGGCGCAGGTCGCCGAGGTGCTGGACCGACTGTACGACGAGTACCCCGAGCCCGACATCTCGCTCGAGTTCTCCACCCGGCTGGAGCTGCTGATCGCCGTCGTCCTCTCGGCGCAGTGCACCGACGAGCGGGTCAACGAGGTGACCGCGGCGCTGTTCGAGAAGTACGACGGCCCCGAGGACTACGCCGCCGTCGACGTCGACGAGCTCGCCGCGGACATCGACTCGATCACCTACTTCAACCAGAAGGCCGGCTACATCAAATCCGCCTGCCAGGACATCCTCGAGAAGCACGACGGCGAGGTGCCGGACACCATGGCCGAACTCACGGACCTGGCCGGCGTCGGCCGCAAGACCGCGAACGTGATCCTCCAGCACGGCCACGATCTCCGGGAGGGCATCGTCGTCGACACCCACGTCCAGCGCATCTCCCGCCGGCTCGGGCTGACGGAGTACGAGCGGCCCGAGAAGATTGAGGCCGACCTCGTCGGGATCGTGCCGCGGAGCGAATGGACCGAGTACACACATCTGCTGATAGCACACGGCCGCGAGACCTGTACCGCTCGCAATCCGGACTGTGACGACTGCGTGCTGGAGGACATCTGTCCCTCCTCGAAACTGGATAGCAGCGTGGACCTCGCTGACGGCAGTGAGTGGTGACGAAGGGTTCGGTGAACCCATCACCGATTTCGGTCGGTGTAGGGCACGATTTTACGGGTAGTTCCTGAGTTTGTCCCTGAAACGTATCGCTGCCTTGCGAAGCCTTCGGCCGGTTTGACGCCAGCGGATGGACCGACTGGACTTCCGAAGCCCTCGGCCGGCTCGACC
>CAZATR010000026.1:0-20175 GCA_964488035.1 uncultured Natronomonas sp.
TCGCCGTCCTCGGGCTCTCCTTCCTCTACATGGCCGCCGCCGGCCTCGCGGTCCTCTTCTTCATGCGGCTCCGGCAGGCCGCCATCTTCGTCGACCTCGGACTCGCGGTCGGCGTCCTGACGCTCTCGGGCCTGGTCTACCCCGTCGGCTTCTACTCCGCGGTCCGGAAGACGGTCGCCCGGTCGCTCCCGACCCACTACTCGCTCGTGACGCTCCGCGGCACGATGCTCCGGGGCCAGTCGCTGTCCGTCTACGGGGAGTACCTCACCTGGCTCGCCGCCACGGCCCTCCTTGCCCTCGTGCTCCTCGCGGTCGCCATCCGACACTACGAGCGGGGTGGCGTCCATGCGTAACGACGGCTTCGCCGTCGAGGCCGTCACCAAGCGCTACGACGCCGTGACCGCGCTCGCGAACGTCTCGCTGTCCGTCGAACCCGGCGGCCTCCACGGCCTCGTCGGCCCGAACGGCTCCGGGAAGACCACGCTGTTCCACCTGCTGTCCGGCCTGGCCCGCCCGACCGACGGCCGCGTGCGTCGGCCGGCTGCGTCCGTCGGCGTCGGCTTCCAGACGCCACGGTTCTACCCGGACCTGACCGTCCGGGAGAACCTCTGCGTGTTCCGCTCGTTCGCCGCCGACCCGCCGCCGAGCGAGTGGACCGGGACGCTGCTGAACGAACTCCGGCTTGAGCCGGCCGCCCACCGCACCGCCAGCGACCTCTCCGGCGGCTTCCGCACCAAGCTCGACCTCGCGCTCGCGATGATCAAACGGCCCGCGTTCCTCCTGCTCGACGAGCCGCTCGCCGACGTCGACGACCACTCCCGGCGCCGCATCGTCTCGTTCCTGGCCGACTACCCCGGCCAGGACCGCTGCGTCGTGGTCTCGACCCACACCGTCGAGGCGTTCGCCAGCGCGTTCGACCGCATCACGGTGCTCGTCGACGGCACCGTCGCGCTCGACGGCCCCGCCGAGGACGACGCCCGCGCCCAGTACCGCGCCGCCCTGGAGCAGTAACGGACGACGCGGCGAGCTCCCCGTCGGCGGCCGCTACTCGCCGGGCGTCCGTCGCCGCTGCATCCCGTCGGCGACCCACTCGATGACCGCCTCGTTGTGCTGGTTGTACCCCGTCAGGCGCTGGCGGACGCGACCCATCTCCGGGCGGCTCTCGGAGGGCCGCTTCTCGAGGACCTCGACCTCGACCCGGAGGGTGTCGCCCGGGTGGACCGGTCGCAGCCACCGCAGGTCCTCGACGCCCCGGGCGCCCATCGACGTCTCCGGATCGAGGAACCCGTCGACGAGCAGCCGCATGCACATCGACGCGGTGTGCCAGCCCGAGGCGGCGAGCTCCCCGAACACGGACTCCTCGGCGGCGGCCTCGTCCAGGTGGAACGGCTGGGGGTCGTACTGCTCGGCGAACGCCTTGATCTCCTCGCGCGTGACCTCGTAGCGGCCCTCGGGGGCGTACTCGTCGCCGACCTCGAGGTCCTCGTAGTATCGCGCCATGCGTCGTGGTCGTCGTGGGCGGTGAAAACCGGCACGATACCGGGCGCCGTCGGCTCGCTCCGAACGCCTCCGCGCCACGGAGGCGTCGGAACCCACGCAGGGCGTCCGACTCGGCCCGCCACCGAGCTTATACTCGCGGGCGCCCTACGCGTGGCTAGTGAGCACGCGGACGAGCGCCCTCGACTCGCTCATCTTCGGCGTCGACGTCCAGAGCGGCGACGTCCGGGGCGACGCCCCGTCATACGCCGTCGTGGCCCTCGACGGCGACGACGTCGACCGGGACGTCGTCAGCCGCCGGAAGCTCCGCCGGCGGATCCGGGCCGAGGAGCCCGCCATCGTCGCGACCGACAACACGTTCGAACTCGCCGAGGACAAGGGCGCCCTGGTGGCGTTCCTGCGGGAACTGCCCCACGGCACCAAACTCGTCCAGGTCACCGGCGACGAGCGCCCGGAGCCGCTCTCCCGGGTCGCGTCGCGCCACGGCGTCCCCTACGGGAAGGACCCGATGCAGGAGGCCGAAGCCGCCGCCCGCCTGGCGGCCAACAACGTCGGCTACGAGGTCTCGGCGTTCACCGACACCACCGAGGTGAAGGTCGCCCGCGGCCGGTCGACGGGCGGCGGCGGGTGGAGCGAGGACCGGCTGACCCGGCGCATCCACGGCTCCGTCAAGACGGCCGCCCGCGAGGTCGCGTCCGAACTCGACGCCGCCGGGCTCGACTACGAGCGCGAGGTCACCGAGAAGTACGGCGGGTTCTCCCGGGCCGTCTTCGAGGTCGAGGCGACGCCCGACGAACTCCCGGTGTCCTCGCGGCGGTCCGGCGACGTCCGCGTCGAGATCGAGCGGGAGCGCCGCGACGGCATCGAGTACCGGCCGCTCGCCACCCGTCGGGACCACGTCGTCGTCGGCATCGACCCCGGCACGACCACGGCCGTGGCGCTGCTCGACCTCGACGGCGACGTGCTCGACGTCCGGTCGACCCGGACCGCCGACACGGCCGCGGTCATCGAGTGGATCATCGAACACGGCCGGCCGGTGCTGGTGGCGGCCGACGTCGAGCCGATGCCGGAGACCGTCGAGAAGATCCGCCGGAGCTTCGACGCCGGCGCCTGGGTGCCCGAGCGGGACCTCCCGGTCGACGAGAAGCTCCACCGCACGCGCGAGCAGGCCCACGACAACGACCACGAGCGGGACGCCCTGGCCGCGGCGCTGTTCGCCTTCGACGACCACGAGGACCAGTTCGAGCGGATCGCGGCGAAGACCCCGCCGGCACTCGAGAGCGGCGAGGTCATCGCCCGCGTCGTCGGCGGCGAGGAAAGCGTCGAGGCCGTCGTCGACGACCTCACCGAGGACGACGCCGCCGAGGAGGAGGAGCGCGAGCACGACCCCAGGGAGCTCTCCGCCGAGGAGAAGAAGATCAAGCGGCTCGAGGCCCGGATCGGTCGCCTCGAGGACCACGTCGAGGACCTCGAGGACACCGTCCAGCGGAAGGACGACCGCATCGACGAGCTGGAAGTCGAGCTCTCCGAGGCCCGGCGCGAGGAGCGGCGGGAGGCCCGCGAGCGCCGGGAGGTCACCCGGCTGGAGCGGGACAAGGAGCGGCTGCAGCGCGAGCTCTCGGCGGCCGAGGACGAGCGGGAGGCGCTGGACGCCAAGCTCGAGCGCTTGAAGGAGCTCTGGAAGCTCGACCACTCGAACTTCGCCGACGTCGCCGAGGCCAAATCCGACCTCGTCCCCGTCAAGCCGGTCGAGCAGTTCACGACCGACGACATCGAGGCCGCGGAGGCCGAGTACGGGATCGCGGCCGGCGACGTGGTCTACCTGCGGGACGCGAGCGGGGCCGGCCGCTCGACCGCCGAGCTGCTCGCCGAGAAGGAGCCCCGCGTCGTCCTGCGGGAGGGCGGGCTCTCCGAGCAGGCCGACCGCGTGCTGTTCGAGCACGGGGTTCCGGTCGCGCCCGCCGACGACGTCGCCATCCGCGAGATCGACGAGCTGGCGGTCACCAGGGAGAGCGACGTCGAGGCCGCCATCGAGGACTGGGAGGACCGCGCCGAGGAGCGCCGCCGCGAGCGGAAGGCCGAGGAACTCGACCGGCTCATCAGCGAGCACCGGGCGCGGGACCCGGACGGCTGACGGCTCCCGGGAGGTTTTAAGCCGCTCCTGGACGGAGCCCGACCCATGCTCCCCCTCCAGTTCGGCATCCCCGGCGGCGTCGAGCTCCTGATCATCGGATTCATCCTGTTCTCGCTGGTCATCCCGCTGGCGCTGGCGTACTACGTCTACACGGACGCCGAGTCACGCGGCATGGACACCGCGGCGCTGTGGGCGATCGTCGCGGGCCTGGCGTGCCTGGTCGCCACCCCGATCGGCGGGCTCGTGGTGCTGGCCGTCTACCTCATGGAGCGCGACTAGAACAGGTCCTCGTACTCCATCCCCATCGACCGGAGGAACGACTCCATCAGCCCGTGGCCCACGAGCGCGTACCCGAGGACCACGGCGAGCGCGCCGACGGCGGCCCGGCGGTTCTCCCGGGCGAGGATCAGGAACCCCACGACCAGCGCCACCAGCCCGGCGATGCCGGTCTCGCCGAGGGTCTTCTTGGCGACTTCGGTGTCCATACCCGCCGAGAACGGACCGCGCGGTAAAAGGGATTGTATTCGCTCCGAGGGTTGCGAGCTGGCGGGTCGAGGCTGGTAGCCCATCCACCGAGTCGGGAGCATCCGCGAGTGACCGGAGGGAGCGAGCGGTTCTCCGCCGCCGAGCGTCGGTAGCGAGACGCGACCAAGGGGAGCGTCTCGGGAACGCGAACGGCGAGCGGGCGGCGCGACCTGTAAGCGCCGCCGAATGATGAGCGGCGACCGGAGGGAGCCGCGAACGAAGCGAGCCGTGAGCGGCGCGAGGCGGCGGGGCGGTCGTTTTTCCCCACGTTTTTGCGACTGAGCGGTGCCGCGCCCCGGGCGCGGCACCCGAGGGAGTAAAAAGTGGGTTCTCAGAACTCGTCGCAGACCGGGATGCCGACGGTCTCGTAGTCGTCCATGGATGCGATGACCTCGGGGACGTCGTCGAGGCTGACGGTCTCGGAGACGATCTTGCCGGGGTCGATCTTGTCCTGCTCCATCATCGAGAAGATCTCCTCGTACTCGTGGGGCGGCATGCCGAAGGAGCCGACGAACTCGCGTTCCTCCATGACGATGGTGTCGACGGGCAGGGAGACCTCGCCCTCCTCCTCGCTGGTGGTGAGGCCGATCTGGAGGTTCTGGCCGCCCTTGCACAGGGAGTTCACGGAGTTGCGGCAGGTCTCGGCGACGCCGAGGGCGTCGACGCTGACCTCCGCGCCGCGGCTGGAGGGCGTGTGGCCCTTGACGGCCTGCGGGACGTCCTGGACCTCCGTGACGTTCACCGTCTCGTCGGCGCCGAGCTCCCTGGCCTTCGCGAGCTTGTCGTCGGCGAGGTCGACGGCGACGACGTTCGCGCCGAGGGCGTCGGCGATGTGGACGGCCGAGAGGCCGACGCCGCCGCAGCCGTGGACGGCGACCCAGTCGCCGGGCGTGACGTCGACGCGGTGGACGAGCCCGTGGAACGCCGTGGCGAACCGACAGCCGAGGCCCGCGACGTCGACGGGGTCGACGTTGTCGGGGAGCTTGATGACGTTGTGGTCGGCGTTCCGGACGGGGAACTCCTCGGCGAAGGCGCCGGGCTGGAAGGAGACGAAGCCGAGGGGGATGACGCGCTCGCAGATGTTCGCCCGGCCCTGCTTGCAGTAGCGACAGGTGCCGTCGCTGAGGTTGAACGGGACGCAGACGCGGTCGCCGACGCCGAGGTCCTCGACGTCCTCGCCGACCTCCTTGACGACGCCGACGGGTTCGTGGCCGAAGATGAGACCGGGCGTCGGCATGACGCCGACCCAGTCCCAGTCGCCCTGCCAGGCGTGCCAGTCCGACCGGCAGATGCCGCAGGCCTCCGTCTCGACGACGATGCCGTCGGCGTCGGGTTCGGGTCGTTCGACGTCCTGTACCTCCATCTTCTCGCCGACCTCCTCGAAGACGACGGCGCGCATCGTCTCCGACTGCTGCTCGGGTTCGGCCGTGCTCATGACGCGCGTAGACTGCCCTTCCATCCCTTTAACACTTGCCACCGTATATGAACGGGCCGCGCTTGGCAGGGTGCGGGGTTATCGGTGGAACGAGCCCGGACGCCGGAACAGGCAACGTTTTCCTGTAGCGGGCGGTATCCGCGGCCGCGCCGCGTGGGCCGCGTTCCCGTGACGCCCGGCGTCCGGAGCCCATGACGCCCGGCGTCCGGAGCCCCGGAGTCCGCTCTCCGGCCAGTCGGCGGGCCGGCGGCGACCGGCCGGGCCGTTCTCGAGCGGCGCGACGTCTCCCGGTCGGGACGCCCGGAGGGCCGCTCGGGCCCCCGAACGGCCTGCATAGCACTTAAACGGCTCGCTGTCGAACCCGCGCCCATGAGCGACAACGAGGGCCGGACGAACCTCCGGATGCCCGACGAGGACGAGGTGTTCGCCGTCGTGACGAACATGCTCGGCGCCAACCGGGTGAAGGTCCGCTGCATGGACGGGAAGGAGCGCACCGCCCGCATCCCCGGCCGGATGCAGAAACGCATCTGGATCCGGGAGGACGACGTCGTCCTCGTCGAGCCGTGGGACTGGCAGGACGAGAAGGCCGACGTCGCCTGGCGGTACGAGAAACAGGAGGCCGACCAGCTCCGCGAGGAAGGCCACATCACCGACGGCGCCTGACGCCGACGTCTTCTCGCGCTCCCCGCCGTCCGGTATCCCCGATCCTGAACGACCGGTGACGCTTTCCGTCGCGGTCGTGTAGTGCGACCGGATGACCGAGGAGTACGGCCTGCTCGAGGTCGAGGACGATGCGGTCCTCGGCGACGAGTGGGAGGCCCTGGACGTCTCCGACACCGAGGCCGACCGCATCGCCCGGCGGCAGGACCGGGAGTTCCTCGAGTTCCGCAAGCGGATCAAGAACACCGAGCAGTTCAAGGTCGAGGCCTCGGTGTTCGACGACGCGACGCTCGGCGCCCTCTACAAGCTCGTCCAGGACGGCTACGTCGACGCCTTCGGCGGCCCGATCTCGACCGGGAAGGAGGCCAACGTCTACTCGGCGCTCGGCCCGGACGGCGAGGTGGCGGTGAAGGTCTACCGCATCAACGCCTCGGACTTCAAACAGATGCGGGAGTACCTCGACGGCGACCCCCGGTTCGAGGGCATCGGCGCCGACAAGAAGAAGGTCGTCGTCGCCTGGACGACGAAGGAGTACGCGAACCTCGAGCGCGCCCGCACGGCCGGCGTCAGGGTTCCGACGCCGATCGCGGTCGAGCGGAACGTCCTCGTGATGGAGTACCTCGGCGGCGAGGACGACCGCGCGAAGCGCCTCAACGAGGTCCACGTCGAGAACCCCGAGACGGCCTACGAGGTCGTCCGGGAGTACGCCCGACGGCTCTACCGCGCCGGCCTGGTCCACGGCGACCTCTCGGAGTACAACGTCGTCGTCCACGAGGGCGAACTCATCATCCTGGACCTGGGCCAGGCCGTCACCGTCCACCACCCGAACAGCCGCGAGTTCCTCGAGCGGGACTGCCACAACGTCGCCGCGTTCTTCCGCCGGCAGGGCCTCGACGTCGACGACGACGCCCTCCTCGAGTACGTCACCGAACCGGACCCCGAGCCGTCCGGCGATCTCGAAGGCTGACCGGTCCGGCGTCGAGCACGACGACCCGTCCCCCGACCGAGGCTTCTTTTCGGCCCGCCGCGAACCCCCGGCCATGCAGGTCGGCATCATCTCCGACACCCACGACAACGTCCCGGCCGTCGAGGCGGCGATGGACCGCTTCGAGGCGGCCGGTGTCGACGCGGTCGTCCACTGTGGGGACTTCGTCGCGCCGCCCCTGATCCCGCATCTCGACCTCGACGGCGTCCCCGTCCACGCGGTCCGCGGGAACAACGACGGCGAGCGCGAGGGCCTCGTCGAGGCCTTCGCGTCGCTGGACGGCGGGACGCTGCACGGCCGCTTCGCAGAACTCGCGTTCGACGGCGTCGACGTCGCGGTGCTGCACGGCGAACAGCGCCCGGTCATCGAGGCGCTGGCCACGTCGGGCACGTACGACTACGTGCTCCACGGCCACTGGCACGTCCGCGAGGAACGCTCGGTCGGGAACGCGACGGTCGTCAATCCCGGGGCGCACTTCCCCACGGTGCCCGACGACCACCGGACCGTCGCGGTCATCGACACCGACGCCGACGCCGTCGAGTTCCACCGGATCGAGGCGTCCGTATGACCCCCGAGGTGCGCGCGGCGACCGAGGACGACCTGGGGGCCGTCGAGGACGTCGCGCGCGACGCGTGGTACGCCGCATACGGCGGCTTCCTCGAGCCACGGACCGTCGAGGCCGGGGTGCAGGCGAACTACGACGAGGACCTGCTCGCCGCGGCGGTCGACTACGACGCCGTCGAGTTCCTCGTCGCCGTCGCGGGCGGCGAGGTGGTCGGGTTCGCCAGCGCCGAGCGGACCTGGGCCGACGAGGTCGAACTCCACACCCTCTACGTCCACCCCGACCGATGGAGCGAGGGCGTCGGATCGGCGCTCCTGGACCGGCTCGAGGCGTGGGCCCGCGAGCAGGACACCGACCGCGTCGTCGCGGCCGTCTTCGCGGACAACACCGTCGGCCGCGGGTTCCTGGAGGCACGGGGGTTCGAGCGGGGCATGGAGGCGAAGGGCGAGGTCGCCGGCGAACTGCACGCCGAGTACGAGTACGAGCTGGCGCTCTAATCCCGCCGTCTCGGACCGAGGGATCGGGCCGTACCCGGATGCCCGGTTCGGGCCGCCGTCTCGTGCGACCGCGGTTCCGGTCCGGGCGTGTGGTTCGTGGCCGTCCCGGTCGGCGAACCCTTAAAAGCCCACCTTCCCAAGCGGAGGTATGCACCACGTCACTGTTCCTGACGACCGTATCGGCGTCCTCATCGGCGACGGGGGTGAGACGATGCGCGAGATCGAGGACCGCGCCGAGGTCCGGCTGGACATCGACAGCGAGACGGGGTCGGTCGAGATCGAGTCGGTCGGCGACCCCGTCCGCGGGCTGGCCGGGCCGGACATCGTCGAGGCCATCGGCCGCGGGTTCGCTCCGGAGGAGGCGATACGGCTGCTCGACGACGAGATGCAGCTGTTCGACGTGGTCGACATCGAGGCGGCCACCCGGAACAGGAACGACCTCCGACGCCAGAAGGGCCGGCTCATCGGGGAGGACGGCCGGACGCGCGAGCTGATGGAGGAACTCAGCGGCGCCGACGTCGTCATCTACGGCACGACGCTCGGCATCATCGGCTCCCCCGAGCAGGTCGACGCCGTCCGTAGCGCCGCCGAGATGATCCTCGACGGCGCGCCCCACGGCGCCGTCTACTCGTTCCTGGAGCGCCGGCACAACGAGATGAAGTCCAACGACATCGAGTACCACCAGTTCACCGGCTAAACCGGCCGGGCGGATCAACGACGGTGGTCCGTCGACGGCGCCCGACTCAGAACGGGGCTTCCGCGTCGTCGGTGGCGATCGACTCCTCACCTGCCGCGTCGGGTGCGTTCAACTCCCCCGCGAGCTCGCCGCGCTCCTCGAGTTCGGCGAGGACGTCGCTACCGCCGACGAACTCCCCGTCGACGAACGTCTGCGGGATCGTCTCCCAGCCGCTGTGGGCCTCCAGTGCTTCCCGGAAGGCGTCAAGGTTCTGGAGAACGTCGACCACCTCGACATCCTCGCGGTACTGCCGGACGAGCCCCAGCGCGCGCTCGGAGTAGCCGCACTGGGGCATCATCTCGTCGCCCTTCATGAACAGCACGACCTCGTTGTCGGCGATGGCTTCGTCCACGCGGGCGGTCGCCGCGTCGGCGTCGAGTTCGGGTTCGGTCGGGTCGAAGGTCATCGATGTCGCGTTGGCGGCCGCGACGAATAGGCGTTGTGCCGACGCCCGGACCGAGGGTCCGGTCCGGGGTCCGTTTCGGACCGGTTCGGCATCCCGCGGCCCGACCCGACCGCCGCGAAGATATATATAAAACTTGTGTGTAACGGCTTCACACCCTCACAGCGGGTCCCTCCGGCGGTTTCCGGAACCGGTTTCAGCAATCTTTATATAGAACCACAGACAATCATTCGAACGTCTATGGCACAACAGATGGGTAACCAGCCCCTCATCGTTCTCTCGGAGGAGAGCCAGCGAACGTCCGGGCGCGACGCCCAGTCGATGAACATCACCGCCGGCAAGGCGGTCGCCGAGTCGGTCCGCACGACGCTCGGCCCGAAAGGGATGGACAAGATGCTCGTCGACTCGACGGGCAACGTCGTCGTCACGAACGACGGCGTCACCATCCTCGGCGAGATGGACATCGAGCACCCGGCGGCCAACATGATCGTCGAGGTCGCCGAGACACAGGAGGAGGAGGTCGGCGACGGCACGACCACGTCGGTCGTCATCGCCGGCGAGCTCCTCTCGAAGGCCGAGGACCTGCTCGAGCAGGACATCCACGCCACCATCCTCGCCCAGGGCTACCGGCAGGCCGCCGCCGAGGCCAAGGAGATCCTCGAGGACATCGCCATCGAGGTCGACCCCGACGACACCGAGATCCTCGAGTCCATCGCCGCCACGGCGATGACCGGGAAGGGCGCCGAGGCCTCGAAGGACCGCCTCGCGGACCTCACCGTCGACGCCGTCCGCGCGGTCGCCGACGACGACGGCGACATCGACACGGACAACATCAAGGTCGAGAAGGTCGTCGGCGGCGCCGTCGACGAGTCCGAACTCGTCGAGGGCGTCATCGTCGGCAAGGAGCGCGTCCACGACAACATGCCGTACTTCGCCGAGGACGCCGACATCGCGCTGCTCGACACCCCCATCGAGGTCAAGGAGACCGAGATCGACGCCGAGGTCAACGTCACCGATCCCGACCAGCTCGAGCAGTTCCTCGAGCAGGAGGAGCGCCAGCTCCGCGAGATGGTCGACAAGCTCAAAGCGGTCGGCGCCGACGTCGTCTTCTGCCAGAAGGGCATCGACGACATGGCCCAGCACTACCTCGCCCAGGAGGGCATCATCGCCGTCCGCCGGGCGAAGAAGTCCGACATGAAGGCGCTGGCCCGCGCGACCGGCGGCCGCATCGTCTCCAACGTCGACGACATCACCGCCGAGGACCTCGGCTTCGCCGGCTCCGTCGCCCAGAAGGACATCGCCGGCGAGGAGAAGATCTTCGTCGAGGACGTCGACGAGGCCCGCGCGGTCACGCTCATCCTCCGCGGCGGCACCGAGCACGTCGTCGACGAGGTCGAGCGCGCCGTCGAGGACTCGCTGGGCGTCGTCCGCACCACGCTCAACGAGGGCAAGGTCCTGCCCGGCGGCGGCGCCCCCGAGACGGCGCTGGCGCTCGGCCTGCGTGACTACGCCGACTCCGTCGGCGGCCGCGAGCAGCTCGCCGTCGAGGCGTTCGCCGACGCCGTCGACGTCATCCCGCGCACGCTCGCGGAGAACGCCGGCCTCGACCCCATCGACTCCCTGGTCGACCTCCGCAGCCGGCACGCCGACGACGGCTCCGTCTTCGGGCTGGACGCCTACACCGGCGACGTCGTCGACATGGAGAGCGAGGGCGTCGTCGAGCCGCTCCGCGTGAAGACCCAGGCCATCGAGTCCGCCACCGAGGCGGCCGTCATGATCCTCCGCATCGACGACGTCATCGCCGCCGGCGACCTGAAGGGCGGCAGCTCCGACGACGACGATGGCGAGGACATGCCCGGCGGGCCGGGCGGCGGCCCCGGCGGCGGCATGGGCGGTATGGGCGGCGGCATGGGCGGTATGGGCGGCGGCATGGGCGGCATGATGTAAACCCACTTTTTGCACCTCCCTCGCGCGGCTTCGCCGCGCTCGGTCAGCGTGGCGGCGTAGCCGCCACGTCGTCCGGTTGCGGGCCTTCGCCCGCAACCCGGGCAAAAACGTGGGGAAAATAGCCGCCTCCCTCCAGTCGCGCTCTCCCTCCGGTCGAGCGCGGTAGTCGGTCGGCGCTACGGCGACTCGCTCGCTGCTCGCGGCGTCGCCGTCTGCTCACGGCGGCCGGAGGCCGCCGTTCGCACGGTCCGAGGGACCTCCGGTCCCTCGCTACTCGCAACGCCGCGGCCTCCTGGTGGTCGGGCCGCGCGCCGCTCGCTCGTCGCCGCGAACCGCGAGCGCTCCACGCTCGCGGATGCTCGCCCCCGCCTCCCGTTCGCGCACCGCTCATCGAACGATTCCCTGTTTTATCAGATCGTGAGCGACGGCTGGCTCCCGGACGCACGTCGCTAGCCGGCCGAGACGTCGTCGGCAGCTGACGACCCAGTCACCCGCTCGACGTGGACCCGCCGAATCCCCTCCGCGTCGACCGACCGGACGGTGAGGCGGGCGTCCGCGACGTCGATGACGTCGCCGGGCCGCGCGTCCCCGTCCAGGGCTCCGGCGACGAGGTCCCCGATCGTCCCCGGACCGGTCGGCAGGTCGACGTCGAGTACCCGGTTCACGGCGTCGACGGTCGCCGACGCCCGGACGGTCGCCGTCGTGGGCGTGAGGACGACCACGTCCTCCGCCGCCGTCTCGCCCGACCCGAACACCTCGCCGACGAGCTCCTCGACCAGATCCTCGACGGTCACGACGCCGGTCAGGGTCCCCGAATCGGCGTGGACGACCGCGAGTTCGGCCCGGCTGGCCTGGAGCTCGGCCAGCACCTCGTCGACCTCGCGACGCTCGGCGACGTGGAGGGCCGGCCGGGAGAGCGACCGCAGCGTGGCGTCCGCCGCCGCGCTCGCGAGGTCCCGGAGGTCGACGTAGCCGACGACCCGCGTCCCGTCGTCCTCGTGGAGCGGGATCCGGGTGACGCCGCCGCGCGCACAGGCGGCCGTCGCCGTCGCGACGGTGGCGGCGGCCTCGACGGCGACCGCGTCGGCCCAGGGCCGCATGACCGCCCCGACGGGCGTCGTGGTGAGGCCGAAGACGCGGTCGATCATCGCGTGCTCCTCGCCCTCGAGGACGCCGACCGACGCCGCCCGGTCGACGAGGGCGGCGATCTCCTCGCGGGTGACGTACGGCCGTTCGATCTCGCTGCCGCCGCCGGTCACGCGGTTGATGGCGTCGGTCACCAGCTCGAACGCGAGGACGACCGGATACAGCACCGTCTGGACGACCGCGATCGCGCCGGCGAACCGGAGCGCCACCCGCTCGGGGTTGGCGACGCCGTAGGACTTCGGGACGATCTCGCCGAACAGGAGCACGACGGTGCTGGCGACGAGCGTCGCGGCGGCCACCCCGGCGGTGCCGCCGACCCGGTCGACCACGAGCGCCGTGACGAGCGCCGCGATCGCGACGTTGACGAAGTTGTTCCCGACCAGCAGCGTGACCAGCAGTCGGTGCGGGTCCTCGCGGAGGCGGACGAGCGAGTTGCCGCCCGGACGGTTTGCCAGGCCCTCCAGCCGGTGAGACTCCAGCGAGAACAGGGCGATCTCGCTGCTCGAGAAGAACCCGCTGACGGCGACCAGGAGCACGATGACGGCGACGGAGACAAGGACCATACGGCCCGGATCGGCCGCTGGCCCCAAAAGTCCGCCCGCCTACCAGGGTTCGTCCTTCAGCCCCAGCGCGTACGCGATGGCGTTCGTGGCGACGTGCAGGAGCGGCGTGAGCACCACGACGACCGCGACGACGGGCAGCGTGAAGGTCGCCAGGAACCAGTCGGTCGCGAGGAGGAACGTCGACAGGAGCGCGGCCACGACGAAGTCGAGCTGGTCGACACCGGGGAAGGCGGCCCCGCGCTCGCGGCCCGTCCGGCGCTTGAGGAACGACGCCAGGATGTCGCCCAGCATCGCGCCGCCCGCGAGCCCAAGCGCGGCGAGCGGCGGGAACGCCGGCACCGCCAGCGACGTCGCGTCGACGGCGGCCGGCCGCACCAGGTTCAGCACCAGCGCGACGAGGAGACCCACCGCGGTCCCGATGGCGGTCCCACGCCAGGTCTTCCCGTCACCGAGCACGCGCCGGCCGTCCCCGAACGAGCGGCCGCCGTCGATCGGGCGGCCGCCGCCGGCGAGCACCGCCGCGTTGTTCGGCACGTACGCCGGCAGCATCGCCCACACGGCGACGGCGACCGTCTCGACTACCATACCGTCGGCTCCGGGCGGCCCTCCCAAAAGGCCGGCGGGTCCCGCCGGAAAGGGGTACGCTCTTGGGCCGCGCGGCAGTATTTGCCAGCATGATTCCGCCCATCGCGCGGCGGTTCGTCGCCGGCGAGACGGCCGACGCCGCCCTCGACCACGCGCGCACCCTCGCCGCGGACGACGTCGGGACCATCCTCAACCTGCTCGGCGAGCACTACGGGGACCGGGCGCCGGCCGACGAGGACGTCGAGACCTACCGCGAGCTGCTGGGGGCCATCGGCTCGACCGACCTCGACGCCTGCGTCTCCGTGAAACCCTCCCAGCTCGGGCTCGATGTCGGCGAGGCCGTCTTCCGCGAGAACCTCGAGCGGGTCGTCGACGCGGCCGCCGACCACGACGGCTTCGTGTGGGTCGACATGGAGGGCCACACGACCACCGACGCCACGCTCGACGCCTTCGAGGCCCAGGTCCGGCGCTACCCCGAGATGGGGCTCTGCCTGCAGGCCAACCTCGAACGGACCCCCGAGGACCTCTCGCGGCTCGCCGACCTGCCGGGCAAGGTCCGGCTCGTCAAGGGCGCCTACGAGGAACCGCCAGAACTCGCCCACACCGACCGGGCCAGGGTCGACGAGGCCTACCGCGACCTCCTCGAGGGGGCCTTCGCCTCCTTCGACGGCGGCGTCGCCGTCGGGAGCCACGACCCCGAGATGATCGAACTCGCCGCCGACCTCCACGAGGAGTACGGGACGAGCTACGAGGTCCAGATGCTGATGGGCGTCCGGGAGGACGCCCAGCGCGAGCTCGCCGCAGAGGGCGTGTCGGTCCACCAGTACGCCCCGTTCGGGAGCCGGTGGCTGTCGTACTTCTACCGCCGCGTGATGGAGCGCAAGGAGAACGCGCTGTTCGCGCTGCGGGCGGTCGTCGGCGGGTAGGTCGGTCCGTCCGGCGCGTCGGCGTCGCGACCGGTCAGTCGTCCGTCGCGTCCCGGTCCTCGGCCCGGACCATCGGACCGCCCTCCGTGACGTCGATGGCGATTCCGGACTCCCGGTTCTCCCCGAATCCGGCGCTGAGGATCCGGGTCAGCGCGTCCTCGACGCTCTCGTCGACCTCCTCGTACCGGTCGGACTCGACCTCGACGACGAAGCCGGTCGTGATGTTGGGCGCGGTGGGGAGAAAGAGGACCTCCCGGCCGTCCGGCGTGGTCTTCCCGGTCTTGAACGCGGTCATCCGCATCCCGTTCCACGTCTCGATCTTCACGGGTTTCTGGAGGTCCTCGGGTCCGGAGACGGCCGTCTCGACGGCCATCTTCGAGGCGTTGTACACGACGCGGAGTCCCGGCACCTGGTTCAGGAGGTTGTCGAGGGCGGTCTCGAGCAGGTCCCCCACCGTGGTCCGCATCAGGTAGCCGACCGAGAGGACGAGCAGGGAGAACAGCACGACGACCACCACGACGCGCAGGACGGGGTCCACGTCCGGCAGCACCTGTGCCAGATACGGGATGGAGGCGATCGTCCGGTAGATGAAGGCGATGACGTACGCGACGACGAGGAGGGGGACGAGGATGATGAGACCGCTCGCGATGTCGCGCTTCCAGGAGGACGGCAGCATTCGTTCCCCATATTCGGCTACCCTGTATTCAGGGCTTCGACCGACCCGTGGGCCTGGCAGCCGCTGTCGACGGTGTGGCTGCTCGGTCGCGTACGGGTGCTGGGAGGCTGGCGCCGACTGCTCGTCCGCCAGGGCCGGGGCGCTTCGACGGCCTCGTCGGGACTCCAACTCCGCCGTCCGATGGGGTCCATGGGCCTTTCACGGGTCCGGGCCGACGGCTCGCCATGGACGCGTTCGTCTACGGCACGCTCCGCGACCCGGCACGGACCGCAGCGGTCCTCGGGCACGCAGATTTCGGTCCGGACGCCCGGCTCGTGGGACTCCACCGCGTCGACGGGCGCTACCCGACGCTCGCGCCGGGTGGGTCGACGGCCGGTCGGATCCTGCGGCTCCGGGACGGCGACCCGACCGTTCTGGACGACTACGAGGGGGTCGATCGAGGGCTCTACGTCCGCGTCCCCGTACCGGGCGGGGACCACGACTACTGGACCTACGTCGGCGAGCCGGCCGCCCTGGGCGTCGACGCCGCGTGGCCGGGCGAGGGCCCGTTCGGGGACCGGGTCCGGCGGTACGTCGCGACCCACGAGGTCCGCGTCGAGCGATAGCGAACAGGCGGGACGAGACGCCGCCGACAGTCCGTGTCCCGCTCACCCGCCACGGCGGACTGTCGGTCGTGCCTACAGCACGGGGCCTCTGGCCGCGTTCCCGTATTTCAATCCGTGGGGCGGGCGGTGCGGGCCGGCCGGGGTGCTCGGGTCAGAAGGAGACGTTCGTTTCCGTGCCCTCGGTCGCCTCCTCGAGTCCGTCCTCGGCGATGTCCTCGGTGAGCTGTTCGCTCATCTCGGCCTCGAGGAGGACGTCCTCGAAGGCGCTGCGGTACCGGTGGCTCACCCGGCGGGCCGCCGTGCGGGCGTCGACGACGCGGCGGTAGCGCCGAACCGTCGACTCGGAGACGTCGAGTTCGTCGGCGATCTCGCGGGTCGAACGGTCCGTCGCCATGTGGTCGCGGAGCGCGTCGAGGTCGAAGGGGGCGTCGGTGTCCCGGTCGCGGACGAGATGGAGGTCCATCCTGGCGCGGACGACCTCGCGCCGGGAGACGTCCAGTTCGTCGGCGATGGCGGTGTCGCTGGCTCCCCCGTAGAACCGCTGGACGACGGTCGCCAGCTCGGCGTCGTCGAGCTCGCTGTCGAACCCGTGGTCGGCCCGCATCCGTTCGACGACCTCGACCAGTCGGTCCCGGGACGCGCGCTCGTCGGTGAGGGACCCGCGGGACTCCTTTTGGGTTTCCGTCACGGTATCTTCGTCCGCGACGTCTTTGAATATATCCCGGAGCTCCTCGGTGTTGTCGGCCACGGTGAACGGTACTGTCAGACGGTCCCGTATTTAAACATGGCGTTCGTTGTCAATCGATACAGTCAAGGCGGTTGACGAGGGAGGCGGGCGTATGACGCGCACGACCACGGCAGACGTCGATCTGGTGGGCGAGGAGACGACGCTGAACATCGCCCGGTCGGTCCTGTTCGCAGCGTTGATGGGTGCCTTCGCCTTCGTGTCGTTCCCGAACCCCGTCTCGCCGGTCGAGGTGACGTTACAGGTGCTGGGCGTGTTCCTCGCCGGCCTCTTCCTCGGCCCGTTCTGGGGCTTCGCGGCGATGGTACTGTACCTGCTGGCCGGCGCCGTCGGCGCGCCGGTGTACTCCGCAGGGAACGCGGGCGTCGGCCACCTGTTGGGGCCGACCGGTGGCTACCTCCTCTCGTACCCGTTCGCGGCCGCCGTCGTCGGGTTCGTGGCCCACGGTGGCTTCGGACTACGGTCACTCGACGACGTCTCGGCTCTCCGTCTCCTCGGCGGGATGGCGGCCGCGACGGCGGTGATCTACGGGCTCGGCGTCCCGTTCCTCTGGTACAACCTCGACATGAGCGTCCGGACCGCGGTGGTCACCGGGGCGGTCGTCTTCATCCCGGCCGAGGCCGCGAAGGCCGCCGCGGCGCTCGGCATCGTTCGAAGCGACGCGATCCGCGCCGGATGATCGCGGTCCGGGACCTGACGTACAGCTACGGGGAGACCGCCGCGCTCGAGGACGTCACCCTCACTATCGAGGACGGCGAGTTCGTCGTCGTCGCGGGCGCGAACGGATCGGGCAAGACGACCCTCGTCCGGCACTTCAACGGCCTCCTCTCCCCCACGGAGGGCACGGTGTCGGTCGACGACCACGACGTCGAGGACGATCCCGTCTTCGCACGCACACGGGTCGGGATGGTGTTCCAGAACCCCCGGGACTGCTTCGTCGCGGCCACCGTCGCCCGGGACGTCGCCTTCGGCCCGGAGAACCTCGGTCTGGCCCGCGAGGAGATCGATTCCAGGGTCGACGCGGCGCTGTCGGCCGTCGGGATGACCGACGCCCGGGACGTTCGCATCGACCGACTCTCCGGCGGCGAACGGGCTCGCGTCGCCATCGCCGGCGCGCTCGCGATGGACCCGGACCACCTCGTGCTCGACGAACCGTTCGCCGGACTGGACTGGCCGGCGCGCCGCGGTATCCTCGAGCGGATCGACGACCTGTCGGCCGACGGGACCGGGGTCGTCGTGGTCACGCACGACCTCCGGGACGTGCTGGACCGGGCCGACCGGGTGGTCGCACTGGCCGACGGTCGCGTCGTTCTCGACGACGATCCCGACGCCGTGGTCGACCGCCTCGCGGACGTCGACGTCAGGCCATGCTGACGTACGAGCCCGGCGACTCCTACGCTCACGGTCTGGACCCTCGCCCCAAGCTGGCCGTGCAGGCCGCCTTCGCCGCCGCCGCGTTCGTCCACACGACCCCGCGTGGACTGTTAGTGCTGTCGATGCTCGCGCTCGGGATCCTGGCGACCGCGGCGACGCCGCTCGTGGAGACGCTCCGGGCGTACCGGTTCGTGTTCCCGTTCCTGCTCGCAGCGCCGCTATTGGAGGGTTTCACCTGGGGGTCGCCCTGGTTCGTGGTCGTCGAGGCGGTGCCGTCCGCGCTGGCCGGCTACCGGGTCCTCCTGGTCCTCCTCGTCGCGGCGGCGTACGTCCGGACGACGCCGGTCCGTGCGTCGCGCGCCGCGATCCAGTGGGCGGTCCCCGGGCGTGTCGGCCGATTCCTCGGGATGGGAACGGCCTCGGTCTTCCGGTTCCTGCCCGTGCTCCGGTCGGACCTCGCCCGGATCCGGGACGCCCAGCGGGCCCGACTCGGCACCGAACGATCCCTCGGCGACCGGATGTCGTCGGTCGCCATCGCCGGCATCAACCGCACCTTCGACCGCGCGGACACCTTCGCCCTCGCGCTGCAGGCCCGCTGTTTCGCGTGGAACCCCACGCTGCCGGAGTTGCGACTCGGCGCCCGCGACGTCCCGGCGCTGGCGCTGGCCGGGGCGCTCGCGGTGGCCGCCGTCGTCGGCGCTATTTAGGGGAACCGGCAATTACAGTCACAGGGGTGTGAAACCCCAGTAGGCGACGGGTTCGTGCGCCCGTGTGACAAAACTTAAGCGGGTAGGTCACGCCGTGTTTTCGTATGCCATCGGCGCTCGCGCTGCAGGCCGGCGGCGATCTCGCCAGGGAGACCTACTGGCAGATCGGGCCGGTCCAGAAGGTGGTCTTCTACTTCCTCGCCACGCTCACCGTCCTCGTCGCCGCCGTCGGGATCTACCGGCGGTTCGCCCGGTACGCCCGCGGCAGCGAGGACCGGTTCGACCGACTGGACGACCTTCCGCGCCGCGTCGTCGAGGCGGCGAGGATCGTCGCCTCCAACGAGAAGCAGTTCAACCGAGATCTCGTGGGCGGCCTCATGCACGCGTTCATCATGTGGGGCTTTCTGACGCTGCTCATCGCGACCACCATCCTCTTCGTCGACATCGACTTCTACCGGGTCGCCACCGGCGACTCGTTCTGGGTCGGCGACTTCTACCTCTCCTACCAGCTCGTGACCGACGCCCTCGGGCTGCTGTTCGTCGTCGGGCTCGGCATCGCGCTGTGGCGCCGCTACGTCCGCCGGAACGACCGTCTGTGGGGCAAACACACCGACCGGGAGGACGCCTTCCTCGTGTGGTCGCTGTTCCTCCTGGGACTCGGCGGGTTCCTGCTCGAGGGGCTCCGCATCCTCGGGCAGGGGCCCGAGTCCGTGAGCTTCGTCGGCACCGCCGTCGCACTCGCCCTGGGCGGCCTGGGATTGGACGCCGGATCCGCCGCGGCCGTCTACCCGCTCGCCTGGTGGTCCCACACCCTGTTGGCGTTCGTCTTCATCGCCGCCGTCCCGTACGCCAAGCCGTTCCACATGATCTCGTCGTTCGCCAACGTCGTCGCCCGCGACGAGAGGGCCGGCGCCCGGCTCCCAGGCGTCCCGTCGGACCTCGACGCGACGAACGCCGAATCCATCGACGACTTCACCTGGAAGGAGCTGCTCGACCAGGACGCCTGCACGAAGTGCGGCCGCTGTTCGTCGGTCTGCCCGGCGAAGGCCTCCGGCCGACCGCTGGACCCCCGCGACGTCATCCTCGACCTCAAGGAGTACCGAAAGGCGCTCGACGCCGGCGGCGACACGACGGACATCATCGCCGACGGCGGCGTCATCGACACCGAGACGATGGAGTCCTGCATGGCCTGCATGGCCTGCATGGACGCCTGCCCGGTCGAGATCGAACACCTCAAGAGCTTCACCCGGCTGAACCGCCAGCAGGTCGACCAGGGCGACGTCCGCCCCGAGATCCAGGACACGTTCCAGAACGTGATGCAGAAGGGCAACACGTTCGGCGACTCGCCGTCGGCCCGCGGCGACTGGACCGAGGACCTGGCGTTCGACGTGGCGGACGCCCGCGAGGAACGCGTCGAGTACCTCTGGTACGTCGGCGACTACCCGAGCTACGACGACCGCAACAAGC
>CAZATR010000027.1:0-19893 GCA_964488035.1 uncultured Natronomonas sp.
GGTAGACGAGGACGTCCTGCAGCTCCTCCTTGGGGAGCAGCTGGCTCATCGCCTTTGCCAGCATCGACTTCCCCGTCCCCGGGGAGCCGATCATCATCACGTGGCGGCGCTGCTTGGCCGCCTTCAGGACGATGTCGCGGGCGTGGTCCTGGCCGATGACCTGGTCGACCAGCCGGTCGGGGACCTCGATCTCCTCGCTGGACTCGATCCGGAGGCCGCCCAGCAGGTCGTCCTCGCTGTCTTCGTCGATCTCTACCTCGGCGTCGACGTGGACCTCGCTCCCGAGGTCGGAGCCGTCGAGCAACTCCTCGTCGTCCGCGAGCTGCTCGCTACTGGCCCCCTCGTCGTCGGGTGCCTGGTCGTCGGGTGCCCGGTCGTCCGGGCGATCCTCCTCCGGCGCGCCGTCGTCGGGCGTCCCCCGGTTTCCGGTCCCGTCCTCGTCGGGGTCGGAGCGTGGCTCCTCGGGCCGGTCGCGACGCCCGTCGGCGTCTGAGTCCGTTTCGTTGCTCATAGAACCGTTGCTATGCTCGATGGTGAAGGGGTGTCGATTGATATACTTTCTCCCCGCTTCGACCCGCAAGTCGCGTAAAAACCGCAGGATAGCGACGGGTTGCTGTCGGGGCGTCGGCGGTATCGGCTGCCGGGTCGGCGCCGGCCGCTGGGGGCGGCGCCGGCCGCGCCGACGACTCGTCCCCTCTCCGACCCTCCGGGTCGCCCACCCCGTTGCCGGCCCATCCAGACCACCGGCACGCACCACCGCGGCCGACCTCACCCCCGGGTGCCGACTCGTCGGGTTTATAGCGGCGGGTCCCGACCGGCCGGGTATGACCCGCGGCTTCTACATCGGCCGTTTCCAGCCCTTCCACGAGGGCCATTACGCGATGGTCGAGCGGATCAGCGAGGAGGTCGACGAGCTCGTCGTGGGCATCGGGAGCGCCGACCAGTCCCACACCGTCCGCAACCCCTTCACGGCGGGCGAACGCATCATGATGATCACGAAGGCGCTCGTGGGCCTGGACGTCGTAACCTACGCCGTGCCGATCGAGGACCTCAACCGGAACTCCGTGTGGGTGAGCCACGTCCAGTCGATGAGCCCCCGGTTCGAGGTCGCGTTCTCGAACAACCCGCTGGTCGTTCGGCTGTTCGAGGAGGCGGGCATCGAGGTCCGCCAGTCGGCGATGTTCCAGCGCGAGGAGTTCGAGGGCACCGAGGTCCGCCAGCGGATGGCGACGGACGGCGACTGGGAGGCGCTCGTGCCCGAGGCGGTCGTCGAGGTGATCGACGAGATCGACGGCGTCGAACGCCTCCAGCAGATCAGCGAAACCGACGCGAACGGCGACGCGACCGGCGGGACGGACGACGGCCGAGCGGGCAACGGCGACCCGGCCGCGGACTGATGATCACGCTCGCCTCCGACTTCGGCACGCCGTATCCCGCGGCGATGAAGGGCGTCATCCTCCGGCGCTGTGACGCCCGCCTCGTCGACGTCGGCCACGACTTCCCCCGCCAGGACGTCCGCTCGGCGGCGTTCTGGCTGCGGGAGGTGCTGCCGGAGTTCCCGCCGGCCGTCCACCTCGTGGTCGTGGACCCCGGCGTCGGCACCGACCGCGCCGCGCTCGTCGTCCGCGCCGGCGACCACGCCCTGGTCGGCCCCGACAACGGCGTCCTGCTGCCGGCCGCCCGGGCGCTGGCCGGCGACGACCGCGACGTCGACGCCTACGAACTCGCGATCGAGAACCCCCGGAGTTCCACGTTCCACGGCCGCGACGTCTTCGCGCCGGGCGCGGCCGCCGTTCACGAGGCCGGCATCGACCGCCTCGCCGGCCTCGAGGGCCTCTCGCCGGCCGGCGACGTCGCCGACCTCACGTTCCCCGACCCGGAGCGGCGGGACGACGGCGCGGCCGGCGAGGTGCTGGTCGTCGACGGGTTCGGCAACGCCGTGACCAACGTCGACGGCGAGGTCCTGACCGGGCTCGAGGAGATCGCCGTCGACGGAGCGACCGTCCCGGTCGTCCGGTCGTACGCCCACGTCGAGCCCGGCACCCGGGTGGCGACCGTCGGCAGCCACGGGAACGTCGAACTCGCCGTGAATCGGGGCCGCGGCGACGACGCCTTCGACGTCGGGGTCGGGTCGCGGGTCGAACTGGCGTGGGACTGACCGGAGCGCGGGTGGTCGAACGTCGAGCCCTCGTTACGGCCGCCCGAGGGCGGTCACGATCAGTTCCTCGACGAGCAACAGCAGGTTGTACGCGACCGTGACGAGAACCCCGGCCAGCACGAACGCCAGGAGTGCCGGGGGCCGGAGGAGGTGGCTGACGGCGAAGGCGGCCGCGAGGCTCCCGGCCGTCGAGACGACGTGGACCATCGACGCCACGACCACCGACTCGGAGGTCTCGACGGTCGCCGACTCGAAGAACCCCCGGAACGCGACGGTGGCCAGCGCCGCGAACCCGGCGAGAGCACCGACGAGGTAGGCGACGACGCCGGCCAGCCCCGGGATGCCGTAGGCGTCGATCAGGAGGGCGCCGCCGCCCCAGATCGAGAGCGTGTAGCCGTACGCCTCCGCCTCGCGGGCGAGGTTCGCCGCGAGGCGCCGGCGGCGGTCCACGGTCACTCCTCCGGGGCCGACAGCGCGTCGTCGACGGTCGTCTCGACGTCCCGCTCGAACGCGACGAGTTCGTCCTCGAGGGTGGACCGCTCGAAGTAGAGCAGTTCCACCACCACGACGGCGATCGTGATCGCCACGACCGTCGCGAACGTGCCGGGTTCCCGCCGGAACAGGTGGTACAGCATCAGCGGGGCGAAGGCGGCCGTGCCGGCGACGCCGACCGCCGGCGGCAGCGGATCGACGGCCTCGCGGTCGCGGTGGCGGACGGCGAGGTAGCTCACCGTCCCGAACACGACGATGAACGACAGCGACGCGAAGGCGGTGATCGCCTCGAGGCTCCCGACGACCGTCAGCGCCGCGGTGACACCACCGAGCACGAGGAACGTCCGGCCGGGCACGCCGTCGGCGCCCGTCTCGCTGACGCGGTCCGGCAGCAAGTCCTTCGAGACCATGCCCTTCGCCAGGTGGCCCGAGGAGAACAACGTCGCGTTGATCGCCGACCCCGTCGAGAACAGCGCCGCAAGCGAGACGATCGTGTAGCCGACGCCGGCGTAGCCGAGCGCCCCCAACAACGGCTCGGCGGCGCTGGCCAGCGCGGTGTGGGGGTGGGTGCGGAGCGCCTCCCGCGCCAGGTTCGTCGTGACCACGGCGACGACGACGTAGATCGCGACGGCGGCCGGGATGGAGACGTACACGGCCCGCCGGATGGTCTCGGTGGGGTCCGCGATGCTCTCCTGGTCGTAGAACAGCAGTTGCCAGCCCTGGAACGCGACGAAGGAGACGGCGGCGGCCATGATCGGGCCGACCGACGGCAGTCGGTCGAACCCCAGCGCGATCGGTCGCGGCTCGACGACGGTGGCGAACACCAGCCCGCCGACCCCGAGCGCGACGAGCACCGCGATCTTGAGCCCGACCAGCAGGTTCTCCGCCGAGCCCGTCGCGCGGGCGCCGAGGAGGTTCAGCGCGACGAACGCCGCGACGACCGCCACCGAGACTACGGCACGCAGCGGGACGCCGGCGACGGCCTCGGGCACCCCGCCGAGCCCCACGGCGAACTCGGCGAACGCGACGGCGTACATCCCCATCGACCCGACGTACCCCACGAGCAGCGTCCACCCGACCATGCCGGCGGCCGTCGTGTCGTCCAGGAAGCACCGCACGAACGTGACCGAGCCGCCGTTGTCGTCGAGCAGGCCGTTGAGGACGGTGTAGGAGTAGCCGGCACACAGTGCGACGACGCCGGCCAAGACGAACGCGAACCACGTCGCCGGGCCCGTGATCCGTGCGACGACGCCGAGGACGGCGAAGATCCCGCCGCCGATCATCCCGCCGAGCGCGATCGAGACGCTCCCGGTGAGGCCGAGTTGGCCGCTCATCGGTTGCCCGGTCGTACGTCCGGGATGGCTTTGGATGTGACGCTTCGATGAACAGTTCGATCGGGTATGGGGATGCCCATTCGTTGGCCCTCTAGACAGGGGTCTTTCCCAAGCCCTCGATCGGTTCGATTAGATCGACATCCACCCTATCACTACCTCCGAAACCCTCGACCGGCTCTCACACGACAACTCCTACTCCACCCACGAAGCCCTCGACCGGCTCGACCTTCCGGCAGACGGTCCTGCTCGCTTCGCTGCGCGGGCTGCGTCTGCCGGCGTCACGCTCGCTTCGCTCGCGTGACCGCCGGGTCTCGCTGCGCGCGCTCACTCCGTTCGCGTGCTTGCGTCGGCCGGGCGGGGTCGACCCTGCTCACGGCTCACTTGGTTCGCCGTTCGCGTTCGAGACGCTCCCTACGGTCGCGCCTCGCGGGCCTCGCCCTTCGAGTCCGCCAGGACCGCACCGCACCTCATGCCTCCCCAGCCGACTCCCTCACCCTCGCTTGCGCTCGGGTTCGGTCGTCCCTCGCGCACGATTGTCGACCGCCTGCTCGCGGCTCCCGTCGGTCGCCGCTCGCTCATCCGGCGGCGCTCCCTGCGGTCGCGCCGCCCGGCTCGCGGGCGCTCGCGGCTGATCGACGCGCGCACGCCAGGCCGAACGTTCGGTTTCCTGGTGGACTGAAAGGGCGAGGCGCGCTGGCGGCGAAGCGGAGTCGCTCTGCGGGCCCTATCCGAACGACCGAAGGGAGTGAGGATATCCCGCAGAGCGACCGCGAGCGCGCCGAGGGCTTTCAAGATGATTGTGGTGCCGTCGACGATTTTCCCAGCCAGTCCTCACAGCGCGCCGAGAGCTTTCGAGGTGGTTGCGGTGGTTTGGGCCGAGTGTGTACTGAGTGAGGATATCGCTGTTACCGATCACAGGACGCACGCCTCGACCGCGGTACGTCGCCGAAAAATATCGTTGGTTACCGACTCGCCCGGACGCTTATTGCGCCGAAATGACGTCGTCGATGCGGGCGATCATGGTGGCGGACTCGGTGGCGGACTCGACGGCCTCGCGCTTGACGGCGGCGGGGTCGAGGATGCCGTGCTCGACGGGGTCGCCGACGTCGCCCGTCTGGCCCTCGCTGATGAGGCCGGCGCGGCCCTCGGACTCGTGGGTCGAGCGGAGCTCGACGAGGGCGTCGATGGGGTCCATGCCGGTGTTCTCCGCGAGGGTGCGCGGCAGGACGTCGACGGCGTCGGCGAAGGCGTCGATGGCGAGCTGGCGGCGGCCCTCGACGCTGGCGGAGCTGGCGCGGATGTGGTCGGCGATCGCGATCTCGGTGGCGCCGGCGCCGGGGACGACGCCGCCGGCGTCCAGCGCGACCGTGGCGACGTCCAGCGCGTCGGTGAGCGCGCGCTCGAGCTCGTCGGTGACGTGCTCGGTGCCGCCGCGGGCGAAGACGGTGACGGTCTCGGCGGCCGCGCCGCCCTCGATGAAGGCGAGCTCGTCGTCGCCGAACCGCTCGACGGAGACGCTGTCGGCCTCGCCGAGGTCGTCGCTCGAGAGGTCGTTCAGGGTGCCGACCGTGCGGGCGCCCGTGGCCCGGGCGACCGAGCGGGCCTCGTCGTCGTCGACGGAGTCGAACGCGAGCACGCCGGCCTTCGCGAGGTAGGAGCCGACGAGGTCCTCGACGTCGCCGGTGACGAAGGCGACGTCGACGCCGGCGTCGGCGATGGTGTCGGCGTAGCCGCGGAGCTCCTGCTCTTCTGCCTCGATGGCGGCGTTGAGCTGGTCGACGTCGGAGATGTCGTACTCGGCGTCGATCTCGGCCTCGCGGACCTCCAGATCGACGTCGAGGACGGCGATGGTGGCGTCGGCGAGGTCCCGCGGCATGTCCTCGTGGAGGGGCTCCTCCTCGCTGATGACGCCCTGGACCAGCTCGGTCGCGGAGGCGCCGGCGCCGGTCTGGGTGCGGATGGTGATGGCGTCGCGGTCGACGCCGTCGGGGCCCTGGACCTGGCGGATGGCGGCGACGATGGTCTCGGCGAGGGCGGCGGCGTCGATGTCGCCGGTGCCCTTGCCGGTCATCGATGACTCGGCGACGGCGGTCAGGTCATCGTCGTCGACGTCGCCACCCAGGGTCTCGTCCTCGATGGCCTCCAGCGCGAACCGTGCGGCCTCCTGGTACCCCTCGACGATGGTCGTCGGGTGGACGTCGTCGTCCAGGAGGTCCTCGGCCTGCGCGAGCAGCTGGCCGGCGAGGACGGAGGCGGTCGTGGTACCGTCACCGACCTCCTCCTCCTGGGTCTCGGCGACCTCGACGATCATCTGGGCCGCCGGGTGCTCGATGTCCATCTCCTGGAGGATGGTGGCGCCGTCGTTCGTGATGACGACGTCGCCGCTGTCGGAGACGAGCATCTTGTCCATCCCTCGCGGGCCCAGCGTCGTCCGGACCGACTCGCTTACGGCCTTCCCGGCCGTGATGTTGGACGACTGGGCGTCCTTCCCGCGGGTCCGCTCGGTGTCCTCGTCGAGAATGAAGAGCGGCTGACCGCGCCGCTGGCGCATCTGCTGTGACATGTTCGTTCGATATGTCGTCAGCGGTTCTATATAAGTGTATCGCTACCGTCCGGCCACGGGCGGGCATTTCACCGTGTCGGTACGGGGTGGTTTTTCACACGTCGGAGCCGGGGCTCGCGTCGGCATCGCCCGGCGATGCCGTGGCATCGTCGGCATCGTCCGGCACCGCCACGAGCGCGGACGCGCCGCCGAACGCCATTGCCGGCGCAACTCGTCCTCGCCCGCGGGGCGACCCGCTACCGGCTGTCGTAGACGGTGACCGCCCGGTCGGTCCGGGCGCTCCAGCCGTTCGGGTTCCGGCGCGGCGACCGATCGGCGTACCGGGAACGGATGCCGTCCTTGTAGCCGGTGGCGCTCCCGAGCAGGACGTCCCGGCCGTTGCCGAACCAGCTCGTCGGCCGGGCCTCGCCCCGGGCGACGTCGCGGAGCGCGGCGTAGGCGTCGGCGACCCCGTGTCGGCCGGTCCGCCACCACACCGTCGGGTGGAGCCCGTAGTTCTTCGCCAGCCGGTAGGCGAGCGAGTGGTACCGCTGCCGCCAGTCCCGTTCGGCGGTCCCGCCGTCGGTCGCCGTCTCCCGGGAGACGCACATCTCGGAGGCCCAGGCGACGCCGTACCCCAGGCCGGCGAGGCGGTGGGCGGCGTCGCGCGCGCCGCCGGTCTCGAGGGTCTCGTCGAAACCGTCCAGCTCCTCGAGCACCTCGCGGGTGAAGGCGGCGTTGCCGCCGTTGAAGTACGTCACCGAGCGGCCACGGATCGCCCGGGTCTCGACCGTGTCGGTGGCGACGCCGGCGCGGAGCTCCTCGTGGGTGGGCCCGGTGGCCACGGCGGCGTCCGGCAGCGTCTCGCGGACCGCGTCGGTCCAGCCCGGTTCGACCCGGACGATCGGGTTCAGGTAGGCGACGGCGTCGCCCCGGGCGCGGTCGAGGCCGGCGTTGCGGGCGGTGTTGACGCTCCGGTCGTCGATCTCGACCAGCACGTCGACGTCGTCCCGGTCGCGGACCATCCCGCTGGTCCCGTCGGTGGACGGCCCGTTGACCACGATGACCTCGTCGGGCCCCTCCGCCGCGAGGGCGGCGAGACAGCCCTCGAGCCGGTCGCGGTCGTTCAGCGTCGGCACGACCACCGAGACGTCCATACCCCCGCTTGCGCGCCGCAGTACTAAAAGCTCCGCGTCACGCGGCCGTTCGGTCCGAACCGCACGCCGTCACGCGGCCGCTCGCTACGGAACCCGGGCGTCCCAGTAGGAGACGGACGCCAGTCGGTCGCCGATCGGGGAGCGCCCGACGGCGGTGTCCAGGGCCCGGACCGGCGACGCCACCCACCCCGGGACCTGGCGGTAGAACCCGTACGGGACGACGAAGTCGTGGCTCGCGTCGGCCAACTCGAGGTCGGCCCCGACGAGTAGCTCGCGGACCTCCCGTTCGGAGTAGAGCCGAGACCCCATCGGGAGCGCCCAGTTGTAGATCGACCGCGTCGAGTACCGCTTGAAGGTATCGAAGAACACCTGCTCGGCCGAGACCCGGCGGAGTTCCGACATGAACCCCTCCGGGTCCGGCGCCAGGTGGAAAAAGCGCATCGCGAAGACGGCGTCGAAGTGGCCGTCCGGGAACGGGAGCCGACCGGCGTCGGCCTGCATGAAGTCGATGGCGTCGGCGACGCCGGCCGCCCGGGCCTTCGTGCGGCCCTGCTCGAGCATCGCCTCGGAGATGTCGACGCCGACGATGTCCGCGCCGCGCTCGGCGAGCATCACGGTGAAGCGGCCGGTACCGCAGGCGACCTCCAGGATTCGCGTGTCCTCGAGCGGCGTCAGGGCGTCGACGACGGCCGCCTTCTCCCGCCGGTCGATGACCCGGCCCCCTCGCGAGAAGCGCTTGTCGTCGTAGGCTTCCGCGATGTCGTGCTCCTGGTACCACTCCCGTCCCTTCACGCTATCCCCACCGACCCGCCGGTGGCATAAAAGGATGCTGGATGCGCCGGAACCGCCCGACGCCGGGGCCTCAGCCCCCGCTCGTCAGCACCCGGTCGGGCCGGATCTCGAGGACGACTCGCGCACCCGATTCCTCGCCGTGGTTCGGGTACGTCTCGACGTCCATGTACCGCCGCGCCAGCGCGTCGATGTGCGCGACGGCACCGTCCTCGGTGAGGGCCGCCACCTCGCCCAGCACCGAGACGTACCGGTAGGGGTCCGCCGGGTCGCACATGCTCACCCCGACGGCGGGGTTCGTCCGCACGTTGCGCTCCTTCCGCCGGCCGCGGGCGGTGTTGACGAGCAGCCGGTCGGCGTCGGCGTCGTAGTCGATCCAGACCGGCGTCGGGTGGGGCGTGCCGTCCGGCATGACCGTCGAGAGGTGCGCGAACGTCCGCTTGTCGAAGAGGTCGTGGTAGGACTCGGGGATCGAGGCCATGACGTCGGGACGGCCGCCACACACTACGGTCTTGTGACCCCACCGTGGATAGCCCGTCCCTCATCCACCGCGCGCGAGTCCCAGCCGGGGGTAACACACCCCGGAATCGGGGCGACCCGCCGCTGGCGCCGACCGGATCCGAGTCGGCCGAGTTCGGCCGGGAACCCCTCCAGGGCTTGAGAAGAATTGCCGCAACCGAATCGATGTACACCCTGTGGCCCGGCCGGCCTCATCAAACGTCCGTGAAGAACCGGCCGCTCCGACCCCGGTTCCCACGGCGTTTCGAACGAACATCATGTAAGAACCGAGAGTATAAGGGGCCATTATACACACTTGAGTGTAGGTATTGTTTTGTCACACATATAGCGAAGGTTTACCAGTGGGTTTCACGGAGGCCCCAGTATGAGCACGACCACGGAGGAACGCTCACGCCAGGCCGACTCACCGTTGGCGGACCCCGAGTTCCGGGACCGCCTCCGCGAACTGCCCCCGAGCGCGAAGCTCGTCGCCAAGGTGCTGGAGGGCGCCTCCCCGCTCTCGCAGGGCCAGCTGGCAGACGAGTCGCTGTTGCCCGACCGGACCGTCCGGTACGCGCTGAACCGCCTCGAGGAGGAGGACCTCGTCGACTCCCGGTACTCCTTCCACGACGCGCGGAAGCAGGTGTACTTTCTCGTTAACTAGACCCACGACCTTTTGCACGCTCGCGGCAAAAACGTCGACGAAAAATAGCGCCTCGCTCCAGCCGCGACGCTTCGCGTCGCGTTAGTCGCTCGGCGCTACTTGCCCTTCGGGCGAGCTAACCGCTCGGTCGCTCGTCTCGCGGATCTACCGCTCCACTTACGGAGACGCTCCCGCTGGTCGCGTCTCCCACCGTTCCCTCGCGGATGCTCCCGACCCGCTACCCACAGCTTAAGCCACCGCCGTTCCACCACGAGGCATGCGCGTGGAGCGCGTCCCCGTCGAGGTCCCGACCCGGGCACCGACCGGCGACACCGCCTGCTACGTCCTCGGCGAGTCCCGGGCCCTGGCGGTCGACCCGGCGTCGTCGGACCCCCGCATCGAGACCGAGCTGGATCGCGTCGACCACGTGGCTGTCACGCACCACCACCGGGACCACGTCGGCGCCGTGGCGGACGTCGCCGCGGCAGCCGACGCCACCGTCTGGTGCCGGCGGGGCCGCGAGGCCGACTTTGCGGACGCGACCGGCGTCGATCCGGACCGCACGTTCGCCGAGGGAACGGCTATCGAGACCGGCGACGGACCCATCGTCGTGCGGGACACCCCCGGTCACGCGCCGGAGCACGTCGCCTTCGAGACCCCCGAGGCGCTCGTCGCCGGCGACCTCGCCGTCGCGGCTGGCAGCGTCGTCGTCGGCTGGCCCGAGGGCGACATGCGCGCCTACCTCACGTCGCTCCGTCGCGTCAGCGGGCTGGCGCCGGACCGCATCCTGCCGGCCCACGGTCCCGTCATCGACGACCCGCGGGCGACCTGCGAGCGGCTGATCCGACATCGGCTCGACCGGGAGCGCCGGGTGCTATCGGCGGTTCGGGACGGCCACCGCGCGGTTCCCGAGGTCCTGGATGCCGCCTACGAGAAGGACCTGGCCGGCGTCCGCGACCTGGCGGCCGCCACCGTCCGCGCCCACCTCGAGAAGCTCGCCGTCGAGGGCCGGGTCCGGTGGGACGGCGAGCGGGCCGTCCCCGGGTAGCCGCCGGCCGCACGCACCGGGGCCGCTGTGAGCGCACCGGCACCGGTGTCACTGCGAGCACATCCCTTATCCCCGCGGCCCCGAACCAGCCGCCATGGACCTCGAGGCCGAACTCGAACGCGCCGAGGCGCTCTCGGTGGCCGCGCTGGCCGACGCCATCGAGGCCATCGGCTTCGAGTGCACGCGCTGTGGCGGCTGCTGTAAGGCCGTCGAACCCGCCGACGGCGATGACGATGGCGAGGTGGAGGAGCACACCGCCACCGTCTTTCCCGACGAGGTCCGGAGCATGCAGGCGGCCGCCGAGGACGCCTTCGAGGCGTCCTACGACTGGCGCGACGTCGCCCGCCCGATGCCCTACGGCCTCAGCGACGGCGACGACGGGCCCGAGGGCGAGACGTTCGAGTGGGCGCTCCGGACCGACGCCTGCGGCGACTGCACGTTCTACGATGAGGCGGATGACGGCACCGGGGCCTGCACCGTCCACGCCGACCGGCCGCTCATCTGTCGCACCTACCCGTTCAGCGTCGTGCTCGACGGCGAGAACGACGGGACGGACGGGAATGATGCGATGGAGGGGGAGGCGGCGCTCGCCCAGCCGATGGGCGCGGCCGTCGACCGCGAGGGTCCCGTCCGCGCCCACGAGTGCGAGGGCCTCGGCCGCGACATCTCGCGGGGCGACGCCGAAGAACTGGCCGCGGCGCTCAAGGAGCGAGCGATCCGCGACCTGGAGGAGGCCCTCGCGGTCCGGGAGACCTACGAGCCCAGGCCCGACGCCGACGGCGTGGTCGTCCACGACTCCGAGGGCCCCAAGCGGCCCGACGGCACGCCGCTGGAGGACTGGTAGCGCCCGACCGGGGGCTGTCGACAGTCGGTAGCTTCTATACGGGCCCGTCGCATGTTGGGGGCGAAGGTCTATGGAAATCTCCGATAAGCTCCTGTGTCTGTTCAGTGCCGAGGTCGAGGAGACCGAGGACCGATACGTCGTCGAGGTCCCGCGCCGGGAGGTCGAGACCGGCTCCATCGACGTCGGCGACACGTACCGCGTCGCGCTGGTCGCCGGCGACGCCGGCGGCACGACCGCCTCGGCCGACGCCGAACCGAGCGACGAACCGCAACCCCCGGTCGAGGCCGGCGAGATCCGCTACGTCGAGATCGAGGACCTCGGCAAGCAGGGCGACGGCATCGCCCGCGTCGAGCGCGGCTACGTCATCATCGTTCCCGGCGGCGAGGTCGGCGAGCGCGTCAAGGTCGAGATCTCCGAGGTGAAGTCGAACTTCGCGGTCGGCGAGATCATCAAATAGAACCTTTTGCACGGCGCGCTGCGCGCGCCGTGAAAAAACGTTCATTAAAAATAGCGGCTCGCCCCCGTCGCGTCGCCTGCGGCGCCGCGGTGGTCCCTCGCCGCTACCGCGCTCGGCCTCCGGCCTCGCGCGGCGAACCGCTCGCGCCCGGCGGGCGCTCGCGGATGCTCCGACCGCAACGCGATCGGTTCTCCCCTTGACGTTTCGCTCACGTACCATACTCTTCCACTTCACATAGCATCGAACCATTCGAAGACAGGGAAACCACCCGACTGTGCCGTGTTGACCGACCGTACCAAACCGCCTTTTGTAGCGTGGCCCCTCTCGGTTTCTATGAGCGCGACCGCGGCGTCACCGACCACCGACCTCAGCGAGAAGCAGCGACGCATCCTCTCGTACCTCCGCGAGGAGGGCCGGATGAAGACCTACTTCAAGTCCCGGCTCATCGGCGAGGAACTCGGGATGTCAGCCAAGGAGGTCGGCACCAACATGACCGCCATCCGCGAGGGGGACGTCGACGTCGACGTCGAGAAGTGGGGTTACTCCTCCGGCACCACCTGGAAGGTCACGGTCTGAGATCGACGGCCGACACGGGCGCGCTGCCCATCGCGTTTCTCGGCGTGTCAACGACCAACGGCGGCGCTGCCGCAGGTCGATCGTCACGGACCGACGGGTCGGGGTCCGCCGCTCAGGGGTCGTACCGGAGGAGGCCGTCGGCCTCGTCGGCGACCGCGACGGCCTCGGCCCCGAAGGAGTCGGCGTACCGGACCACCAGCGTCAACAGCGTCTCAGGCCGCTCGACGGCGTACCCGTCGGCCCGGGAGAGCAGGCCGGCCGCGTCGAGTTCGGCCGCGTACTTCGAGACGGTCGACCGGGAGACGTCCGCGGCCGCCGCCAGATCGCCGCCGCTGGCGGTCGGGTCCCGGAGCAGCGCGATGAGCATCCGGCGCGGCGTCTCCCGGCGGAGGTAGCCGAGCGCGCGCTGCTCGAACTCGGTGAACCGGCCGGCGGGGAAGTACCGCTTGTAGTCGCCGTCCTTCCGGTGGGTGACGACGCCGTCGCCCTCGAGCCGGCGGAGGTGGTGCTGGGTCTCGCCGGTGCCGAGCTGGAGGTCGTCGCGGAGCTTCGAGAAGTGCGCCCCGGGCGTCGCCGCGAGGTAGCCGACGATGGCGTCCCGGACGTCGCTGCCCTCGTCGGCCGCCGAGAGCCCGACGAGCGGCGTGGCGGCGCCCAGCGCCGCGAACCGACGGAGCGTGGCCCGCTTGCTCTCGTCGACGCCCTCCTCGGTCATTACCCGGGGTTGGCCGCTCCGGCGTATAACCCCTTCGCCACGGTGGTCGTGGGTTACTTCCCCGTGTCGTCGCTGCCGTCGCCGTCGTCGCCGTCCCCGTCGTCGGTGCTCCCGGACTCGCCGTCCCCGGATTCCGGCGTGGTGCTCCCCGTGCCCACGTCGCTGCCTTCGGAGGTCGTACTCCCCGTGCCCACGTCGCTGCCTTCGGAGGTCGTACTCCCCGTGCCCGGCATCTCCTCGTCCATCTCGGCGATGACCTCGTCGGGGTCGCGGATGTCGGCGGGGTCGGCGCCCTCCTTGATCGCCTGGGCCTCCTGCTCCATCTGCTCGACGTCCATCTCGGTCTCCTCCTCGATCTGGCCGAGTATCTCCTCGATGTCGTCCAGCCCGAGCATCTCCCGCGTCTCCGCGTCGAAATCCAGGCTGTCGAGGATCTCGCCGTCGGTGGCGACGTCGCTGCCGGTGAGGTGCTGGCCGTACCGGCTGAGCAGCGACGTCAGCTCCTGCGGGAGGACGAACGTCGTCGACTCGCCCTGCCCGATCTCCTCCAGCGTCTCCATGCCGCGCTCGATGACGGCGCGCTCGCCCATCGACTCGGCGGATTTGGCCCGAAGCACCGTCGAGATCGCGTCGCCCTGTGCCTCCAGGATCTGGCTCTGCTTTTCGCCCTGCGCCCGGATGATGTTCGACTGCTTGTCCCCCTCCGCGGTCTCGATGGCGCTCCGGCGTTCGCCCTGCGCCTCGAGGATCATCGCGCGCCGCTTCCGCTCGGCCGAGGTCTGCTGCTCCATCGCCTGCTGGACGTCCTTCGAGGGGTTGACCTCCCGGACCTCGACGCTCTCGACCCGGATGCCCCACTCGTCGGTCGGCTCGTCGAGCTCCCGGCGGATGTGGGCGTTGATCTCCTGGCGCTTGTTCAGCGTGTCGTCGAGCTCCATGTCGCCCAGGACGGCCCGCAGCGTGGTCTGGGCGAGGTTGGAGACGGCCTTCTTGTAGTCCTCGACCTCGAGGAACGCCTTCCGGGCGTCCATGACCTTGATGTAGACGACGGCGTCGGCGGTCACCGGCGAGTTGTCGCGGGTGATCGCCTCCTGGCGCGGGACGTCCAGCGTCTGGGTCCGCATGTCGAACGTGTACGTCCGGGCGACGAACGGCGGGATGAAGTTGATCCCCGGCTCGAGCAGCCGCCGGTACTCGCCGAACACCGTCAGCGCCCGCTTCTCGTAGGCGTTGACGATCTCGACCGCCTGGTAGACCGCCACCGCGGCGATGACCAGCAACAGCAGCGCGACGATCGGGAGGATGGCCCCGGTCAGCTGGAGGGGAGTGAACATACGCCGCATTGGGCCGAACCCGGCATAAGGGTTGGCACGGCCCCGGAGACAGGTCGGCGGGTAGTGCGGTCGGGGTGTCGACCAGCGTTACGGTCGGGGTGTCGACCAGCGTCGCGGTCCGGGCGTCGGGACGCCGGGGCGATCAGGCCGGCTCGCCGTCGCCCTCGGTCTCGGGGTCGGGGTCGTCGGGGTCGCGGTCGGCCGCCAGCTCGCGGTCGATGTCGTCCTCGAACACCGACGTGGACTCGACGGTGACGACGTTCCCGCCGCCGGGGTCGACGACCATGACCTCCTCGTCCTCGGCGATCTCGCCGTCGAACGCCCGCGCCTCGTAGTAGGGGTTGAAGCCGCCGTTGTTCAGCTTGACCTGGCCGCTCTGCTTCGTGACGCGTTCGGTGACCCGGCCGGTCTGGCCGCGCAGCGACGCCGAGTCGGAGGTCTGGCCGCTGCCCTTCCCGCCGTAGAAGTCGAACTGGCGGTAGGCGTACAGCGCCGTGCCGCCGGCCGCAATGACGACGGCCGCCAGCACGAGCGGGAGCGCGAACGCCGGGAGGACCGGGCCGACGAACAGCCCGACCAGCCCGGCCGCCAAGAGCGCGATGCCGATGACGATGAAGTGGGCGCCGGGGGCGAACGCCTCCATGACCATCAGGCCCGCGCCCAGGAGGACGAGCAGGAACGGGACCGAGAGCCCGAAGACCTCGGGGCCGGTCTGGGCCAGGACGTCGAACATGCCCCCGGATACGGTCCCCGACCCCGTTAATGGTTCCCCTGCCGCCGCGGCGGTCAGCCCACGACCAGCCGGGAGATGACGAACAGCGCGAACGCCACGCCGAGCAGCACGAAGACGGAGCCCTCCAGGGTCGGGTCGCCGGCCTCGATGGTTTCACGGACCGCGGGTTCACCCTCGGCGGCGGCCGGGTCCTCGTCGACCGCGTCCTCCTCGGCGGCGGCCGGGTCCGTCCCGGCGGCCTCGCCGTCGCCGTCTTCCTCGAAGTCGGACAGCGGGAACCGCCACTCCTCCTCGGGATCCCCGCTCCCGGCGTCCTGATCGGCCATAGCAGCGGTTGGAGGCGGACGTGGAAAGGCGTGTTGGGTTCGGTCGCCGTCGTTGACTCCCGGCTCGGTTCGGCCCTCGATTACTGGACCTTCGTCCCGGGTTCGGCGTCCCCGAGCGTCGTCAGCAGGTCGGCCTGCTCGCCGGCGGCCAGCAGCATCCCGTTCGATTCGACGCCGAACAGCTCGGTCTTCTCGAGGTTCGCAACGACCACGATCCGGGTCCCCGGCAGCGACTCGAGGTCGTGGAGCTGCTGGATGCCGGCGACGATCTGGCGGGTCTCGACGCCGAGGTCGACCTCCAGGCGGGCGAGGTCGTCGGCGCCCTCGATCGGTTCGGCTTCGAGCACCTCGGCGACGCGGACGTCGAGGTCCGTGAAGTCGTCGAACGGGACGCGGTCGTCGGCGATGGGTTCCGGATCCATGGTGTCGGTGTCGTCGGTTTCGGAATCGGTTGCATCGGCGGCGGCCGCCTCACCATCGCCGTCGGCGTCGGCGGCCTCGATGCGCGCCTCGAGCTGGGCGTTCAGCTCGTCGACGGTGTCGTCCTCGAGCTTGTCGAACAGCTCGCTCGGCTCGTCGAAGGATTCGGGCGGGGCGGCCAGCGCGTCCTCAAGCCGGGTGTCGTGGACGCCGCCGGACTCGCCGAGCTGGCGCCACAGGTCTTCGGCCTTCCCGGGCAGGACGGGCTCCATGAGGACCGCAAGGGCCTTCGAGAGCTGGACGCAGTCGCGGATGACCTGCGCCGCCAGCCCGGGGTCGTCGTCGGTGAGCTTCCAGGGCTCGTGGCGCTGGATGTACTCGTTGCCGAACCGCGCGAGTTCGACGGGGACCTGGCCGAGCCCGCGGACGCGGTAGTCGTTGATGGCCGCGCGGAACTCGGCCATGGCGTCCTCGATCTCCGCGCGGACCTCGTCGCTGACCGTGGCGTCGGGGGTGCCGCCGTAGTTGCGCTCGGCGAACAACAGCGACCGGTAGCAGAAGTTCCCGAGCGTCCCGACGAGCTCGTTGTTGACGCGCTCCTGGAGGCCGTCCCAGGAGAAGTCCACGTCGGCGACGAACTCGCTGCCGGTGACGATGTGGTACCGGTAGAGGTCCGGATGGAGGCCCGACTCGACGTAGTCGTCGGCCCAGACGGCGCGGTTCCGGGAGGTGGAGAAGGCGTCGCCGTCGAGGTTGACGAACCCGCAGGCCATCACGGCGCGGGGCTCGTTGTAGTCGGCGCCACGCAGCATCGCCGGCCAGAAGACGGTGTGGTGCTGGATGATGTCGTGGCCGATGATGTGGACGATCTCGCCGCCGTCCGGTTCCTCGGCCGTCCCGCGGTTCGTCCAGACGGCCTCCCAGTCGTAGGTGTCGGGGCCGACTCGCTCGGAGTACTGCTTGGTCGAGGCGACGTATTCGATCGGGGCGTCGACCCACACGTAGAGGACGAGGTCCTCCTCGGTACTGTTCGACCCGTCGGGATCGTCGGCGGTATCGTCGCCGGGGTAGTCGATGCCCCAGTCCATGTCGCGGGTGATACAGAGGTCCTGGAGCTCCCCCTCGATCCACTCCCGGGGCTGGTTCTTCGCGTTGTCGGTGCCCTCGAGGCGGTCGATGAAGCCCTGGAGGTAGTCCTGGAAGTCCGACAGCCGCAGGAACTTGTGCGGCCGGGTGCGGTACTCGGCCGGGTTCCCGGTGATCGTGGAGACGGGGTCCTCGATCTCGCCCGGTTCGAGGTGGCGCTGGCAGCCCTCGTCGCACTCGTCGCCGCGGGCGGCCTCCCCGCAGTACGGGCAGGTGCCCTCGACGAACCGGTCCGGCAGCGGCTGGTTGGCCTCGGCGTCCCAGGCGACCTCGATCTCCTTCTCGACGACGTGGTCGCCGTCGATCCACGAGCGGACGAACTCGCGGGTCAGCTCGGTGTTCGTCTCGTCGTGGGTGTGGCCGTAGTTGTCGAACACGACGTTGAACTCCGGGAACGTCTCCTGGTACTGTTCGTGGTACTCCAGCGCGAACGATTCCGGGTCGACGCCCGCTTCGGCGGCGTTGACGGCGATCGGGGTGCCGTGCATGTCCGAGCCGCAGACGAAGGCGACGTCCTGGCCGACGCGCTCGAGGGCTCGCGAGAGCGCGTCGCCGCTGACGTAGGTCCGGAGGTGGCCGACGTGCAGGTCGCCGTTGGCGTACGGCAGCCCGCAGGTGACCACCGCCGGCTCGTCGGTGGGGAACTCCTCGTGCATACTATCACTGGCTCCGTCGAGGGGCAAAACCCCGCTGGTTTCCTCGTGGCATGGTGTGCGGTTCTCGTCGACCGGTGGTCGGGCACGGTACTCCGCGGGGAAGCGGTCGAAGAAGTCGCGGTTTCGACGCCCGGTGACGGCGACGCGCTGGGCCGGCTCGGACGTTCCACGCGCGGCTCACGGGAGCGGACGCATACCGCGGGATCGAGGCCCGTGAGCCATTCGAACTGGTGTCGACGGCCCGGCGACAAAAACCTTGTTCCGCCGCGTGAGGCCGTGTCGGCGGGCGGCGGTCGACCGCGAGGACCCCCGCCCGCCAATAGAAAATTCAGTGCTGGAACGGCGACGTCATTCTCCAAAACCGGATCCCTAGACAAATCGGCGTGGCCGTCCGCGACGAAAAACGGGTTTGGGGAAAGGATTAACCATTTGGCTGTAGAAATCCGGGGTATGGGATTCGAGAAGTTCGAGGACGCCGGGAGCGGGCGCGGGCGGCCGCCGGGAACCGATCCGATGGTGTCGCTCCGCAAGTCGGGCAGCATCGGGATCAACCGCGCCGCGCTGGAGGCCTACTTCGAGGACGACGACGGCGCCATCATGTACTACGACGGCGACGCGAACCAGGTCGGCATCGAGCCGGTCGCCGACAGCGAGGCCGACGACGCCGCCTACTCGGTGACGAAGACCGACTCGGGCGGCACCATCGCGCCGAAGGCGTTCCTTGAGGAGTACGACCTGGTGCCGGACGTCACCACGCAGTTCGAGCCGGACCACGACGAGGACGAGGGGCTGATCGCGGTGGACCTGGACGACCCGATCGGCACCCACGGGAGCGCCGACGACGGGGACGACACCGAGGAATAATACACGGCGACTACCGTCGACGCGAGGCCCGCAGGCCCCGGCTGGCGGCGACGGATCAGCGATAGCTCGCGTCGGTGCCCGTGAGCTCGTCGATGTCCGCGAGGAACTCCTGGAGCATCGGGCGGGTGACGTGTGGCATGCAGACGACACGGGCCTCGTCGGCCTCCGTGCGGGAGAGCCGCCAGCCGCGGTCCCGGAGGTCGGCGATCAGGTCGTGCGGGAGGTCGATCGTGACGATCGGGAGGACCGGATCGACCACCTCGAAGCCCCGCGACCGAACCTCCGCGGCGAGCCAGTCGGCGTTCGTCTGCGAGCGGCGGTACTGGGCCTCGTAGCCCTCGGACCACAGCTCCTCCATCACCGCGACCGCCGACGCGACGCCGGCGCCGCTGCGGGTTCCGGTCAGCGTCACCTGCGAGGTCGACTCGAGGTACGGCGTGTCGATGGCGAGCTCGTCGAGCAGCTCCGGCCCCCGCGCCAGCAGGCCGCCGGCCGGCACCGCGGCCTGCCCCATCTTGTGCGGGTCGATGGTCATCGTGTCGACGTCGGCGTCGGAGAAATCCCAGGCGTGCTCCGTGAACGGGAGGACGAACCCGCCCCAGGCGGCGTCGACGTGACAGAGCGCGTCCACGTCGGCCGCCATCTCGGCCATCGCCGGGATCGGGTCGACGCGGCCGTACTCCGTCGAGCCGGCGACGCCGACGACGAGGACGGTGTCGTCGTCGACGAGCTCGGCGACGCCGTCGAGGTTCGCGCGGTAGTCCTCCAGCGGCGCCGTCCGGAGTTCCACGCCGAGGATATCGGCGGCCTTCCGGAACGAGAAGTGCGCCGACGCCGGCGCCACGAAGTTCGGTTGCCGGGTCGACGCGCGGTTGCGGGCGATGCGGACCGCCTGGACGTTCGCCTCCGTGCCGCCGGAGGAGACGTAGCCGGCGGCGTCGTCGAGGCCGGCGACCCGGCCGAGCAGGTCGATGGCTTCGCGTTCGAGCTTTGCGACGGTCTCGTAGGTGCCGGGGTCGCCGGGGTTCGTGGCGAGGAACCGCTCGGCCGCCTCGCGGGCCGCCGGATGTGGCTCGGTGCACATCGACGACAGCACGCGGCTGAAGTCCTGCGGTTCGGCCCGCTGCATACCATCGGCCAGGCCGGCCGCACCTTTATCGA
>CAZATR010000028.1:0-19794 GCA_964488035.1 uncultured Natronomonas sp.
ACGCCGTACAGCGCGCCGGTGCCGACGTCCGTCAGCACGAAGTCGGCGACGAACACCGGCAGCTCCTCGCCCGTCACGGGGTTGGTCGCGACGAGGCCGGTGTCGACGCCGTTCGGCTCGTCGCCCTCCGGGTCGGCCTCGCGGTGGACGAACTCGTGGACGGCCTCGTCCGCCTCGACCAGCTCCTCGCTGACGGGGTGGTCCGGCGCCAGCGCGAAGAACGTCGCGCCGTGGATCGTATCGAGGCGCGTCGTGAACGCCTCGACGGGGCCGTAGCCCTCGACCTCGAACTCGACGGTCGACCCCTCCTGGCGGCCGATCCAGTTGCGCTGCATCTGCCGGACGGAGTCCGGCCACCCCTCCAGTTCGTCGATGTCGTCGACGAGTTCGTCGGCGTACTCGGTGATCTTCAGGAACCACTGCGCCAGCTCCCGCTCCTCGACCGGCGTGTCGCAGCGCCAGCACAGCTCCGCCTCCCCCTCGACCTGCTCGTCGGCCAGCACCGTCTCGCAGGACGGACACCAGTTCACGTCGGCGTCCCGGCGCTCCGCGAGGTCCTCCTCGACGAACCGCCGGAACAGCCACTGGTTCCACCGGTAGTAGCGCGGTCGGCAGGTCGTGACCTCCCGCTCCCAGTCGTAGCCGAACCCCATCGACTCCATCTGGCCCTTCATCGTCTCGATGCAGTCGAACGTCCAGTCGCGGGGGTTCGTGTCGCGCTCCTTGGCGGCGTTCTCGGCGGGGAGGCCGAAGGCGTCCCAGCCCATCGGGTGCAGGACGTCGTCGCCGCGCATCCGGCGGAACCGCGCGTAGGCGTCCGTGATGGTGTAGTTCCGGACGTGGCCCATGTGCAACTCGCCGGACGGGTAGGGGTACATCCCGAGGACGTAGGTGGGGTCGTCGACGTCGTCCGGCGTGCGGTACGCGGAGCCCTCGTCCCAGGCCTGCTGCCACCGTCGTTCGACCGCCGTATGGTCGTAACCGTCGTCGTGCATAGCGGTCCAGTTGCCCGAACCCAGTGGGGGTTCGGCCCTTAAGCTTTCCATCCGACAGTCCCACGGCTCCGACGGTTTCGGTGAGGGCGCAAACACTCGACGTGAAACGTTCGGGGAACCCGCGCGAACCTGCCCTGGAAAGCTCTCGGCGCGAGCGCGCCGAGAGCTTTCAGTCCACCAGGATGTTGGCTGTTCGGCATGGCGCGTGGCTGGCCGACCGCCGCTCGCGGCGAGCACTCGCGGCGGGCGGCGCGACCAACGGGAGCGCCGCCGAAGGACCGAACGGCGAGCGGAGCGAGCCGTGAGGTAGCGAGGGTGAGGGCGTCGGCTGGTGAGGACTGTGGCGCGGTCGCGGTGCGGTCCCTGGTGGACTCGACGGGCGAGACCGGCTACGAGAACCCGGCGACGCAAGCACTGGACCGAGCCAAGCGAGCGAAGCGCCCAACGAGCCGCGCGACCGTAGTCGTCCGAGGGCTTCGGAAGCAGTTAGCGGGGCTAATTCATAATCCGGGCGCGCTGACAATCGAATAGCGTTGTCCACAAACGATCGTCAGGAAGTAGTCACCGAACCTCGGTGTCCACGAGCGCGTACGGGGTGCCCTCGCCGTCCTCGTTGGCGTGCTCGTAGACGACGTGGGCGGCGGCGACGTCCTGGATGGCGAGCCCGGTGGAGTCGAACACGGTGACGCCGTCCCCGGGCGTCCGGCCCTCGCGGGCGCCGGTGACGATCTCGCCGAGTTCGCCGTAGAGGTCAGCGTCGCCGACGATGCCGGCGTCCCACGGCACGTTGATCTCTCCGGAGTGGACGCACTGCTCGTAGTCGTCGATGACGACCTTGGCGTCGAGGAGGATGTCGGGGTCGAGCTCCTGTTTGCCCTCGGCGTCCGCACCCATGGCGTTGACGTGGGTGTGGTCGCCGACGTCGGCGGCGTCGACGATGGGCGAGGTCACGGGCGTGACCGTCGAGAGGACGTCGCAGGCCGCCGCCTCGGCGATCGTGCCGCCGCGGACGTCGAAGTCGTCGTCGAAGCGGTCGACGAAGGCCTCGATGGCGGCCGGGTCCTTGTCGGCGACGACGACCGCCTGGATGGGTCGGACCTCGGCGATGGCCTCGAGCTGGGTGTACGACTGCACGCCGGCGCCGACGATGCCGAGCGAGGTGGCGTCCTCGACGGCGAGGTGGTCGGTCGCGACGGCGGCGGCCGCGCCGGTGCGCTGCCGGGTGAGCGTCGTGCCGTCCATGATGGCCAGCGGGAAGGCGGTCTCGGGGTCGGAGTAGATCATCGTGCCGATCACGGTCGGGAGGTCGTGGTCGTCGGGGTTGTCGGTGTGGACGTTGACCCACTTGATGCCGGCGGCGTCCCAGTCGTCGGCGGCCATGTAGGCCGGCATCGACCGGAAGTCGCCGTTGTAGGCCGGGAGGTCGATGTAGGATTTCGCGGGCATCTGGACGTTGCCGTGCTGGTAGGCCGCGAACGCTTCCTCGACGGCCGGGATGACCGTCGGCATCCGGGCGTTGTGGGCGACGTTCTCCCGGTCGAGCAACAGCGTCTGCATGTGGCAAAACTTGCAGCGGGGGTTACTTACCACTTTTTCACCGCCGCTGGGGCCGTCTGCCGTCGGAACCCGGTCTACCGGCCGGTCAGACCCACTCGATGGCTCGATCGAGGTCGAAGGGGAACCGGCCGTGGCGGTAGCCCTCGACCCGGCCCGTCGGGCGGGCGCGGAACACGAGTGTCGGCTCGTGGCCGACGGTGGGCTGCTCGCCGCGGACGGCCGCCCACTCGTCGTCCCCGAAGGAGGTACAGTCGATGAACAGCGCCGAGTCCGGGTGGGCCGCGAGCTGGTCGGTGCGCTTGGCGCCGCCGGTCTCCTCGACGGCGGCGACGGGGTGGTCGGCGTTCGAGCGCCGGGCGGGCGGTTCGGGCCTGGTCACCTCCACGAGGTGGTCGTCGACGGCGAAGTCCAGCGCGTGGCCGCTGTCCTGCTCGACCTCGGGGACGAACCCGAGGCCGGCGTCGGCGAGTATCTTCGCGGCGTTGAACTCGGCCATCGTCGCGCGCATCCGGCCGACGTCGTAGCCCGGCGAGGTGCCGAGCTTCGAGGCCATCGTGTAGCGGTGGGCGTCGAGGACGCCGGTCGCGAGCAGCGACTCGTAGAACCCGAGGCCGGCCTCGCGGGTGGCGTCGGGGAAGCCGGCGGCGTCCTCGTCGAAGAACCGCCGCGTGGTGTGGCGGCCGTCCTTCGAGCAGAACACCGGGAGGAAGAACCAGGTGATGTACTCGTACTCGGCCAGCCAGGGGTCGGTCACCTCGAGCCGGGCGGTGAGTTCGCGCTGGACCCACCGGGAGACGGCGTACGGCGCCTCGTCGAACGTCTCCTTGTCGGTCCGCCACAGCGGCTCCGGCGTCTCCGTGTTGCCGAGCCAGTACGCCCGGTCGGGCCGGAAGCAGAACAGGGCGACGTCGCCGTTGTCCATCTCGATCCGGGCGGCGTCGTAGCGGTCGTCGGCAACCGCGAACCAGGGGTCCTCGAGCCGGGCGCCGAAGGACGCCTCGAGCGGCGCGAGCAGTTGCGACCGGACCCGGTCGCGGGTCCAGGTCTCGTTCGACCGGCGGAATCGGAGGGGACCAGCCACGGTCGTCGTAGGTGGTCGCGTCGTTTACCGGTTGCGTTCGGGGCCGCGCCGTCGCGCGGCCCTATTTAAAACCCCGGACAATATCCCCGATACATTGATTATGGACAATCCGATAGTGGGTGTGTGGTTACCATGTCAATGGGTGCCTATGACGAGGACGAGCACGAGCGCCGCGAGCAGAAGACCTCCAGCGTCGACGCGGCCTTCGACGACGAGCGGACCAACTACGAGGGCGAACTCGAGTACGACTCGGGCGACTCGGCGGAAGCGCTGCTCGACCAGTTCGAGGAGATGAAGTCCCAGTAGGGCCCCGTCATTCTCCGACGCGCCCCGCGCCCGACAGCCGCCGGCTACGGACGTCACCGGCGTCACGTGACCCGGCAGCGAGGGAACAACGGCGGTCCGCGGTGGATGGACAACCGTGGCAGATCTCGGGTGCCGACGAGGGTTGTGTCCGGCCGGTCGCGGCGATTCCCGGTGGCAGATAGTCGCCAGCAGGGAGCGGGGCCGAGGGAAGGGGGCGCTCGGCCTCGAGCGCCCCACGGGCCTCGTCGAACGGTGTGCGCTCGACCCAGACGTGGTCGTCGGTGACGCCGACGGTGGTTCCGATGCCGTCGACGAGCGGGCGGGCGGCGGGCGGCGGGCCGTCCGTTCCGAGCAACGGCCGGTCGGCCGAGCGCTGCGGGTGCCAGCCCCGCTACTCCCAGCCCGGTGTCGGGGGGCACAGCGGCGTTCCTCGACCGTGGCGCCCAGCGCCGGGTCCGGGTCGTCGCCGACGCGGTCGAGCCACGCCGCGACGGCACGGCCGACCCAGGAATCGGCCGCAAGGACGGCCTCGCGGGCGTCGGCGACGCGGTCCGGGTCGACCTCGAGGCTGCCGGGCCGCGAGGCGGCGGCCACCGCGACGAACTCGGCGCGGTCGGCGGGCGTCGGGGTCCCGTTGACGATCCGGTCGACGCCCCCCGATAGCCGGTCGGGATCGGGGTGGGCGAAGACGGTCGCGCCGAGCGCGGCGGTGCCGGTAAGCGGAGCGGCGCCGTCGGGGGCGGCGTCGAGGAGCCGGTCGCCGCCGAACGCGGCCTCGACGCGCTCGCACTCCGTCTCGGCGTCGAGCGCCAGGTTGTCGGCCGGGTAGGTCGCGCAGGCGTCCGGGTACCGCGCGTCGCCGTGGATGCGGCACTGGAGCGTCCCGGGGTCCAGGAACACGCAGGCCGACAGCCACGCCGGGTCGGTGCCGAACGGTGCAACGGGCTTGGGCGCCGTCCGGAGCCCCATCAGGAACGCGGGCCGACCGTCGACGGCGGCGAGGTCGTGGCCGTCGACCGTCACCGTGACGTCGTCGCCGGCGAAGAGCCGCGGCGTGAGGGCGTCACCGAGGCCGGCGCGGACGAACCCGCGGACCTCGTCGCTGGTCAGCGGCACGAGGTTGTAGGCGTCGTCGAGCGGGTCGAGACGGCCGCGGCGCTCGTGGTCGGGGTCGACCGACTCGGGGGCCAGCGGCCGCCAGTCGAGACAACAGCCGGCACACCCCTCGCAGTCGAGCTCCATGTCGTGGGCTACGGTAGCGAGCCACATAACCGTGGCACCCGTCCGGAAAGACCCTGTAACGTCACGGAGAACCGCGGCAGACGTTCGTCGTATGATTTTTAAATACAAGTTATAATCACCGCAGTGGTTTTGAAGTAAGATTTTAGTCGGATGACGTCGTTAGATCGCGGTAGAGGTGATGTACGTGTCGGAGCGTCAGCCAATCAGCGGCAGCCTCGGCACCGGTCGTCCGCGCTCGCCGGACGAACTGCGTCCCGTGGGCCCCGACCGGCTCTCCCGGTACGACCTCCTGCTCGGGTCCATCTGCCTCGTCTTGCTCGTCGCCTGGCTCGTCGGTCAGCTCTCCGCCGTTCCCCTCTGGGCCGCGATGGCCGTCGGCTCGCTCGTAGCGGTCCCGCTCGTCGCCGACGGCCTCGCGGTCAACCCGCCGCGGTGAGGCCGTCGGCTTATCCGCGTCCGGTCGCAAGCGGCCGCATGGGCAGCGATCCCTGCGATTCGTGCGGCGCCGACGTCGCCATCGGCGGCGGCATCTCCGGGTTCTGGTCGTCCGACCCCGAGGGGACCGGCGGGATGACCCTGGAGTTCCCCGACGGCAGCGAGTTCTTCCTCTGTTTCGACTGCATCGACGCCCTCCCGGAGGACCCCGACCCGGCCGACGTGACCGCGCTCACGGGGGAGTGAGCGGCTCGCCGCCGGCCTCGCGTCCGTTTTCGTCCACCCCATCCGGGGTTGACTGCTGCTTCCGGCGGTCGTCGCTCGAGGCCGGCGGCCCGGATTCCTCGAGGATGTCCGCCGAGACCGACTGATTCGATTCCTCACCGAGCGTCTCCAGGTCGCCGCCCGCGACCAATCGCTCGAGCCCGGTCGCGGCGGATACGTCGCCGTCGTCGGTCCGCCGGGGGTAGAGGTCGGTGATCGTGCCGGCCCGCCGGACGACGAGCGCCAGCTCGGGAACCGTCACCGCGTCGGCGTCGAGGTCGTAGAATGCCTCGATGGCCTCCGGGCCGGCGGCCCGGCGGAACGACCGGACCAGCGAGCGGACGGCCGGCTCTGCGTCGCAGGCCGGGATCGCCCGAGCGGGCCAGGCGACGGCCCGCACCGACCGGACGATGCCCGCGTCCTCGAGCAGCTCGAGCCGGTCGAGGGCGGCCTCGAACCGTCGCCAGCAGCCCGGGGACGGGCGCTCGTGCACGTGGATCGTGACGGTGACCGGCAGCGGCTCGCGGCCGGCGACCCGGACGACGGGTGGCTCGTAATCGCTGCGGGCCGCGGCGCCGGCGTCGAGTCCCCTGAGCACGGGTGGCCGGTCGTGGGACCCGGCAAAAGCGGTTGCTATGAGTCGTGGGGACGGCTCCGGAGCGCTCCCGAGACCACCGGAGTAGCGCCGGCGTCGTGCCCGTTCCGAACCGGTGTCCGACCGCCTCGGAGCCGATGGGTTTAGGACGGTGCCGTGGGTCGATTCCGCCGTGGACTCGACGCGCATCCTGGCGGAGTTTCCGGCCCCCGAGTTCCGCGGCGCCCAGCGGGCGGCGCTCGAGGACATCGGGGCGGCCTACGAGGCGGGCAACGACGTCGTGCTGGTGCGCGCGCCGACCGGCAGCGGCAAGTCGTTGCTGGCGCGCGCCATCGCCGGCTGCGCCCGTCGACCCGGCGAGGCCGACCACGTCGAGCCCGTCGGCGCCTACTACACGACGCCGCAGGTGTCCCAGATCGACGACGTCGCCGGCGACCCGCTACTCTCCGACCTCCGCGTCGTCCGCGGGAAGTCGAACTACGACTGCATCCTGCCCGGCGAGACCGACACCCCCGTGGACCGGGCGCCGTGTGCCCGCGAGCGCGGCTTCGACTGCCCCGTGAAGCACCGGTGTCCGTACTTCTCGGACCGCGCCATCGCGTCGAACCAGCCCATCGCCGCGATGACGCTGGCGTACTTCATGCGGACCGCCGGCAGCGACGTCTTCGGGCAACGCGACGTCGTCGTGATCGACGAGGCCCACGGCCTCGCCGAGTGGGCGGAGATGTACGCCACCATCGAGCTGTCGCCGTCGACCGTGCCCGTGTGGGACGCCTGCGAACCCCCGGAGATCGACGGGCTCGCCGAGGTCGAGCGCTACGCCGACCGCCTGACGACCGTGTGTTCGCGCCGCCAGGAGGAACTCCGGGCCAAGGCGGAGCTGACCCCGAGCGAGGCCGAGGAGCGGGACCGGCTCGCGGAGCTCGTCCGGGACCTGGGCTGGTTGCTGGATGACCTCCGGGACCCCGAGAGCCCGACGACCTGGATCGCGGATCAGCACGACGCGGTCGGCGCCGTGACCGTGAAGCCGATGGACCCGGCGCTGTACCTCCACCACACCGTCTGGGACCGCGGCACGAAGTTCGCGCTGCTGTCGGCGACCATCCTCGACAAGCACGCGTTCTGTCGGGGTGTCGGCCTCGACCCCGGCGACGTCGCCCTGGTCGACGTCCCCCACACGTTCCCCGTCGAGCACCGGCCGCTGTACGACGTCACGCAGGGCAAGATGACCTACGAACACCGCGACGACACCCTCCCGGACGTCGCCCGTATCGTCGTCAGCCTGATGGCGAAACACGACGACGAGAAGGGCCTCGTCCACGCCCACTCCTACGACATCGCCGACCGGCTCCGCTCGCTGCTCGGGGAGTTCGGCGTCGCCGGCCGCGTCCGGGGCCACGACCGCCACACCCGCGACGCCGCGCTGGCCAACTGGAAGCGGCGTGAGGCCCCCGACGTCTTCGTCGCCGTCAAGATGGAGGAGGCGCTCGACCTCGAGGGCGAGCGGTGCCGCTGGCAGGTGCTCTGCAAGGCGCCGTACCCGAACACGAACGACTCCCGGGTCGCCCGCCGGCTGGAGGACGACCAGTGGGCCTGGTACTACCGCTCGGCGCTCCGGACCGTCATCCAGGCCTGCGGCCGCGTCGTCCGGTCGCCGGACGACCACGGCGCCACCTACCTCGCCGACTCGTCGCTGCTGGACCTCTTCGAGCGCGCTCGCGGCGACACACCGGACTGGTTCGCCGCGCAGGTCGACCGGATGACCCGGCCCGACCTCCCGGCGTTCGACCCCGAGGCGGCGCTCGGCGATGCCGACCCGACGGCCAGGCCGTCCGCCACCTCGGGCCGATCGGCGCGCTCGCAGTCCGGCTCGGCCTCGGCCGGCGAATCCGGTGCCAACGGTGGCCGCGGCTCGGGGACGGACGGTGCACGGACGAACGGCTCCAAAACGGGCAGTGGGCGAACCGGCGGGGCGGAGTCGAGTGCGTCGGACGACGACGCCGGCGGCATCGAGGACCACCCGCTGTCGGACGTCTGGGGCGACGGCTAACCCACCTGGCGTCAGAACAGCGACGCCGCGTAGGCGACCATGGAGGTCATCATGAGCAGCGCGAAGAACAGCGCGATCACCTTCTGCCGGTCCATACGATGCGTTGCCGATTCGCGACTATAAATCGCTCGCACCGTCCACGACCCGCTCGCCACCCCGATAGACCGCCGCGACCTCCCGGACGGCGCCGATGTCGTCCCGCGGATCGGCGTCGAGGGCGACGAAGTCCGCGTGAGCACCCTCGCGGAGTTCGCCGACGTCGCCTGGGACGGTCCGGGCCGCGACGCCGGTGGCGGCCTCGATCGCCCCCAGCGGCGACAGCCCGATCTCCTCGACGAGTAGCTCCAGCTCGAGGGCGTTTTCGCCGTGCGGCACGAGCGGAGCGCCCATGAAGTCGGTGCCGGTGGCGATCGGGACGCCGGCCTCGTGGGCGCGCCGGGCCGAGTCGACGTGGGCCTCGAACGCTTCCTGGGCCTTCCGGAGCCCGTACTCGGGGACGCCGTGGTCCGTGCCGGCCTCGACGATGCGGAACATAATCGCGAGCGTCGGGACGAGCGTCGCGTCGGTCTCCAGCAACAGGTCGATCGCCGCGTCGTCGAGGTAGAAGCCGTGTTCGATGGTGTCGACGCCGTTCTCCAGCGCGGCTTTGACGCCGGCGGTCCCCTGTGCGTGGCTGGCGACCGGCAGGCCGGCCCGGTGGGCCTCATCGACGAGCGCCCGGATCTCGTCGTCGGTGAACTGCGGGTGGTCCGGTTCGTCCTGCTCGGAGAGGACCCCGCCGGTCGTCATGATCTTGAGACAGTCGACGCCGTCGCGGAGCCGCTGGCGGGCGGCCTTCCGGCACTCCGCCTCGCCGTCGGCCAGTTCGGCGATGCCGAGCCCGCCCTCGCCGGCCCACTCGTACGGGAGGAAGTGGGCGTCCCCGTGGCCGCCCGTCTGGGATATCGCCCGGCCGCTGGTGTAGATGCGCGGCCCGGGCACGTCGCCGTCGTCGATGGCGTCCCGAGCCCCAGCCCGACGGTGCTGCCGAGATCCCGGACGCTCGTGAACCCGGCCTCGAGCAGCCGCCGACAGTCGACGGTGGCGCGAGCGGCGCACTCGGCGTCGTCGACGAGCACCCATTCGGTCGGGTCCATCGTCCGGAGCCCCTGCATGTGGACGTGTGCGTCGACGAACCCCGGCACGACGACCTCGCCGGCGTGGTCGACCCGATCGCCCTCCTCGGCGACGTCCTCGATCGGTCCGACGGCCGCGACCGCGCCGTCCTCGATCCGGAGCCGCGCGTCCTCGATGACGTCGCCCGTCCCGTCCACGAGCGTGCCGCAGTCGACGTACATGGACGGGACTGCGGGCGGCGTGCACATAGATACCCCGGAGCCGGGGATCGGAGTCAGTCGATCCGCGCGTCGATCACGCCGTGGAGCACGCCGGCGCTGTGGCTCTTGACGACGGTCGTCTCGAGCACCTCGACGTCCCGCCCGACCGCGCCGGCGGCCGCCCGGAGCCGCTCGACCGGACGCTCGGGGAACAAGGGCTCCGGCGTCGCCTCGTGGAGATGCAGGACGCCGCCCGGCTCGAGCGCCGCGAGGGCGGCGTCGAGGTACTCGTACGTCGCGTCGGTCGGTGCCGCCGCGTCGTCGGTGGACGATGCCTCCTCGTCAGTGCCGGGGTCGGCCGCGTCGTAGTAGCCCATCACGACCCGGTCGGCGGTCGTCTCGACGTCACGGCAGTCCCCGAGCACCGGACGGAGCCGGTCGGTGACGTCGTTCAGCCGGGCGTTCTCGACGAGGTACCGGTAGGTCGCCGGCTCGATCTCGACCGCGGTCACCTCCGCGCCGGCGCGCGCCATCGGCAGCGCGAAGTAGCCGATGCCGGCGAACATGTCGAACACCCGCTCGCCGGGCTCGACGACCTCGCCCATCCGGGCGCGCTCGGCCTTGTTTCCCGGCGAGAACATGACCGACGCGAGGTCGATCGCGTACTTCGTGCCGTGTTCGACGTGGACGGTCTCGGTCTCTCCCGTTCCGGCGACTACCTCGGCGGTCGGCGTCCGACGCGGGCCGGAGACGCCACCGCGCGCCAGCACGGTGTCGGCGTTGGCGTGGAGCTCCAGGAGTGCCTCGCCGACGGCTTCGCGGCGGTCCTCGGGGAGGCCTGCGTCGGCGGAGACGTCGCCGAAGTCGACGAGGACGACGCTCCCGACGACGGCCCACGACGACGGGGCGGCATCGATCTCCGCCGTCGTGAAGCCGCGGTCGGCGAGCAGGTCCGCGAGGCCGCGCTCCCGCATCGGCAGCTCGACCGGTTCGACCGCGTCGACGGTGGTCCCGGTCGGCGGGGCGGCGACCGGCACGGCGACGCGGTCCTCGTCGTACGCGTCGACGCTGCGGGTCGGGTCGTAGACACCCTCGGCGCGGAGGGCGTCGATCACCGCCTCCGACCGTGGTTTCTCGACGATCGCTGCCAGGTCAGGGTCGGAGTCGGCGCCCGGGGTGTCAGTGTCGGGGCTCGTGTCGACGTCGGGGTCCGCGTCGGGGTCCGCGTCGGGCACGGGTCAGGCCTCCGGCAGGACGTGCAGCCCGCCCCGGTGCTTGATGACCGGGACTTCCTCGGCGTCGGGGTCGAGGTAGTCCGGACGGGGCACGGTGGTGGACTCGAACGTCTCGGGGTCGAGCACCTGGACGGCGTGGTCGTCCTCGACGGCGACGAGCGTGGTGCGCTCGGCGTCGGCGCGCTCACCGAGCTTCCGGGCGTCGGGCGCGATGCCGTCCTCGAAGTCGGCCTCGTAGCGCTCGCCGGTCGCGAGCCGCCGGCCCTTGAGGTTGCCGCGGGCGCTCGTGACCAGCACCGGGCCGTCGCCGTCGTCAAGGTCGACGACGTCGCCGGGCGTGAAGGGCGGCAGCCGGGCGGTGAACGTGACGCGGTAGACCTCGTCGCCGTCCTCGTCCTCGGTGACGAGCGTCGGCGCCTCGGAGACCTCGCCGCCCAGCTCGCGGGTGATGTGTCGGGCGACGCCCTGGCCGAGCTTGTTGGTCGAGAGCTTCAGGTCGACGCCGTCGTCCGTCCGCGTGGTCTCGGTGATGAAGGCTTCGCGGTCGCCGGTCGCCTCCCGTTCGGCCACGTAGCGCTCGGCGATCTCGACGGCGCGGTCGGCTTCCTCGGCGGTGGGCGTCCGGTCGGCCGCCCGGACCTGGACGATGCTGGCGTAGTAGTCGCCGGCGATGCGGCCACAGCGGCCACAGGTCTGGCGGGCCACGTAGACGGGGACGGTGACCTCCTCGGAGACCGGGGTGCCGCGGACGACGCCGCTGAACAGGCAGTGCATCCGGATGGTGTTCTCGTCGACTTGCTCGGGCTCGACGCCCCACTCGACCTCGTCGGCGTCGACGTGGACCGCGAGCCGGTCGGCGGTCTCCTCGACGGCGACGTCGGTGTAGTCGCGGGCGTCGACGTCGACCCAGCGGTTCCCGCGGTGGACGGCGCCACACCGGCTGCAGACGCGAACCTCGATGCGCTCCGGAGCGTCCACGAGGTCGAACGCGTCGAAGTAGCACGCGTCACAGAGGACGCTGTCGGGGTCGACTTGGACGCCGTCGCCGTCCCCCAAGGCGGGGAGGTCGACCGCCGGCGGCCGCTCGATGGCGTCGCCGCACCGCGGACAGAACGCGCCGGAGCCGGAGCCGCTACTCATTGGCTGTGGGTAGTCGGTCGAGCCGGTTAAACGGCGCGTCACGAGGATCCGTCCCCGATCGGCCGGACGTAGTCGTTGATGCGCTCGGCCACGTCCGCCACGACCGTCCGGTCGAGCTGGCCAACGCGTCGGTCGATATCATCGTGCCGAAAGACGTGGAGCGACCACGGGTTGACGTAGCTCGGGTACCGATCGAGTCGGCCGGCCTCGAACGACTCGGCCGTCAGTTCCACGGCCGCGTCGCGGCCTTGCGTCGTGATCACCGCGACCGTGTATTCCTCCCCGAAGAACGGTCGGTCCTCGTTCGAGACGACGAGATACGGCCGTCGACCACCCCTGAACGAGGCTGGCGCCAGGACGACACTGCCCTGTGCGTAGGCCATGTTACGCGTTCTGGCCGAGGTCTGGGAGGTCCTCGGTCGCGGCGTCGCCGCGGCCGTATCGGTCGTCGCCGTACCGGTCCGCGATGGCCTCGAGGCTCACCAACCCCGCCAGGCGGTCGGCGGATACCTGGTCGGTTGCCGCCCAGTACCCGTCGATCCGACGGACGAGGTCCTCGTCCTCCAGCCTGGACAGGGTCTTGCTGACGCTCCCTCGCGGAACATCGGTCAGTTCCGCGAGTTCCCCCGCCGAAAAGGCGAGGTCGGGATGGTCGACCAGCACCACGAGCAGTTCGTGGGCGTTCGTCCCTGGCGAGACCGGCAGTCCACGACCGGATTCCAGCTCATCTTTCCTGACTGGCACGGTATATCCTGGTTAGTCATCAAAATATAAAAATGTCATTGACCGTCATATATTGTCCTCACTCCGAGGGGTGTCTCGGTCGGTCCGGCACTCCAGCAGCTCGCCGTTCCGGGGCTCGCCCTCTGGGTCGTCGACCCGCCAGACGACGTGCTCGTCGACGTAGTAGCGGGCACCCCACCAGTAGTCGCCGTGGAAGTTCGAGGCCTGCAGCGTGAGCGCCACGGACGTGCCGTCGGCGTCGAAATACGCGGTGTCCTCGTCACCGGGCTCCTCGAGCGGCTCGAAATCCGCGGATAGCTCGACGACCCGTTCGATGTAGCGGTCGACGCGCTCGCCCGGTGGTTCGACGTGGTGTTCGGCCTCGCCCTCGGCGGCGGCCGTCTCCAGGAGGTCCCGGAGGACCTCGTCCTCGACCTCGTCGAACGGGACCACGTCGGCGTCGGCGGGCGGGTCGGCCGTCCGCGCCCGGAGGTGCAGGGTCGGATGGTACACGCCGCCGTTTCCGGAGAGGGCGACCTCGTAGCCGCCGTCGACCGCGACGGGGCCGTCGGTGACGACCGCTTCGAGCCCGTACTCGTCGACCGTGGATTCGGGCTCGTAGTTCACGACGACCTCGCGGTAGTACGCGTTCTCGTAGTCCTCGACGAACGACGCCACGGTTTCCTCGGTCGGGGTTTCGGGCCACTCGACGGCGAGGTCCTGGCTGGTGGGACAGTCCTCCGGGAGCGGTCGGTCGGTCGCGGTCGGGGACCGGTCGTCCGAGCCGTTCGGGGCGGGGTCGTCGCTCGGGCCGCCGAGCACGCCGTCGACACAGCCGGCCGTCCCGGCCGCGCCCGAACCGACGGCCGCGAGGAGCGTTCTGCGCGGCACATCCATGGCCGCGGGTCCGTGGGTGGACAAAATCGGTCTTCCGGAAACTGAAACCGACGTTTCACCTACTGGCGGGAGCCTCGTTGAGCCGGTAGAGCCGCGCTACGAGCCGCCAGACCGCGACGGCCGCGACGGCCTCCGTCGCCCGGACCGTCGTCCCGCCGACGGCGACCGCCGGTACCGCGACCAGCGTCTCGACGAGGGCGACGACGGCGATCGTGGCGAGCGGGACGGCCGCCGCGAGGACGACCGCGCCGACGCGCACGTACAGCGCCTCCCGCAGCGTCATCGGAGCTCGACCGACCCCCATGGCACCCGCTCGCCGGTCTTGGTGTCCAGCAGCTCCCAGTACTCCGGGTCGACGCCGTGCATCGAGGCGCAGGTGGCACACCAGATGTGGTTGTTCGTCGGCTCCCAGTCGCAGTGGCGGTTCGGGCAGCGCCACCGCCACTGCGCCGTCGGGTCGTCGGCGTCGATGACGACCCGGCGAGCGTCGGCGGGGCTGCTGCCGTCCGTGGTCACGCGGAGTCCCATACCCGACCGGAGCGGGTGGAGCGTAATGAATCGCCTTCGAGGCCGGGGTGAAACTGTCGCCCGGGGCGAAACTGTCCGACGGCGACGGGGCCGACGTCGCGCGACGGCGTCTCGACCCGTCGGCCGGACCGACGTGTCCGGCTGTGTGTCGCCGACACAGCGCCCGGATCCGTCGCCCGGGGCGTTCGGACCACACGTCGGTGGAAGTGAAACAGGGCGGCGTCCGCCGGGCAGCACCGGAGCCGCCGGCTCTATGTCGCCGCCGCCCCGAGTCCCGGCCATGACCGACACGGTCGACGAGTTCCGATCCAGGCGGTCGACGGTCCACGCGCCGCGGGGCGTGGTCGCGACGAGCCAGCCGCTGGCTGCCCAGGCGGGGCTCGTCACGCTCCGTGACGGCGGCAACGCCTTCGACGCCGCCGTCGCGACCGCCGCCGCGCTCAACGTCGTCGAACCCACCTCGACGGGGCTCGGCGGCGACGTCTTCATGCTGTACCGGGACGCCGACGGCGACGTCGGCGCGATGCGGGCCTGCGGCGGCGCACCCCAGGCCGCGACGCGCGAGCGGGTCCGCGAGGCCGTCGCCGCCGAGGACGGCGTCGACCCCGAGGAAGCGTCGATGCCGGAGGTCGGCCCGCACACGGTCACCGTCCCCGGCACCGCCCGCGGCTGGGAGGCCACCGTCCGGGAGTTCGGCCGCCTGGCGCTCGCGGACGTCCTCGCGCCCGCCATCGAGTACGCCACCGAGGGCTACCCCGTCAGCGAGGTCATCGCGGACGCCTGGCAGCACGGCGAGACGCTGTTCGAGGACGCCCACGCCCGGGACGCGTTCCTCGTGGACGGCGAGCGCGCGCCGACCCCGGGCGAGACCGTGCGGCTGGAGGCCCTCGGGAGGACGATGCGGGCCATCGCCGACGAGGGCGCCGACGTCGTCTACGAGGGTCACGTCGCCGAGGCCATCGCCGACGCCGTCCGGGACGCCGGCGGGTTCCTCGCGGTCGAGGACCTCGCCGACTTCGAGGTCGAGTACCCCGACCCCGTCTCGACGACCTACGCCGGCAGCGAGGTGTACGAGCTGCCGCCGAACAACCAGGGCCTCATCGCCCTGGAGGCGCTGAACGTCGCCGGCGAGGTCGGCGCCGCCGACCACCCGGCGGGCTCGCCGGACCGCGTCCACTACCTCGCGGAGGCGATGAAGCGCGCGTTCCACGACGGCCACCGGTACATCACCGACCCCGACTACGAGGACGTCCCGCCGCTGGCCAGCCGCGAGTGGGCGAGAACGCGGGCCGAGACCATCGGTCCGGAAGCGAGCGACGTCTCCTTCGGCGTTCCTGAAGCGAACGCCGAGGACGCCGACACCGTCCTCCTCTGTGTCGCCGACGACGAGGGCAACGTCGTCTCCTACATCAACTCCCGGTTCGCCGGGTTCGGAAGCGGGCTCGTCGCCGGCGACACCGGCATCGCCCTGCAGAACCGCGGCGCGTCGTTCTCGCTCGAATCGGACCATCCCAACCGACTCGAGCCGGGCAAGAAGCCGTTCCACACGCTCATCCCCGGGCTCCTCCGGCGGGGCGGGGTCGACTGGTCGGCGTTCGGCGTGATGGGCGGCTACATGCAGCCGCAGGGCCACCTCCAGACCCTCGTGGGGGTGCTCGACGACGACCTGTCGCTCCAGGCCGCACTGGATCGGCCACGCTGGCGGTACCGCGAGGACGGCCGCCTCGCCGTCGAGGCTCGGACCCCGACCGAGGTCCAGCACGGCCTCCTTCGGCGCGGCCACGACCTCGAGGTCCTTCGGCCGGCGATGTTCGGCGGCGCTCAGGTCGTCCGGTACCGCGACGGCACGCTGTCGGGGGCGACGGAACCGCGGAAGGACGGCACCGTGGCGGGCTACTGACCGGTCGCCAGCCGCGGGCGCGACGTTCGAACGCCGCGGCGGCGGGCACCGAAGCGGGCGACCGGCCCGGGTCCCGCCGGGAACGCGCCGCTTAAGTGCACGGCGCGGTACCACCGGGTAATGAGACGACGGACGTTCATCGTCGGCGCCGGCGCCGGGATGGCTGGGCTGGCCGGATGTGTCGACGGTGGTAACGGTGGCAACGGCGAGGACGGCGGCACCGGTGACGGCGGGACGTCGCCAACGACGACCGGGACCGGGCAGCCCGACGCGGCGACGGTCGTCGTCGCGACCTACGACTCGTTCATCGATTCGGAGGAGTCGGCCGGCCCCTGGCTGAAGCGCGCGTTCGAGGAGCAGCGGGACGACGTGACCGTCGAGTTCCGGGTGCCGGAGAGCGGGATCAACCGGTTCATCCAGCGGGCCAGGCAGGGCGCCGACGTCGGGGCCGACTGCTACGTCGGGCTCAACGTCGACGAACTCATCCGGCTGGACGACCAGCTCGACACGACGCTGTTCGACAGTCTAGAGGGCGACCTGGAGGGCAGTTCCCGTGTCAAGGACTCGCTCCGGTTCGACCCCGACGGGCGGGCGGTCCCGTACGACACCGGCTACATCAGCCTGGTCTACGACGAGACCGCGGTCGAACCCCGGACCTTCGCGGACCTCACCGCCGAGCGGAACCGCGGCAACCTCATCACGCAGAACGCCCAGCAGTCCGACCCCGGCCGGGCGTTCCTGCTGTGGACCATCGACGAGTTCGGCGAGGACGGCTACCTCGACTACTGGACCGACCTCCAGGACAACGAGGTCCGGGTCCTCGGCGACTGGAACGCCGCCTACAACGCCTACCTCAACGAGGAGGCGCCGATGGTGGTGTCGTACTCGACCGACCAGGTGTACAACGGCGACACCCCACGACACCAGATCGGGTTCCTCAACGACCAGGGCTACGAGAACCCCGAGGGGATGGCGCGGTTCGCCGACGCCGACGCCCCGGAGGCGGCCCGCGACCTCATGGAGTTCGTGCTCACGGCGGAGGCCCAGAGCGAGATCGCCGTCCGGAACGTCCAGTTCCCCGCCGTCGAGGACGCCGAGCTCGACGAGGAGTTCGACCGGCTGGCGAAGGTCCCCCCGGAGCCCGTGCGGTTCAGCTACGACGAGCTGGCCGGCAACCTCGAGGGCTGGGTCGAGGAGTGGGCCCGCCAGATCGCGGGCTGAGCGATGCTGCGCCGGCTCCGGCGGGTCGAGGCCCCGCTGTTCGTGGCGGGCCTCGCGACGACAGCGTTGCTCGTCGTCATGCTGTACTACCCGGTCGCCAGCGTCTTCGCCGAGGCCGTGCTGGTCGACGGCCGGCCCTCCCTGGCCCCGCTCCTGGACGTCGCCAGCGACCGGTTCTGGTGGGGTCGCTTCGGCTTCACGGCATACCAGGCGGTGCTCTCCACGCTGCTGAGCCTCGTGCTCGGACTGCCCGGCGCGTACCTGCTCGCCCGCTACGAGTTTCCCGGCCGCCGGCCGCTCCGCTCGCTCACGCTCGTCCCGTTCGTGCTCCCCTCGATCATGGTCGCCGTCGGGTTCGCGGCGATGTTCGGCTCGACCGGCCCGCTGAACCGCGCGTTGCGGGCGGTCGGCATCCCGACGCTGGAGCTGATGTTCACGCTGGAGATCATCGTCCTGGCCCACGCGTTCTACAACGCCCCGCTCGTCGCCCGCATCGTCGCCGCCGCGTGGGAGCAGGTCGACGCCCGCACCGTCGAGACCGCCCGCAGCCTCGGCGCCGGCCCGCGCCGGGCGTTCCGCGACGTCGTCGTCCCCCAGCTCGCGCCGGCCGTCCTCACGAGCGCGTTGCTGGTGTTCATCTTCACGTTCATGTCGTTCCCGATCGTGCTCGCCCTGGGCGGGCTGGAGCTGGCGACCGTCGAGGTCTGGGTGTACGACCGCATCACCAGGCTCCGGCTCCAGGAGGCCGCCGCCCTCGCGGTGCTCGAGGCCGTCATCACCCTCGGCCTCACCTACGCCTACCTCCACTACGAGACCGCACGGGCCGCAGCCAGGGAGATCGCGCCACGGCCCCGCCAGCGGCTGTCGGCCGCCGGGTCGCTGGAGCGGCTGGGTATCGGCGCCTACGCCGTCGTGCTCGCGGTCGTCTTCGTCGGCCCCATCCTGTCGATGCTCGCGGCGAGCGTCACGGACCTCGGCGGCGGGTTCACGCTCCGGTACTACGAGTTTCTGCTTGCCCGCACCGACGCCGTCGTCGGGACGGAGCCGGACGTCGCCATCCGCAACTCGCTCGTGTTCGCCGTCGGCACGCTCGCCGTCGCGGTCCCGATGGGCGTCGTCGTCGCGCTCGCGACCGCCCGCGACACCCTCTCGGCCCGCGTGGTCGGGACGCTCGCGATGCTGCCGTTCGCCGTCTCCGGCGTCGTCGTCGGGTTCGGCCTCCTCCAGACGGTCGTGTTCGGCGTCGAGGTCCTGGGCCGGCGGGTCCAGGTCACGGGCGCGGTCGCCATCGTCGCCGCCCACGCCGTCGGTGCGTACCCGTTCGTCGTCCGCACCGTCGCGCCGGCGCTGTCGTCGATGGACGACCGGCTGGTCGAGACCGCACGGGCGCTCGGCGCCTCCCGCACCCGGACGCTCGTCGACGTCGAACTGCCGCTGGCCGCGCCCGCCGTGGCCGCCGGTGCCGCCTTCGCGTTCGCCATCAGCGTCGGCGAGTTCAACTCGACCGTCGTGCTCGTGGAGGGGAGCGACGCCTACACGATGCCGGTCGCCGTCGAGCGGTACCTCGCCGACCGCACGCTCGGGCCCGCGACCGCGATGGGCACGGTGCTGCTCGTCGTCACCGCCGTCAGCTTCGTGGTCATCGAACGCGTCGGCGGCTACGGAGGGTTCGTCGAATGAGTGGAGGGATCCGTCGGTGCGCGTGACGCTCGACGGCGTCTCGAAGCGCTACGGCCCGACGACGGCGCTCGAGGACCTCACCGCTACCGTGGAGGACGGCGAGTTCTTCACGCTCGTCGGGCCCTCGGGCTGCGGGAAGACCACGACGCTCCGACTGCTGGCGGGCTTCGAGGCCCCGACCCAGGGACGGGTTCGCTTCGACGACGAGTCGATGGCCGGCGTGCCCCCGGAGGACCGCGGCGTCGGCCTCGTGTTCCAGAGCTACGCGCTGTTCCCGCACATGACCGTCGCGGAGAACGTCCGGTACGGGCTGCAGTTCTCGCCACCGCGGGACGGCGTCACCGCCGACGAACGGGTCGCGGAACTGCTCGACCTCGTCGACCTGGAGGGGCTGGGCGAGCGGGACCCCACGGAGCTCTCCGGCGGCCAGCAACAGCGCGTCGCGCTCGCGCGTGCGCTGGCGCCGGACCCGGACCTCCTGCTGCTCGACGAGCCGATGAGCGCGCTGGACGCCCGGCTCCGGGAGCGGCTCCGCCGGGACGTCCGCGAGATCCAGCGCGACCTCGGCGTCACGACCGTCTACGTCACCCACGACCAGGCGGAGGCGCTGGCCATCTCCGACCGCGTCG
>CAZATR010000029.1:0-19523 GCA_964488035.1 uncultured Natronomonas sp.
ACGTCATCGAGGCCGGCAGCGCCTGCACCGGCGCCGGCGAGCGCAAGACCATCTCGCGGGTCACCGACCTCGACCTGGACGCCCGGGTGACGAGCTTCGCCCGCGGCGTCCGGCGCGACGTCGACCTCGCCCTCGATTGCGACGTCGACGGCGTGAACCTCGTCGTCCCGGCGAGCGACCGCCACGTCGAGGAGAAGGTCGGCACCACCCGCGAGGAGGTCGTCGACGACACCGTCGAACTCGTCGAGTACGCCGTCGACCACGGCCTCTGGGTCGAGGTGCTCGGCGAGGACGGCTCCCGCGCCGACCTCGACTTCCTCGACGAGCTGATGGGCGCCGCCATCGACGCCGGCGCCGACCGCATCTGCGCGCCGGACACCGTCGGCCACGCCACCCCGGACCGGATGCTCGAGATCTACGCCCGCCTCTCGGAGCTCGGCCCGACCTCCACCCACACCCACGACGACCTCGGGCTGGCCGTGACGAACGCGCTCGTCGGCGTCGCCGCCGGCGCCGACCTCGTCCACGGCACGATCAACGGCATCGGCGAGCGCGCCGGCAACGTCGCCCTCGAGGAGGTCGCCATCGCGCTCGACCACGGCTACGGCGTCGAGACCCTCGAGACCGAGCGGCTCTACGACCTCGGCCAGCTCGTCTCGACGACCACCGGCGTCCCGCTGGCGCCCAACAAGGCCGTCGTCGGCGAGAACGCCTTCACCCACGAGTCCGGCATCCACACCGACGGCACCCTGAAGGACGACGCCATGTACGAGCCGTACCCGCCGGAGAAGGTGGGCCGGGAGCGCCGGCTCGTCCTCGGGAAGCACGCCGGCCGCGCGGGCGTCGAGGCCGCCCTCGCCGAGCACGGCATCGAGGTCGACCGCGACAGCCTCGGCGAGGTCGTCGCCCGGGTCAAGGAGCTCGGCGACCGCGGCAAGCGCGTCACCGACGCCGACCTCCTCACCATCGCCGAGGAGGTCCAGGGCCGGGAACGTGAGCGCCGCGTCGAACTGCTGGACCTCACCGCCGCCTCCGGCAGCGGTACGCCGACGGCGTCGGTCCGGCTCGACGTCGACGGCGCCGAGCGCGTCGCCAGCGGCACCGGCTCCGGGCCCGTCGACGCCGCCATCGCCGCCGTCCGCTCGGCGCTCGGCGGCGTCGCCGACGCCCAGCTGGACTCCTACCACGTCGACGCCATCACCGGCGGCACCGACGCCGTCGTCACCGTCGAGGTCGAGATGTCCCGCGGCGACCGCACCGTCACCGTCGCCGCCTCCGACGCCGACATCACCACCGCCTCCGTGCGGGCGATGGTCGACGCCCTCGACCGGCTGCTCGCCCACGAGGATGCGGCTGCGTTAGCCGATGATTAGTGGCGCACCCGGCCGCGATCAGTTACCCGCCCGGTCCTCGCCGAAGACCCGTTCGGTGATCGCCGGGATGCGGCGGCGGAAGAGCGCGAACAGGCCCGAAACGAGGACGGCCGCCAGGAGCGCGTCCCGGATGGGGCCGGCGGTGACGAACAGGACGGGGAGCGCGACGCCGGCGGCGAGCCCGAAATCCTCCGGCGCGCCCGCATAGCGGATCCACCGTCGGGGGCGGACCCAGTAGCCGCCGGCGTGGTTGTAGACGCCGCGGTCGGAGGTCGCCTCCCACGGCCGGTGCTCGATCCCGCCGCCGAACACGTCCATGAGTGCGTGGAGCGCCGCGGCGACCGCGAAGACGGCGGCCAGGAGCGCGGTCGGGGTGTCGACCAGCGCGGCGAACCCGACGACCGCCAGCGCGGCCGCCCCGCCCCAGACCGGGAAGTGCAGCGAGCGACGGTGCACCCCCGCGAGGTCCGCGTCCGGGAGCGCGCCGCCGACGAACCCGACGGCCACCGCGGTCGGCGTGAGTTCCGGCGCGTACAGCGCCGTCGACGCGCCGACCAGCGCCCCGACCAGGGCGTGGGTGGTCGTCATCATACCGCCGGACTTGGCGCTGATCGGTATACGTCTTGTGGGGTCCCGTCGGCTCCGGAGAGCGAGCCCGCGCTCCGGATCCCTCCATAGCGCTCCGTCGGCCACCCGAGTCCCGGCGTGAGATACGTAGCCGACCCCCGCAACGCCGATGGTGGTGCGACCACGACCACCGGTCGTGATGCGGCACACCTCCGCGCCGGTGCGGCTCGGGCTGTGGCGCCTCACCCGGCACGAACGGGTGCGGGCGCTCTACGACCGCCTCGCCGAGCACGGCGTGGTCCTGGCTCAGCTTGACCGCTACGAGCGGGCGACCATCCGGTCCGGCGACGGGCCGGGCGACCCGCCCGACGAGGTCGCCTTCCGGGTCGAGCGCGCCGGCGACGGGCCCGACGGCGTCCCCGACGTGCTGGCCGAGGCGCCGCTGGCGCCGGACGACCGGCTCGTCCTCGCGACCCGGGACGGCGAGCGGCTCGGGTGGTGCGTGCTCAGCGACCGCCCGGTCTTCGTGCCGGAACTCCGGCGGCGGCTGCGGTTCGACGGCGCGTACCTCTGGCGGCTCTACGTCCGTCCGCAGGCCCGCGGCCGCGGCGTCGGCGGCGCGACCGTCGCCCGCGCGCTCCGGGCCGCGGCCGCGGCGTTCGGCAGCGACCGGCTGGGGGCACTGGTCGCGCCGGACAACCTCCCCTCGCGGAAGGCGTTCGCGGGGCTCGGCTTCGAGCCCGCCGAGCGGTTCACCACCGTCGGCTGTTTCGGCCGGACGGTCGAGCGGCGACGGCCGTTGGCGGACTGAGGGCTCGTTGGCGACCCGAAATATATTCGGGAATATATATTTATATAAGATAGAAATATATATCCAGGGTCGTAACTCTCGAGTGTCCATGTCAGACCCGCGACTGCCCTTCGGCTGGTCGGTGCCGGACCCGCTGGCCGCCGAAGCCGACCGGCGGTGGGAGGGCTCGGTCGGGATGGGACTGCTCGGCCGCCTCACCGGCGCCGACTACCTCAGCATCGTCGCCCTGTTCTTCGCCTGGACGAGCGCCGTCCTGTTGCTGCAGGGCGAACCCCACTGGGGCATCGGCTCGATGTTCGGCGCGTTCCTCTTCGACAAACTCGACGGCTACTACGCACGCAAGCACGGCATCTCGTCGCCGTTCGGACGGCAGGTCGACTCCTTCATCGACGTGTTCGCCTACCTCGTGACCGGCGCGCTCATCTACCACGTCGCGCTGTCGCCCGCGCCGTGGATGACCGTGCTCGTCGGGTTCGCCATCCTCACGTTCGGCGGTCTCCGGCTGGTGCGACACGCCAGCGACGGCTTCGGCGAGACCGACGGCACCGACTACTACGTCGGCTTCACCGTGGTCCACGTCAACGTCGTCGTCCTCCTCCTGTTCTACCTCGACCTCCTCGTCGGCGTCGACGGCTGGCTCGCCGCGATCCCCATCGTGGCGGTCTGTCCGCTGATGGTCTCGGGCTACCGGAGCTACAAGACCACCGCGGGTCACGCCCTCGCGGCCGCGTTCGTCCTGGTGGCGCTGACGCTCAGCCTGCTCGCCGAGTTCACCGGCGTGGTCGGATGACGGCGACCACCCTCCGGTTCGACCCCCACGTCCACACCGAGGCCTCCCGGGACGCCGACGGCACGGTCCACGAGGTCCTCGCCTACGCGCACAACCGGGACCTCGACGCCGTCGCGATCACCGACCACGACACCACCGTCGGCGCGCGCCGCGCCCTGGCGGTCGCGGACCACTACGACGTGACCGTGGTCCCGGGCGTCGAGGTCTCGACGGCGGACGGCCACCTCCTCGGCCTCGGTGTCCGCGACCGGCCAGCGGTCGGTCGCCCGCTGTCCGAGACCGTCGCCTGGCTCCGCGACCGCGGCGGCGTCGCGGTGATCCCCCACCCGTTCCAGGTCAGCCGCCACGGCGTCCGGAAGGCCGACATCGACGACTGCGACGGCATCGAGGTGTTCAACGCGTGGGCGATGACCGGCGTCCAGAACCGGCGCGCCCGCGCTTACGCGACCCGCCACCGCTACTCGAGGCTCGGCGGCAGCGACGCCCACGACCCCGCCGCCGTCGGGCGCGCCTACACCACGGTGCGCGTCGCGGACGCGACCCCGACCGCCGACGCGATCCTCGAGGCCGTCGCGGCCGGTCGGACCCGCGCGGTCGGGGAGACCACCTCCACCCGGCGGTACGTCCGGAAGTTCACGCGCGCCGTCGGCCGTCGGCTTCGGTCGACTCCCGTCGGCGGCCCGCCCTGACGGCGGCTCCCCCGATCCGGCCGTCCGTGGCGGTCCGCCCGCCGCCTCCTGCCACAGGCTTGCAGACCCTTTTTACGGCCCGACGCGGTACGGCCACGCAATGACGCGCATCGTCGTGGTGGACAACCACGGGCAGTTCACGCACCTGGAGCAGCGGGCGCTCCGGGACCTGGGGGTCGACACCGACATCGTGGACAACGCGACGCCGCCGGGCGCGGTCGAGGCCGACGGGGTCGTCCTCTCCGGCGGCCCGGACATGGACCGGATCGGCGAGTCGCCCGCGTACCTGGAGGCCGACGTCCCCGTACTCGGCATCTGTCTCGGCATGCAGCTGATCGCCGCGGAGCTCGGCGGTGCCGTGGGCTCCGGCGACTACGGCGGATACGCCGACGTAACCGTCGAGATCGACGACGCGGACGACCCCCTGGTCGGGTCGCTGGCGCCGGAGACCCGGGTGTGGGCGAGCCACGCGGACGAGGTGACCGAGGTGCCCGACGGGTTCGACCGGACGGCCCACAGCGACGTCTGCGACGTGGAGGCGATGAGCGACACCGACCGCGACCTCTACGGCGTCCAGTGGCACCCCGAGGTCGCCCACACGGAGGAGGGCGAGGCCGTCTTCGAGAACTTCCTCGAGATCTGCCGCGAGGCCGCCCTGGCCGACACCGCCTGACGCGTCGCCGCATCGGCCAGCGGTCGCACGGGGCGTCGGCCGTCCCGACCGATTTAACCCGGTTCAGGTGCGTCAGTGGAACAATGACGCAGTCCCAGGGGGACCTGGCCTCGCTGTCCCGGTTCGTCTTCCGGACCCCGGACTGGTCGGCCAGCATCCTGGCCGCCCTCCTGATCGCCGCCGTCGCCGGCGTCGCCGCCTTCGACTCCCAGTTCGTCCTCGACGACGCCTACCAGGGCATCGTCTACATCGCGGTGCCGACGCTCGTCGCCGCCTTCACCACGCCCTGGTTCGACCGCCGGCTCGGCGGGAAGCTCACCTACAACCGCTCGGCGCTGCTGGCGCTGGTCTGCGAGGTCATCCTGGTCGTGTTCCTCGTCGCCGGCGCGGCCGTCGCCGCGGTCGTCGGCTTCTGGCAGGACTTCATCTTCGACGCCCTCGTCGTGGGGCTGGCGTCCATCTTCGCCTTCCGGCTCTTCGTCATCCTCGCGGTCTCCCGACGGTCGCTGCTGGTCGCCGCCGTCCCGGCGAGCATCCAGACCGCCACGGCGGCCGCCCTCGCGTTCGTCTACAGCGGCACCGTCAGGTACCTCGAGGTCGGCGGCCCGCTGGTCGAGACCTACCTCGCACGGTCCAGCGAGTCGCCCCCGGAGCTGTCGGTCGTCGAACCGACCGACTTCCTCGTGCTCGCCGCGCTCTGTCTCGTCTACGCGGTCGCCGTCTACGTCTTCGTCGTCGCCATCGACCGACCGTGGCGGCGGAGCCTCGGGGTCTCGGTGCTGGACTTCATCCGCGGGTTCGTCGGTCACATCGCCGAGGGCACCCGGGAGCTGGAGGCGTTCTTCGAGGAGCTCGGCGAGTCCGCGGTCGTCCCCGTCACGGTCATGGGCGTCCGGCGCGAGGACGGCACCGAGAAGGCCCGGTTCGTCCTTCCGATGATCCACCCCGGCCCGATGGGCGACATCGGCGGCGGGAACCTGCCGGAGCGCGTCGCCCACACCGCCGACGGCCTGGCGTTCCCGCCGCACGCCACCGCCGGCCACGACTTCAACCTCGTCACCGAGCGGGAGGTCGACACCTTGCTTTCGGCGGCCGACCGCGCTCACGACCGCATCGACTACGGGGCAACCGCGACCGAGAGCCTGCGCGAGCGGGAAGGGGAGTCCAAGCTGCTCGGCCAGGCCTTCGGCGACGACGCGCTCGTCGTCGCCACCCACGCCCCCGGCTGCGCCGACGACGTCGACTTCTCCGTCGGGCTCTCGACCGCCGCCGAGGCCCGCACCGCCGGCATCGACGACGTGCTGCTCGTCGACGCCCACAACTGCAACGACGGGCTCGCCGGCGACGACCTCGGCCACGTCGTCCCCGGCTCCCGCCGCTCGTTCGACATGATGACAGCCGCCGGCCGCCTCGGCGAGCGTCTCGCCGACGCCGACCGCCACCCGCTCCGGATGGGCGTCGCCTGGGACCCGACCGACTGGACCCCCGAGGAGGGCATCGGCCCGCTCGGCGTCCGCGTCGCCGTCGTCGAGGTCGGCACCGGCGAGTCGGTCCAGCGGACCGTCTACTGTCTCGTCGACGGCAACAACATGGACCCCGGCGTCCGCGAGGAACTGCTCGCCGTCGTCGACGCCGACGAGGCCGAGGTGATGACCACCGACACCCACGTCGTCAACACGGTGGAGGCGACCAACCAGGTCGGCGGCGCCATCGACGTCGAGGCGCTCGCCGCGGTGGTCGAGACCCTCGTCGAGGAGGCAACGGCGGACCTGGAGCCGGTCGAGGCCGGCCTCGCCGTCGAACACACCGAGGTCACGGTGTTCGGCAACGACCGGACGGAGGCGCTGGCCTCGACCGCCAACGCCATGATCCAGATCGGCGGCGCACTCCTCCTCCTGGTTATCGGCGGCGCGATGGCGCTCAGCCTCCTCATCCTGCTGCTCGCCGGATAGCCGCGTCTCGGTGACGAACTACACCGGGGTCGCCGTCAGGCGTCCGCGAAGAGGTCGTCGACGGCGGCTTCGGCGGCCTCGACGGCTTCGTTCGCGACGACCGCCGGGTCGGGGTCGTCCGGCGCGTCGACGTAGACGTCGACGTCGAGCCGGCCGTCCTCGAACGTCGCGGTCACGTCGAGGTCAAGGATCTCCGACTGCTTGTAGCGGGACCGGACGACCCCCTCGGCCGCCGCCGCGGCCGCCTCCACGACGTCGGCGTCGGACGGCGCGCCGCCGGATCCATCCGGCCCGCTCGCTTCGTCGGACACGCCGCCTCAGTCGCCGCCTGCGCCCGGGCCGCCGGGGCCCATCGGGCCGCCCCCGCCGCCGGCGCCCTGCAGCATCTGCTGGAGCTCCTCCTGGAGCTCCTCGAACTGCTCCTGGACGCGGTCCTCCTGCTTCTGGAGCGTCTGGACGCGCACCTCGAGGCTGTCGACCTTCTCCTCGAGGTCGTCGTAGGCCTCGTCGTAGTCGGTCTCGATGAGGAGTTCGCCGACCTCGCGGTACATCCGGGTCTCTCCCTCGATGCCCTCCAGCGTCTCCATGGCCGTCTCGGACTCCTGGAGCTGCGTCTCGGCCTGCTGTTTCTGCTGTGCGACCTGCTGGGCCGTCTCCTGGAGGTCCTGGAGCTCCTCGATCTTCTCCTGGGCCTCGGGCGGTAGGTTACCCTGCATAGAGGAGGGGTGGTGTTCACCACGGAAAAACCCCCACATTCCGGCTCACGGAGGCGACGTTCGCGGGGAACGACACGCATTTGCCCGCGAGGGACGATCCGAACGTGACGACGACGCCCGCGGCGCCCCTGGCGCCGCATCCGCCCCCGAACCCATGTTGACCGCCACCTCGCTCCGCCGGGTCGGTTTCGACGCCGTCGCGCTGAAGCCGGCCGAGCACGATCTGGAAGCCGTCCCCGATCGCGACCTCGGCGCCGACGCCGCCGTGGTCGACTACGAGGGCCGCGAGCACCTGCCGGCCCCCGAGACGCTGTCGGCGCTGTCGGCCGCCGTCGACTGCTACGTGACGACGCCCCTCCGGGCCGACGGGTTCGACCCGCTCGGCGACGACTCGCTCGTCGACGGGGTGCCCGACGACGCGACCCGCGTCTTGGTCGCCGGCAACGAGGCCTACCTGACGCCGACCGAGGCTCGTCGCGCCGTCGCGCCGCGGCTCGGGGCGGCCCGCGAGCGGGCGCCGGAGGCCTGGGTCGGGACCGAGGGTATCGAGCGGCTGGCGCTCGCCGCCGGCGGCACGCAGTTCGAACTCCTCACCGCGACCACCGAGCGCGAGGTCCGCGCGATGCGCGCCGCCGGGTTCGACGGCGAGGTGGCCGTCTACGCGCCGACCGTGCTCACCGACGACCCCGACGAGACGCTGGACGCCGTCGGCGGCTACGTCGCCCGCCGGGCTCCGGTCAGCCGCCGGCTCCCCGACGGGGCCGCGACCGACGCGTCGGCGACCGGCCGCGCCCGCGAGGTGCTGCTCGAGGCGACAACCGATTTCACCCTGGTTGGCGACGGGCCCACCGTCCGCGACAGCATCGAGACCCTCCGGTCGGTCGGCGTCGACCGCGTCGTCGCCTACCCGGCTCGCGGCCTCGAGGTGTTCGCGTAAGGTGCCAACGGGTTCGGACGGCCCGCAGCACGGCCACGACGACCCGTCGGTCGCCATCGTCGGCGGCGGGGTCGTCGGGTCGCTGGTCGCGCTCGCACTCGCCGAGCGGGACGTCGACGTGACGCTGTACGAGGCCGGCGACGTCGCCAGCGGCGCCAGCGGCCAGGCCGCCGGTATCTGCTACGACGCCTACGTAGACCCGCTGGACGCCGAGCTCGCCGCCGCCGCCATCGCCGCCTACCGCGAGCGCGGCGCCCTCACCGATCAGCCGTACGTGTGGCTGGCCCGCGAGGGCGACGACCGGAACGTCGAGGCGATCGAGGACCACGTCCCACGGATGCAGGCCCACGACCGCGCCGTCGAGGTCCTCGCACCGTCCGAGCTCGCCGCCCGCTGGCCGGCGCTCCGGACCGACGACGTCGCGGTCGCCGCCGTCGCCCGTAACGCCGGCCTCGTCGACCCCGGCGCGTTCACCCGCGAAACGGCCCGGTTCGCCATCTCGGCCGGCGCCGACGTCCGGACCGGGACCCGCGTCCAGGTCGACGCGGACGGCGCCGTCGACGGCGACGCCTACGACGCTACCGTCGTCGCCGCCGGCGCCCACACCGGGCCGTTGCTCGCGGCGGCCGGCCGCCCGCTGGCCGTCACGGCCTACCGCGTCCAGGCCGCCCGGACCGAGGCGACGCCGCTCGCCGACCGGGTCCCGACGCTGTACGACGCGACCGGCGGCTACTACGCCCGGCCGCTGGACGACGGGCTGCTGGTCGGCGACGGAACCGACGCCGAACCCCACGACCCGGACGACTGGTCGCGGTCGGCCGACGCCGCGTTCCGCCGCGACTGCGTCGACCACCTCGAGACCGCCGTCGGGTCGGCGCCCGACCTGCGGCGCGCCTGGGCCGGCCTCTGCACCGCGACGCCCGACGGCGACCCCCTCGTCGGCGAGCGCGCGCCCGGGCTCTACGTGGCGACCGGCTTCCAGGGCCACGGCGTCATGCTGGCGCCCGCCGTCGCCGAGCGCCTGGCGGACGAGGTGCTCGACGGCGACGGCGTCCCCGACTACGACCCCACGCGGTTCGACGGCGACGAGGACTTCGAGATCGTCGAGGGGATGACGCTCCCCGAGGACTAGCCGCTGGCGGACGCGCCGTCGGCCGCCCCGTCGTCGGCCGACACGGGGTCCGACGCCGTGACGGTCTCCTCGGCGTGACTCTTCGGGATGAGCACCTCGAGCGCGCCGGTCCCGGTGAGCGTCGCCTCGGCCGTGTCGGCGGTGACGTCGGGGTCCGGGAGCGTCACCGAGCCCTTCAGCGTCCGGCCGCGGCCGGGGAACCGCATCTCGTAGTCCGGGTGCTCACCGGCGATGCGGTCGATGCGGACGGTGAGGGTGTCCTCGTCGAACCGGACGTCGACGTCGCCGGCGCGGGCGCCCGGCGCGTCGAACACCGCCAGGTAGGCGTCGTCGCTCTCCAGCAGGTCGACGGGCAGCGAACGACGCTCCTGGACCCGGCTGGCGGCGCGGCCGATGCCGTCCAGCACGATCCGGCCCAGCGACTCGCCGACCCGCCGGATCATACGTGGATAGCTTCCAGGCCGTCGCTCTCCCCGCAGTACGGACAGCTGAACGCCTCGACCCCGGTGCCGTCGGGCATCGAGTACCGGTAGTGGAGCTCGAACATGTCCAGGTCGCAGTCGTCGCGGTTGCAGACGACCTCCAGCGTCTTTGGCATACCCAGGGATAGGGCCGTGACGGTAATCAATGCCCCGACGTTTCGCGGCGACGGGGCGCCTCGTTCCCCCGCCATCCGTGGCGGTTTTACGCCTCCGCGACCTCACCTCGCCCATGCAGGACCCGGCGGACCTCGAGGTGACCATCGTCGACGGCTACGTCGACGAGCCCGCGCACTTCGGGGTGCCGCCGTACGTCTCGACCTATCCGCGGTTCGCCGCCGGCGCGGCCGTCGACGCCGGCGTCCCCCGCGAGGCCGTCACGTACCACACTATCGACGAGCTCCGCGAGGACCACCACAAGAAGCGGGACGTCGTCGACGCCGACCTGTTCGTCTACGTCGGCGGGATGACCGTCCCGGGTAACTACGTCGGCGGCACGCCGGCCGAACCGGACGAGGTGAAGGAGCTGGCCTGGACCGCCGAGGGCACCAGCGTGATGGGCGGACCGGTCCGGTTCGGCGTCGGCGAGGAAAACGCGGGCGCGACCGAGACCGCCCGCCAGAACCTCGACTACGACTTCCTCGCGATGGCCGACGTCGAGGCCGCGGTGTACGACCTCCTCCACGGCGGCCTCGAGGGCTTCGAGGACCGCTACCGCGACAACGATGAGCTCGACCGGTGGGCCGCACAGGGCGCGTTCGTCGTCGAGCAGCACCCGGACCACCCGGACTACCTCATCTGCGAGATGGAGACCTCCCGGGGCTGTCCGTACCGGTGTTCGTTCTGCACCGAACCGATGTACGGCGACCCTGCCTTCCGGACCCCGGAGTCGGTGGTCGGGGAGGTCGACGCCCTGTCGGACCACGGCGTCCGGCACTTCCGCCTGGGTCGGCAGGCCGACATCCTGGCGTACGGCGGCGACGGCGAGGCCCCGAACCCCGACGCGCTCCGCGCGCTGTACGGCGGCATCCGCGAGGCCGTCCCCGACCTCGGGACGCTGCACCTGGACAATATGAACCCGGTGACCATCGTCGACTACCCCGAGAAGTCGCGGGAAGCGATCCGGGTCATCGCCGAACACAACACGCCCGGCGACACGGCCGCCTTCGGGCTCGAGTCGGCCGACCCGGTCGTCCAGGAGCGGAACAACCTCCTCGTCACGGCCGAGGAGTGCCTCGAAGCGGTCCGCGTCGTCAACGAGGAGGGCGGCTGGCGGCCCGGCGAGGAGCGCGAGGCGCGGAGCGCCTCGGGGAGCGGGACGGAGTCCCGCGTACGAGGCCCCAGCGTCGACCCGGACGCCGACCGCCTCCCGAAGCTGCTGCCCGGCATCAACCTCGTCCACGGCCTCGAGGGCGAGCGGTGCGAGACCTTCGAGCACAACAAGCGGTTCCTGCACGACGTCCACGAGGCGGGCCTGATGCTCCGCCGGATCAACATCCGGCAGGTGATGGCGTTCGAGGGCACCGACATGGCCGAGACCGGCGCCGAGATCGCGAAGGACCACAAGCAACTGTTCAAGACCTACAAGCGCGAGGTCCGCGAGGAGATCGACCGCCCGATGCTGAAACGCGTTGCGCCGCCAGGCACCGTCCTCCCGAACGTCTACCTCGAGTACCACCAGGACGGCAAGACGTTCGGCCGACAGCTCGGGACGTACGCCCTGCTGGTCGGCATCCCGGGCGAGCGCGAACTCGGACGGACGGTCGACGTCGCCGTCACCGACTACGGCTTCCGCTCCGTGTCGGGCGTCCCGTACCCGCTCGACGTGAACGACGCCTCGATGGACGAGCTCCGGATGCTCCCCGGCGTCGGGAAACAGCGCGCCGGCAACATCCTCGTCGACCGGCCGTACGACTCCGTCGACGACCTCGCTGGCGACGTCGACCTCGCGCGGTTCTTCGAGGGCGGGCGGGCGCGGCGTGCCGATTGAGGCGCCCCCGGCCGGTCGGCGACGGGCGGTTACCAGCCGTACGCCTCGTGAATCCCCGTCCCTCGCCGTTCAGTACCGGCCCGACGACCTCGCTGACGCCGTCCAGGATCGTGGCCGAGCGGCCGGCCGGCGACCCGCCGGCGAACTCGCCGGTCTCGTCGCCGCCGACGCTGTAGACGACCCGGCCGAAGCCCGCCCGGACCATGCCGCCGGCGCACATCGGGCACGGCTCGGTGCTCGTGTACATCGCGGTCTCCGCGCGCGCCGCGGGCTCAGACCGGGAAGTCGGCGTCGGGGTCGACGACGCGGTCGACCTCGTTCGGCATCGCCCAGTCGGTCGCCAGCTCGAGGAACTGCACGAGCATCCGGGCGGTCGCGCCCCACACGGTGTAGCCGTCGACGCGGAAGAAGTGGACCCGGACGTCGCCGTAGTGCGGGTGGTCGCGGCGCTCGGACTCGTAGTTGTCCAGGTCGGTGAGCGCGTCGAGGGACAGCACCGCTATCTCGGCGACCTCGCGCCGGTCGGGCGTGTACTCGCGATCCGGGATGCGGGCGACGTACGGGCGGACGGCGTAGTTGGTGATGGTGCGGATGTCGTCGAGCCGTCCGACGAACTCGACCTCCGGCGGCGCGAGCCCGATCTCCTCGCGGGCCTCCCGCGTGGCGGTGTCGCGGAGGTCGTCGTCGCTGGGCTCGCGCCCGCCGCCCGGGAAGCTCATCTGGCCGGGATGCTCCCCCAGGTGGTCGGCACGCTTCGTGAACAGCAGGTGGGCGCCGTCGGAGCGGGTCACGACCGGGGCGAGGACGGCGGCCTCGCGGTCCTCGTCGGTCACCGGGACCGGGTCGTGGTCGGCCACCCGCTGCCAGTCCATGGCACGCCGTAGGAACCGGGCGGTCTTAGTTCGTCCCATCGAGACCGCCGTGGGTCTCAGGTCGTCCCGTCCAGCGCGTCGTCGAGCCGCCCACGGAGCGTCTCGAGTTCGACGGGCGCCCACGCCTCGAGGTCGTAGGTGACGTCCCGGAGCTCCGCGATCCGATCGGCGTCCTCGGCGGCGACGGCGCGGGCGGCTTCGCCGCGGAGCCGCTCCTCGGCGACGCGGCCGACGCGCTCGCGGTCGACCGACCGCGGCTCGACGTCGAGGATGTGCGGGAGGTCCTCGGCGCCCTCGGGCAACGTCGGGAACGCCGCCGGGCCGACCGCGAGCAGCTCCCCGTCGTCGGCCGGGACGGCCACGAGGACGAACGCCGACAGCAGCGCGTCGACGTCGACGTCGGGCGGGTCCGCGCCCCGTCGGTAGGCGAGCTCCGAGGCCGCCTCCGTCAGCTCCGCCCGCCGGAGCGCGCCGAAGAGGTCGACGATGCCCGCCAGTTCGTCCTCGGTGAACACGGCCGGGACTGCGACCGGGGCGCCCGTGAACGTTCCGACCCGGTGTGGACCGCTCGATTCTCGAGGGACCGACCGCGTTCCGCCACCGCCCCGGAGTCCCCGGTGTTTTTCCACCGGCGGCCCGTCCCGCATCCCATGCGAATCGGGGTCGTCATCGAGGATCCGCCGCCGTACGCCGACCGGGCCGGCGCCGTCCGGTTGCGGCGGTTCGCGACGCAGTTCGCCGACCGCGACCACGACGTCACCGTCTACTGCACGGGCTGGTGGGAGCACGACCGCCGCCGGATCCAGGAAGCGGGCGTGACGTTCGAGGCCGTCACCGTCTCGCCGGCGCGGACGTCGTTCCTCGCCCGCGTCCCGGGCCTCCTGGCCCGCGACCGGCCGGACGCGGTCCTCGTCTCGCCGTCGCCGCCCGGCGCGGCCGTGGCGGCCAGCGTCGGCGGGACGCTCGCCCGTGCGCCGGTCGTCTGCGACTGGTTCGGCGACGAGCCGGGGGCGGCCGGCCCGCGGCGCTGGACGGCGGCCGTACGGGCGCCCTCGATGGTCGTCACGCCGTCGGAGCACCGGCGCACCCGCGTCCGGGAGCTGGGCGCCGCCGCGGCCGACACTGCCGTCGTCCCGGAGAGCGTCGACTTCCCCCGCGTGGCCGAAACGCCGCCCCGCGAGCGGACGGGGCCGGAGGCGGTGTACGCTCGCCGGCTCGACGCCGAGGCGAACCTGGAAAGCTTCCTGCTCGCGCTGGCGGAGCTCCGGAAGCGCGAGGACTGGACCGCCACCGTCATCGGGGACGGTCCGGAGCGCGCCGAGTACGAGCAGCAGGCCGCCGAGCTCGGGATCGGCGAGCGCGTCGCGTTCGTCGGCGAAATCGACCGCGACGCGCGGGTCGCGACCTACCGGGCCGCCGACGCCTTCGTCCAGACGGCCGTCCGGGAGCACTTCGCCGAGGAGCTGCTGTGGGCGCTGGCCGCCGGCTGCGTCGGCGTCGTCGAGTACCAGGCCGACTCCAGCGCCCACGAACTCCTGGAGGGCCACGATAGGGGGATCCGCGTCACCGAGTCCGAGGCGCTGGACGACGCCCTGGCGGACGCCTGGACCTTCACCCACAGCGACCTCTCGGAGCCGATGCGGGCCTACGACCACGCCGCGGTCGCCGGCGACTACATCGAGCTGTTCCGCGAGTTGGGCGTCGACGCGCGCTGACCCCGCGGTGCGGCCGTCACGGCAGCACCGACGGCACCGGCAGGGTAGCGGCCGAGAGGGCGAAGGCGAGCGCCTGGCCGCCGAACACCATCGCGACGCCCACGATGCCGAGCCCGTAGACCCGCTTGCGGAGCGTCGCCGCGGCCTCGTCGGCGTCGCCGTCGATGAGGATGACCTCGCTCCCGCCGGCCGCCCCGGCACCTGGGCGGTCGCCGCCGGGCGCGCCCTCGACGACGAGCGACCCTGGCTCCTCGGCCTGCCGCGGGGTGCCGACGACGGTGACGGGCGCGTCGGCGGGCACGAACGTCTCGAGGAACCGGAGCGGGTGCTCGCGGGCGTCGGGGTCCGGCAGCGACGGGTGCCTGCGGCAGAAGGACGCCGCCGGCTCCGGGAGCGGGTCCCCGGGCTCGACCGAGCTGCTACCCTCGGCGTTCGAGATGACCCGGTCGGGCCCGGCCGGCACCCGGACGGCGCCGTCCCCGAGGGTGAACGGCACCGTCTCGACGCCGCCCTCGACGGCCGTCCAGGTCCGACGGATGCCCGTCCGGCTCCGGTGCTGGACGAGCCAGTCCGTGTAGACGGTCGGGATGGCGGTGAACGGCGTCTCGGCGCCGTCCGCCACCGGGGTCGGGACGCCCGAGATGGCGACCGGCTCGCCGGCGGTCACCTGGCGCGGGTTCCGGTGCGGGACGTTCGCGAGGAGCCGGTACGCGTCGACCGAGCCCGCGGCGACGACAGCGAGGTAGACCCCGCCGGCCGCCACGGCCGCGCCGACGAGCCATGGCCGGCCCTCGCCGGTCCGGGCGCCGAACAGGACCGGCGCGAACACCCACAGGACCGTGAACCCGAACGCCGCCCACCCGACCCGGCCGCCGACGCCCGACCGGCGGGCCACCCGCGCGAGGACCGACGGCGCGACCCACCTGACGGCGACGCCGATACCGACCGAGAGCCCGACGAGCCCCAGGTACGCGGCCACGTCCATACGGCGGTGCTGTCCCGGCGTCGAAATAAGGCCTCGCCCGGGCGACCTCCCGCCCCGACCATCGCATCGGGACCGGCCCCGGGACCGGTCGCGACCCCCGCGCGTGCAGCGGGACCGTCAACCCCGTTCGCGATTGCGGATGATTTAATATGTACGTGGCATAGTGCCACGGATATGGATTGGCTGGAGGCCGAACGCGAGTACACGGACGAGGTCATCGGGGAGACGACCATCCCGGAGCTCCTGTTCGACTCCGTGGACCGCAACGCCGGCCGGGACGCACAGATGTACAAGGGCGGCGTCTACGACCGGTCGCTCACCCCGGGCGTGGTGCCCGAACCGCCGCCGGGCGAGTACGGCGCCATCACCTACCGCGAGATGGGCGACGTCATCCGACACCTCGCCGCCGGGTTCCGGGAACTCGGGGTGGGGCCGGACGACCGGGTCGGCATCTACGCGAACACCCGGATGGAGTGGTCGCACGCCGACTTCGCCGTCCAGGCCGCCCAGGGCGTCGTGACGACCGTCTACACCGAGTCGTCGGCCCCGCAGGTCCGGTACCTGCTGTCGGACAACGACGCGATGGGCTGTGTCGTGGAGAACGAGGAGCTGCTCGAGACGCTGTTGTCCGTCGAGGACGAACTCGACCTGGAGTTCGTCGTCGTCATCGACGAGTTCGAGGGGTACGAGAACCGCGACGACGTCTACAGCCTGGCCGACGTCCACGAACTGGGATCCGGGGTGTACGACGAAGCCGAGTTCGAATCCTGGCTCGACGACCGTGACTGGACGGAGCTCTGCTCGCTCGTCTACACCTCCGGCACCACTGGCGACCCGAAGGGCGTCGAGCTGACCCACCGGAACTGGCGGACGTGCTTCAACCAGCTCCGGAAACGGATCGGGCCGCGGCCGGACAAGGCCGACGACATCCCGACCATGGAGGGCGGAATGACCGCGCTGTCCTTCCTCCCCTTGGCCCACGCCTTCGAGCGCATCAACCACTTCCACGAGCTCGGCGTCGGGATGACGATCGCCTACGCCGAGAGCCCCGACACCGTCGGCGACGACATCAAGCAGGTCGGTCCGGACGGCGCGGCGTCGGTGCCGCGGGTCTACGAGCGCATCTACAACCAGATGCGCGAGGAGGCCTCCGACTCCGCGGTCAGCAAGCGGATCTTCGAGTGGGCCGTCGACACCGCCCAGACGTACGACGACGCCGACGACCCCGGGATCCTGCTGGAGGCGAAGCTGTCGATCGCCGACCGGCTCGTGTTCTCGCAGGTCCGGGAGGCCCTCGGCGGCAACATCCAGCTGTTCGTCTCCGGCGGCGGATCGCTGTCGGCCGACCTGGCGAAGCTCTACCGCGCGATGGGCCTGACCATCCTCGAGGGCTACGGCCTCACCGAGACCGCGCCGGCGCTGACGACGAACCCGCCGGAGGACATCCGGATCGGCACGATGGGCGTCGCGCTCTGCGACGTCGACCTCGAGCTCGACCCCGACGTCGTCAGCGAGGAGACCAAGCAGTCCGCCGAGGGCGAGGTCGGCGAGCTGCTGGCGAAGGGCCCCAACGTCTTCGAGCGGTACTGGAACAAGCCCGACAAGACCGAGGCGGCGTTCACCGACGACGGCTACTTCCGGACCGGCGACATCGTCGCCATGGACGAGGACGGCTACGTCACGTTCGTCGACCGCCGGAAGAACCTCATCGTGCTCGACACCGGCAAGAACGTCGCGCCCGAACCCATCGAGGACGAGTTCGCCACGTCGGCCCGCGTCGACCAGATCATGGTCACCGGCGACGACGAGAAGTTCGTCGGCGCCGTCATCTCGCCGAACATGGAACAGCTCCGCGACTGGGCCGACGAGGAGGGTATCGACCTGCCCGACGACCCACAGGCCGCCGTCGAGGACGAGCGCGTCCACGACTGGATCGGCGAGGAGGTCGGGCGGGTGAACGAGCGGCTCGGCCACCACGAGACGATCAAGGAGTTCCGGCTGGTCGGCGAGGAGTGGACCGCCGAGAACGACCTCCTGACGCCGTCGATGAAGAAGAAGCGCCGCAACATCCGCGAGGCCTACCGGGGGAAGATCGACGACATCTACGGCGGGAGCGGGGCGGCCGACGCCGGCGGCGAGGTCGAGGCCGCGACCGACTGACCCCGCTCGCGGTCGTCCGCTCGCGGGCAGCGCCGGGCGTCGGGATCCGTCGAACCCCTCGGCGTCGACGCCCGCGCTCGCGGCGTCGACCGTCCGCACGGCCGCCACGTTCCCGGCGACGGTGGACGCGGACGACGTCGGCGCCCCGGTCGGCCGGGAACGTGGCGGCGACGGTTGCGGCGAGGCTGGATCCCGGACGCGAGCCACCGTACCACTAAACTATTGGGGCCGTAGGCACAAGGAGAGCGCTGTACAACGACCGGGTGTCCGACGGAGGTCTCCCGCCCCGAGGCGTCACCGCCGCCGACGTACGGTCGCCGACCCCGCCACAATGTCGATCACAGTCAACGTCCACGTCGAACACGACCGTCTCGCGCTCGCGCCGACGCTTCGAGCGCTGGGCGACGTCGACATCGAGGTCGTGGCCGGGGGAACGACCAACCCCGGGTCGAGGGTCTTTCCGTTCCACATCGAGTACGACGACCGGGACGAACTCGAGGCGGCACTCGCGGCGGACCCGACGGTCGAGACCTTCGACCTGTTCGAATGGGTGGACGACACGGGCATCTACTACATCGAGCACACGCCGGAGACGAAACTCGTCAGTACGGCCGTCAACGACGCCAACGGGTTCCTCGTCCACACCGAGACGGCGGACGCCGGGTGGCTCGTCAGGATGGTGTTGCCGGACCGGAACGCCCTCGACGCCGTCTGGCAACACGCCAGCGAGCACGACATCTCCCTGGAGATAATCGAAGTGTACGGGAACGAGAACGCCGACCTCAGCTTCTCGTACGGGCTCACCGACGAACAGCGGACCGCGCTGGGCCTGGCGTTCGACCGGGGCTACTTCGTCGAGCCCCGCGAGACGTCGCTGAACGAGCTGGCCGAGGAACTGGACCTCTCCACGACGGCGATGAGTGGTCGACTGCGCCGCGGGATGCGGAACCTCATCGCGGCGACGCTCGTCGGCGACGACGGCACGAACTGACCGGCGTCCCGCGCTCCTCGCCGGGGCGTCGGCGAAGCGTCGGCGGGCGTCCGGAGTCCCGAGCGAGCCCGTCACGTGACCCCCCGGGACGACGGCCGGCGGTGACCGCTCGGTCCCGACCCCGGTGCCGCCAATAAATGGGTTGCATTGTTCGTACGGTCCTTTATTAGGACCTGCGGCGTTTGTTCATGGGAATGTCTCACAACCGGGATCATCCGAACCATCCGAGCGTCGACCAGTCCGACCGTACGGTCCCCCGAAACCTCCGGCAGACCGGGGACCCGGAGATCGAGATGCTGGTCTCGACGCGCGTCCGGAAATCACCGTTCTTCCACAAGTCGTTCCAGGAGAACGGCGCCTGGCGGTGCACCGTCTACAACCGACTCTACCACCCCCGAGGGCTGGTCGAACCCGAAGACGGCGGCGCCATGACCGAGTACGAGGCGCTGACGAACAGCGTGACCATCTGGGACGTCGCCGTGGAACGCCAGATCCGCGTGAAGGGGCCCGACGCCGAGGCGCTCACCAACTACGTCGTCACCCGGGACGTCTCCACGATGGACCCGATGGACGGCAAGTACGTCATCCTCTGCAACGAGAATGGTGGCGTGCTGAACGACCCCGTGCTCCTGCGGCCGGCGGAGGACGAGTTCTGGTTCTCCATCTCGGACTCGACGCTGATGCAGTGGCT
>CAZATR010000030.1:0-19407 GCA_964488035.1 uncultured Natronomonas sp.
GCACGCCCGCCTCCTGCAGTTCCGCGATGCGGTCCTCGGCACCGGCGGCGCGGAAGCCGCCGAAGCCGTCGCGGGACTGTCCGGCGTAGAAGGAGTCCGTCGAACAGGCGACGCCGAGGTGGTAGTCGTGGCCGAGGCGTTCGGCGGCGGTCACCAGGGCCGTGACGACCTCGTCGTCGGCCGCCGCGGGGTAGTCCTCCCGGACGTACTCGTCGCTGGTGCCCTCCTGCCGGACCGCGGCGGTCGTGATGACGAGGTCGCCGACGGCGGCCTCCTCCTGGATCGCGCCGCAGGAGCCGACGCGCACGAACGTCTCGGCGCCGACGCGGGCGAGTTCCTCGACGGCGATGGCGGTCGACGGCGACCCGATACCGGTGGAGGTGACGGTGACGGGTTCGCCGTCGTAGGTGCCGGCGAGCGTCCGGTACTCCCGGTGACGGGCCCGCTCCTCGTAGTCGTCCCAGCAGTCCGCGATCACCTCGACGCGATCCGGGTCGCCGGGCAACAGCACCGGTCCCTCGACGTCGCCCTCGGCGAGTTCGAGGTGGTACTGGACGTCGTCGTTCGGATCCTCGCTGTCGCCGGTCATCGTCCGGCCCTCCGGGCGGTCATTGCAGGTGCTCCATCGAGATGGTCTCCGGCAGCAGCGTGCCGAGCGTGTACACCACCGGATCCGGGTCGCCCTCGCAGACGACCCGGAAGTCCTCCTCGCAGAACTCCGCGAGTGACTGCCGACACATCCCGCAGGGCGTGACGCCGTCCCGCCTGGCGGAACTCACGGCGAGGGTGTCGAACGACCTGTGGCCCGCCTCGACGGCCTTCGACAGCGCCAGTTCCTCGGCGTGGACGCTGTTGGAGAAGTTGGCGTTCTCGACGTTACAGCCCGTGAAGACGGTTCCGTCGGCGGTCGCGAGCGCGGCGCCGACCCGGTACTCCGAGTAGGGCGCGTACGACCGCTCGACGCCGACCCGGGCCGCCTCGAGCAACTCGGTGGCATCCATGACGACGCCTCCGGCCGGCGGCCGCAAATACCTACCCCCGCCGTCGGTCGCCCGTCCTGCGACACCGTCCGAGCCACGCCGTCATCTACCCGTCCGCCACGGCGTCCTCGACCGCCGCCTCGACCACGCTCCGGACCGCCGCGACCAGCTCGTCGACGGCCTCGCTCTCGGCGTAGATGCGGACGTACGGCTCGGTGCCGCTCGGCCGGACGAGCGTCCAGGCGCCGTCATCGAACGTGAGCCGGACGCCGTACTCGGTATCGAAGTCCGCCTCGGGGAACGCCTCTGGAAGCCGCGCGCCCAGCCGCTCCATCACCGCCGCCTTCACGTCGTCGGGACACGGGACGCTTTCCTTGCGGTAGGGCTTCTCGTCGACCGGCGTCCGGAGGGCGTCGAGGTCGTCCCCGGTGACCAGCGCAGACAGGACGGCGGCGCTCGCAACCCCGTCGATCCACGGGCCCCAGGCGGGGTGGACGTGCTTCCAGGGTTCGCCCGCGAAGACCACCTCGGTGTCGTCGTCGCCGGCCGACAGCGCCGCGTCGATGCCCTCGTGGAGCGCGCCGAGCCGGACGCGCTCGACGCGGCCGTCGGCGGCCGCGACCCGGTCGTCGATGCGTCCGGAGGCGTTCGGGGTCGTCACGACGACGGGGTCCGGGGCGTCGCTCGCGCGGGTGTAGAACCAGCCGAGGATGGCGAGGACCGTGTCCTCGTGGACCACCTCGCCGTCGGCGTCGACGGCGACGATCCGGTCGGCGTCGCCGTCGTGGCCGATGCCGAGCGCGAACTCGCCGTCGGCGACGAACGACCGCAGCGCCGACAGGCTCTCCGGCGTCGGCTTCGAGGGCCGGGCCGGGAAGTGACCGTCGACGTTGGCGTTCAGCGCGACGACGTGGGCGCCGAGCTCGCGGAGGACCTGCGGCGTCGCCACGGCGGCCATCCCGTTGCCACAGTCGACCGCGACCCGCAACCCGTCGCAGTCGCCGACGCGCTCCCGGGCGTAGGCGGCGACCTCCCGACGGTAGTCCTCGAGGACCGCCGCACGGGTGGCGGCGCCCCACGCCGCCCAGTCGACGGGATCGTCACCGGCCTCGACGCGGTCGGTGACCGCCCGCTCGGCGTCGATGTCGTACTCGGTGCCGTCCACGAACAGCTTCAGGCCGTTGTCGTCCGGCGGGTTGTGGCTCGCCGTCACCATCACGCCGCGCCGGCCCCGGGAGGCGTACGCCAGCGCCGGCGTCGGGACCTGGCCGACCCGGACGACGTCCGCGCCGCCGCTCTCCAGGCCCGCCTCGACCGCGGCCGAAAGCGCCGAGCCGGTCTCGCGGCCGTCGCGGCCGACGACGAAGACGTCCCCGTCGACCGCGGCGGCCCGCCCGACCGACAGCGCGAACGACGGCGTGACCTCGGTGGCGGCGTCGCCCCGGATGCCCGCCGTCCCGAACAGGTTCATACCCCGACGTGGGCGGCGACGCCACTTGAAACGGCCCGGTACCGGCCGGCGATACCGGGGACCGGTCGGCGGTGCCGCGGGCGCGTTCACCGTCGAACCCGGCGGTGCCACGGCGGTGTCGGTCACCGACCACCGCACCTTTATCCCGGCACGCGGTGTCGTCGTGGTATGCCGGCCAAAGGGACGGGGCTCGGGTCATTCCACGAGGTCGACGCGTTCGACGGTGGCGTCGGCTGGCTCGCCCACCCGGCCGAGACGATGGAGCGGACGAGCCACGTCCTCGTGGACGACGGGGACGTCTGGCTCGTCGACCCGGTCGACGCCGAGGGCCTCGACGACCGCCTCGACGACCTCGGGCGCGTCCGCGGCGTCGTTGTCCTCTACAACTACCACCGGCGGGACGCCAGCGCCATCGCCGCCCGCCACGACGTCCCCGTGCTGTTGCCGGCCGGGATGACGGCGCTCGGTGACGATGACGTCGCCGCGCCCGTCCGCCGGGTCGAGGGTCGCCTCGGCGACACTGGGTACTACCTCCGGCCCGTGACCACGAACCGGTTCTGGCAGGAGTGGGCCCTGTTCGACGGCGAGACGCTCGTCATCGCCGAGTCCGTCGGATCCGCCGACTACTTCCTGGCGCCCGGTGAACGGCTCGGGGTCTCGCTGGCCCGCCGGGCCGTCCCGCCCGGCGAGCCGTTCCGTGACGTCGAGCCGGACCGCATCCTCTGTGGCCACGGCGAGGGCGTGGTCGCCGATGCGGCCGGCGAACTCCGCCGCGCGATCGCGGAGGCCCGACGCACGGCGCCGAGGATGTACCTCCGGTACGGGCCGACGCTGGCGCGGAACCTGCTCTCCGCCGTCCTGCGGTGATTCCGCTCCACGGGGACGACGGGGCGGGCGACCGCCACACCTGGCGGCCGGCGAATCGGCGTCCCTCTCGCCAGGCGGCGCAAGCTACAAACCCCGCCGCCGGCTACGAACGGCCATGACTGACGACGCGGATCACCGTCGCCTCATCGTCGCCGGCTCCGGGATCGCCGGGCTCACGGCCGCCATCTACGCCGGCCGGTCGAACAACGAACCGCTGGTGCTGGAGGGGCCCGAACCCGGCGGGCAGCTGACGCTGACGACCGACGTCGCGAACTACCCCGGGTTCCCGGACGGCGTCGGTGGCACCGAGCTCGTCGAGGACATGAAGGCCCAGGCCGAGCAGTTCGGCGCCGAGATCGAGCACGGCGTCGTCGTCGACGTCGAGCCCGGCACGCCCCACCGCGTCGAACTCCGCGACGGCACGGTCTACACCGCCGACGCGTTCATCGCCGCGTCGGGCGCCTCCGCCAAGACGCTCGGCGTCCCCGGCGAGGACGAGCTGATGGGCTACGGCGTCTCCACGTGTGCGACCTGCGACGGCGCGTTCTTCCGCGGCGAGGACATGCTCGTCGTCGGCGGCGGCGACGCCGCCTGCGAGGAGGCCGCCTTCCTCACGAAGTTCGCCGACACCGTCTACGTCGCCCACCGCCGCGAGGAGTTCCGCGCGGAGGACTACTGGGTCGACCGCGTCCGCGAGCTCGAGGCCGACGGCGACGTCGAGCTCCTCCTCGACACGGAACTGCTCGAAATCCACGGCTCGGCTGAGGACGGCGTCGACCACGTCACCCTCGCGCACAACCCCGAGGGCCACCCCACCGAGAAGCTCGACGCCGACGCGACCGAGATCTACGACAAGGACCTCGGCGCGGTCTTCCTCGCCATCGGCCACACCCCCAACACGGAGTACCTCGAGGACACGGGCGTCGAGATGGACGACACCGGCTACGTCCGGACCGAGGGCGGCGACGGCGCCGGCCAGACGAAGACCGGCGTCCCCGGCCTCTTCGGCGCCGGCGACGTCGTCGACTACTACTACCAGCAGGCGATCACCGCCGGGAGCATGGGCTGCAAGGCGGCGATCGACGCCGACGAGTACCTCGAGGAACTCGAGCGGGGGGCACGGGCCGCCGAAGGAGAAACCGCGGCTGCCGACGCGGACGACTGATCGACTCCCCCGTTTTCGCGACGGTCGTCCGAACTGGTGGACCGGAAGCGACCGTTCTGGCGTCGGCCCCGCGCACGACCGGAAACCCCTTCCGTCCCGCTACTGAACCGCCGGGCATGGCCGACGACACTGTCACGCTCTACATCGAGGGCGACGAGGACGCCGACGAGGTCACGCTGCCGGTCGAGATGCTGGACCTGATGCGGGAGGACGACGAATCGGACGCCGAGATCGTCGGCGACCTGGCGCTGTTCTCCTGTGCCCAGCGGATCCACGCGACGGTCCACCACGCCGAGGGCGGCGACACGGAGCGCTACAAGGCCATCGAGGAGCGGACGATGGAGCTGTTCGAGGACCGTTTCGGCGCCTCCTACGCCGAGCTGACCGGCCACGACCACTGACGCCGACCCGCTCCCCGGTCCGCCGCGCTGCCAGCGGCGGCTCCCCGTCACGCCCGGGCAACCGCCCAGCCATCGGTACTTAACCGTCGCGAACGGTCCACTCGAGGAGGACGCCGTCGTCGATACGGTTCACGCCTTCGAGCGACAGGGCCGGAAAGTCCTCGACGAAGCCCGCCCCGTCGGTCAGCGTTGGCGCTTCCCGACCGCCGATGACCAGGTTCCCGACGTACACGGACATGTCGTCGACGAGGCCGGCCTCGAACAGCGAGAAGACGAGTTCGCCACCGCCCTCGACCAGGAGGTGCTCGACGCCGTGGGCCTCGAGCGCCTCGAGGGCCGCCTGCAGGTCGACCCGTTCGGTCCCGGCGGTCACGAGCGTCGCGCCGGCCGCCTCGAGTGCCTCGCGACGGTCCTCGGGAGCGGCCTCGCTCGTGAGCAGGTAGGTCGCCCGGTCGCCCGCAAGGACGGCGCCCTCGGCGGGTGTCCGGCACCGGGAGTCGACGGCGACGCGCGCCGGCGGCGCCGCCTCGGGACCGTGGACCTCGGCCCGATGCCGTTCGTCGTACCTGGTGAGGGAGGGGTCGTCGGCCAGCACGGTCCCGACGCCGACGGCGACGGCGTCCGCCTCGGCGCGCAGCCGGTCGACGCGCGCGAAGTCCGCCTCGCCGCTGATGGCGATCCGCTCGCGCCGCCGGGAGGACAGCTTGCCGTCGGCGCTGACGGCGGCGTTCACGACGACGTGCATACCCGGAGTGCGGCCCCCGGGGAGAAAAGCGGTCGGGGCCGAGGTCGGTGCGAGCGCGACCGCGAGTCGACCGCTATCCGCGGAGCGCGGCGAACGGCCGCAGCGGCAACGGCACGTAGTCCCTGGTGGGTTCGTACCGCGCGAACAGGAGGCTGTTGGACATGACCGAGACGCTGGACGCGGACATCGCGGCCCCCGCCAAAGCCGGGTTCAGCAGGCCGAGCGAGGCGACCGGGATGAGCGCCGCGTTGTAGGCGAACGCCCAGAAGAGGTTCTGCCAGACTTTCGAGATGGTCGCCTCCGAGATGCGGACGGCCTTGAGGACGTCGGCGGGGTCCGAGCGCATCAGCGTCACGTCCGCGGACTCGATGGCGACGTCGGTGCCGGAGCCGATGGCGACGCCGACGTGGGCGGCGGTGAGCGCAGGCGCGTCGTTGACGCCGTCGCCGACCATCATCGCGCGGGTCCCGTCGGCCTGGACGTCGTCGATGACGTCGGCCTTCTCCTCGGGCAGGACTCCGGCGCGAACGTTCGCGTCGGGGATGCCGACGTCCCGGGCCACGGCCGCGGCGGTCCGTTCGTTGTCGCCCGTGAGCAGGTGGACGTCGTAGCCGCGGTCGTGGAGTTCCTCGACGGTCCGGCGGGCGCTCTCGCGGACGGTGTCGGCGGTGGCGACGACGCCGACGAGATCCCCGTCGAGCGCGACGAGCATCGCCGTCTTGCCCTCCCGTTCGAGTCGCTCCATCACCGACGCGGCAGGCGAGGGGTCGACGCCGTTCCGCTCCAGCAGCGCGCGGTTCCCGACCAGCACGTCGCCGTGTTCGGTCGTTGCCTCGACGCCCTTCCCGGGGACGTTCTCGAACGCCTCGGGGTCGCCGACGTCGATACCGCGTGCCGTGGCGCCCGCGACGATGGCCTCGCCGAGCGGGTGCTCGGAGCCGGACTCCGCCGTGGCTGCGACCTCGAGCACGAGGGCCTCTTCGACGACGCGTTCGGCGGCGACGCCGCCGTCCGCAGCCGCGTCCCCGCCGTCGCCGCGGCCGCCGACGAGTTCGACGTCGGTCAGCTCCATCTCGCCCGTGGTGAGCGTGCCGGTCTTGTCGAAGACGACCGTGTCGACGTCGCGGACGGCCTCGAGGACGTCGCCGCCCTTGAACAGGACGCCGTTCTTCGCGGAGACGGTCGAGCCGACCATCGTCGCCGCCGGCGTCGCCAGGCCCAGGGCGCACGGACAGGCGACGAGGACGGCCGAGGCGAAGACGATGACGGAGAACTCGAAGACGGGGACACCACCGACCACCGGGCCACCGCCGACTGGCTCCCAGAGTGGGAGCGCGGTCGCGACGGCGTACAGTTGGTCGGGGAACAGCAGCCACAGGCTCGCCCAGATGACGGCGTTCAGGATGACCGCGGTGACGAAGTACCCCGAGACGACGTCGACGAGCCGCTGGACGTCGGGCTGTCGGGACTGGGCCTCCTTCACGCGGCGGACGATCTGCTGGATGGCGGTGTCCTCGCCGACCTTGGTGGCCTCGATCTCGAGGACGCCGTTCTCGTTGACGGTCGATCCGACCACCTCGTCGCCGGGCGCCTTCTCGACCGGGACGGACTCGCCGGTCAGCATCGACTCGTCGACCGCGGACTCCCCGTCGACGACGACGCCGTCGGTCGGGATGCGCTCGCCGGGCCGGACCTTGAGGCGGTCGCCGACCTCGACCTCCGAGACCGGCACCGTCACCTCCTGGCCCTCCCGGATGACGGTCGCCTCGTCGGCCTCCATCCTGAGCAGCTCCCGGAGTGCGTCGGAGGCCCGGGCCTTCGAGCGCGCCTCGAGGTAGTTGCCGAGCGTGATGAACCAGAGGATGAACGCGACGGCCTCGAAGTACAGCCCGCCGGGGATGTCCAGGACGAGCACGGCTGTGCTGAACGTGTAGCCGGCGGTCGTGCCGATGGCGACCAGGGTGTCCATGTCGAGCGAGCCGTTCCTGCCGGCGGTGTAGGCGCCGACGAGGAACTCCTTGCCGAGCGTCGCCATCAGTAGCGTCGCGACGGCGAACTCGACCCAGCCGAACGGGACGCCGAGCAGCGACTCGGGGCGGGCGAGCGGGGTCACCATCGTCGCCATCAGGTACACGAACGGCGCGGTCAGGACGGCGCCGCCCAGGACGAGGCGTCGCTGCTTCCGGAGTTCCCGGTCGGCAGGGGACTCGCCGTCCCCCTCGACCTCGTCCTCGCGGACCGGTTCGTAGCCGGCGTCCGCGATGGCCTCGTAGGCGGCCTCGATCGAGAACGTCTCGGGGTTGTACTCGACGGTGGCCTCGTCGGTCGCGTAGTTCACGTCCGCCTCGATGACGCCAGCGACGTCGGTGAGCGCGCCCTCGACGGTCTCCGAACAGTTCGCACAGTGCATGCCAGCGATCTCGACGGTCCGACGCTCGCGGCGCGGCTCGTAGCCGACCGACTCGACGGCGTCGTAGATCTCGGCCAGCGAGGTGCGGTCGGGGTCGTACTCGACGGTCGCGTCGTTCGTCGCGTAGTTCACCGTCGCCGACCGGACGCCGTCGACGGCCTCGACCGCGTCCGTGATCGTCTCCGCGCAACTCGAACAGTGCATGCCACCGACTTCGAGTCGCTGTCGTCCGGTCATGTCTATAGATAGGGTCTCCAGGTTGAAGCGGGTTGTTACTTCGATACCGAAATCAGTAGGGGTTCCAGATTTCGAAACTGAAGCGATCCTGCACTCGGATATTCGATAGTAAGTCCACGGCCCGTTCAACGGTCGGTCGTTCCCGAACCCCGATGGCTGCTCCGGTCAGGCGCCCTCCTCGAGGTCCCGGTACCGTTCGCGGAACCGGCTCTCGCAGGAGGGACAGCAGAACTCGTAGGTGTCGCCGCCGAGCGTGGCGGTGACCCCCTCGCTCGTGACGGTGTTGCCGCACTCGGCGCACTCGAGGCCCAGCGTCGCCTCCCCGAGCCCCGGATGCCAGTCGGCGCCGACGAGCGGCGACACCTCGAAATCCGTGACTGCGCCGGTGTCGAACGCCGGCGCGAGGTGCTGTCGGACGTCGGCGTCGGGGACGGTCGCGACGGCCAGAATCCGGGCGTCGGCGGTCTCGAAGACGTGTTCGACGGCCTCGACGCCGGCCAGCGCCTCCCGGACCGCCGTCGTCGCGTCCGGCGTGACCTCGAGGGTGACGACGAGCGGCGTGCCCTCCCGGAGCTGCGACCGGTCCAGATCGAGGGTGAACCGATCGATGACGCCGAGGTCGCGGAGCCGGTCGATCCGGTCGCTGACGGCGGGCGCCGACAGCCCGACCGCCTCGGCCAGCTCGCTGTAGGGCCGCCGGGCGTCGGTCAACAACAGCCGGATGAGCTGCCGGTCGGTGTCGTCGATGTCGCGCATCGGTCCGGCTTGCAGGCCCGGTCACATACCGCTTCCGCCGGGCGGTATCCCCGCCCTATAAACCCCCGGCGGGCCGACGTGTGGGTATGAGCGAACCGACGCCGACCACGGGACCGGAATCCACCCGGGTCGACGGCACCGAGGTCGAGACGGCGCTTGGGCGGCGGGACCTGTTCCGCGCCGGCGTCGGCGCCGCGGCGGCCACCGGCGCCGCGGGCGCGAGCGGAAGCGCGGTCGCACAGGCGTACGGCGGCTGGCTGTCCGACACGTCGAACTACGAGGGCACGGTCGATTACACTGGCCAGGGGCAGGTGACGGTCGCCGTCGGGACCGGCGAGAACGGGGTGCTCTTCGATCCGCCGGCGATCCTCGTCGACCCCGGCACGACGGTGACCTGGGAGTGGACCGGTCAGGGCGGCGACCACAACGTCGTCCACGAACCCGACGGCGAGGACGCCGAGACCGCCTTCGAGAGCGACCTCATGAACGCGGAGGGCGCCACCTTCGAGTACACCTTCGAGTCCGAGGGCGCCTTCCGGTACTTCTGCTCGCCCCACCGCGCGCTCGGGATGAAGGGCGTCGTCGCCGTCGGCGGCACCGACGACGAGGCCATCGACCCGTCCGGCGGCGGTGGCGGGCCGCTCACGTCGACCGATCTGGCGGTCCTGGCCGGCGCCGTGGGCCTGGGGGCCGCCCTCGTCCTCGCCGCAGTCGCCGCGGCCGACCGCCCGGGCACGGAGGAGTGACGTCGGCGCGACCGGCCGTTGCTACTCCAGACTCTCGACGAACGCGTAATCGGCCGGCCCGGCCTCGGTCGTGTCGCCGTCGAGACGGATCTGCCAGCCGTGCAGCGCTGTTGGATCGGTCAGCGCGTTCGATAGCGTCGTCCTGACCGCCAGGACGTCCACGCCGTAGAAGTCGGTCGGCACGTTCTGGAAATACTGTAGCGACGTCCGGAACAGCGACCGCATCCCGTCGTCATCCTCGAAGTCGAAGTGCTTGTAGGCGCCGGCGGCGACCTGGACCATCCCGTGGCAGAACTTCGACTCGGTGGTGCCGCGGCCGTACCCGTACCACTCGTGTTCGAAGCAGTCGTGGGCCTCGTGGAACGCGCCCGCGTTGTAGAGCCGCACCCCGTGTTCGGTCGCCCGCCGGAGCGTCGCGTGCTCCCAGCGGCCGTCCGGTCGCCAGCCGGTCGGGTCGCCGCTTGCGGGCGGGTCGACCGAGTCGTCGCGGGTGTGCTCGTCCATCGTCCGTGGTTGTGGCTCCGGGGCCGTAACCCTACAGGTCCTTCGCGAGGTCCCGGAGGTCCTGGGTCCGCTCGCGGGTACCCGTCACCGCCGACGGGTCGATGATCTCCGCCAGTCGCGTCGAGTTGACGTGCTCTCGAGCGGTCTCGACGGCGGGGTGATCGACGTCGACGCTCGCGAGGTACTCGCCCAGGCGCTCGAGTTCCGCATCGGTGACGGCTCGGCCGCCGTCGGCGCCGGCGATGGCCCACGCCAGCTCGCGGGCGTCGCCCGTCCCGTCGCGCCGGGTGGCGCCCCCGGCGAGCACGAGCGTCTTCGCGGTCAGCCACGGCACGATGTCACGGTTGCCGTACCCGAGGTCGTCGACGAGCAGTCCCGTCGCGCGGTCCGAGAGCGCGAGCCGTTCCCGGCCCGACCGCCCGACCCCGACGTCGAGCCGGTACCCGTCGTCGGATTCCACGAGGAACGGTGGCGTCGCCATACGGTCACAACGGGCTCGCGGACCTTCCGTTGTTCGGTGGACCCCGTCCCGGAGTCCCGAAAACGCAGGACGCAAATAGTGGGGCCCGCAACGGACGGGTGCGTGCGAGGGTAGCCAAGCCGGGAAACGGCGGCGGACTCAAGATCCGCTCCTGTAGAGGTCCGAGGGTTCAAATCCCTTCCCTCGCATGGCGAGCCGGCGAACGCAGTGAGCCGGCTCGTAGATGCGAGCGGCGCTATCACGCGCCGCGAGAACATGCGGAAGACCGCCTCTCTGGGGCGTCTTCCCTCGCAAGATTCCTCCACACACCGACGACCGGGCAGCACCCGGCAGGCCGCGGTCACGCCCGGACGGTGTACTGGGCGGTCCGTCGAGCCATTCCCACGGCTACCCCCACGGAGTGCGTCCCGGCAACGCGTTCCGCCGGGAGGTCGAATGGGACCGGCGTCTCGGTCCCGAGTTCGACGTCCGTCCGCCGCTCCCGTCTGCCGTCGACGAGCAGCGCGACCGGGGACGGGACGCCGCTGTAGAACTCGACCCGGTTCGTCGCCCTCGCCCCGACGACCACCCGATCACCCCCCGATTCGACGCGGAGGTCATCGACCGTCCGGAGCCACACCGGGTTGGCCGTCGGGCGCGGTCCCCACCAGAGACGGAGCGGGACCTGGTGGCGGCTCCGGTCGACCGCGATGCCGTGCGGGCCGTCGCCGTCGGCTCGCGTGATCTCCGTCCGGAAGGTCACCGTGCGGCGCCCGCCGGGCGGCAGTTCGATCGTCCGCGAATCCAGGGTCGCCCCCTCGAGGACGTGCCGGATGTCGCAGGTTCGGCGTTCACACGCGTGGTTCTCAAGCGTGCCGCGGGCGTCAAGCCCGAACGTGCCCGCCGGATCGACCTCGTGCTCGCCGGACGTCGCGATCGTCGAGACGTGGACGCCGGTCGGCCGGACCCGGACCCCCTCGAGGGACGGCGACGCGTCGGGCGTCGAGGTGGCCGTGGGGTCGTCGCCGGTCACGCCGTCCGGGTCGGAGGAGTCGACGCCGAGGTCGTCCAGACAGCCGGCAGCCGCGACCGCGGTGCCCGCGAGCGCCCGGAGCAGGCGGCGCCGCGTTCCGCGGTGACGGGCCCGGGACCCCGTTCCGGACCGGGTGCTCGTTCCGCCGCTCGTCCAGTCCCGGGGCCCCGTGTTGCCATCCGCCGGCATACCCGAACGGGTCGGCAACACGGACAAAAACCTACCGCCGGACCCCGGCGACGGCCACGGGTCCCCGGCGGTCAGCCGAACCGAACCGGTGCGGCTTTCCGCGCCGGTCCCGCATCGCCGGTATGGACGAGCGTGCGGACCGTGCGCTCCGGGCGGCCGAGGCCGGTGGCGCCGTCGCCCTCGAGTCGTTCCGGGAGGGCGTCCCCGTCGAGACGAAGGACGGCAAGACCGACGTCGTGACCCGGGCCGACCGTGACGCCCAACGGCGGGTCGAGACCGCGATCCGCGAGGCCTACCCGGATGACCCGATCGTCGGCGAGGAGGACGACGACGTCGCGAGTGTCCCTGACGACGGCCCGGCATGGATCGTCGACCCCATCGACGGGACGAACAACTTCGTGCGCGGGGTGCCGCTGTGGACGACGAGCGTCGCCGCGACGATGGACGGCGAGGTCGTCGCCGGCGCGACCGTCTGTCCCGCCCTGGAGGAGACGTTCCGACTGCGCGGCGGCGACGCCTCCCTCGACGGCGAGCGGCTGGCGGTCAGCGGGCGGACGGACCCCGAGACGTTCGTCGTGGTCCCGACGGTCTGGTGGGGCTTCGAGCGCCGGGCGGAGTACGGGGCGATCTGTCGCGGCATCGTCGAGCGGTTCGGCGACATGCGGCGGTACGGCTCCGCCCAGTACGCCCTGGCGCTGTGTGCGGCGGGCGCCGTGGAGGGCGTGGTGACGAACGTCCGCGCGAACCCCTGGGACACCGTGGTCGGCGCCGGACTGGTCGCGGCCGCCGGCGGCACCGTCACGGACATCCACGGCGACCCCTGGCGGCACGACAGCGTCGGGCTCGTAGCGTCGAACGGCGCCGCCCACGACGAGGTCCTGGCGGCCGCCAGGACGGCCGAGGAGTAGCCGCTTCGGCGGCCGCGTACCCGGCGAACCCGCATACCCCCTCGGCGGCCGTCTCCCCGGCCGCCCGCGACCGGAAGCGTGAAACCGGCGGTGGCCGGAAGGGGCGTATGGAGCTGCCGGACGACATCGAGCCCGTTCGCGCGTGGGTGGCGGCGTTCGCGATCGGCGTCGTCGTCACCGTGGCCGCCGCGGTCGGCTTCCCGCGACGCGTCGCGGACGGCTTCCTGTGGCGGTACTTCTGGGGTCCGGTCGACGCCGACGCCCACGGCGCCGCGTGTGCGGTCCGCTCCGGCGGATCGACGGAACGGCTCTACAGCCAGTCGGCCTGCCGGGCCGCCGAGGGGTTCGTCGCCGAGCCCGGCTACACCGCGGTCTCGACGGTCTCGTACGCTGTCGTCCTCGTGTTCATGCTCGTCGGCGTGCTGCTGTTGATCCGGCGACTCGAGATCGAGCTGTCACCGCGGTTTTTCTTCGCGCTGTTCCCGTTCATGCTGCTCGGCGGCGCGCTCCGGGTCGTCGAGGACGTCAACGCCACGCTGCTCGCGGCGGACATGGGGACGTTCATCCCGTACCCCGAGGTCGCGCTGATCATCAGCCCGTTCATCTACTTCCTCATGTTCGGGTTCACCCTCGCGGCGCTCGTCGCGACCATCAGGCTGGAGCGCCGGGGCGTCCTCGACCGGTTCGAACCGACGCTGGCCGCCGCCGGCACGGTCGGGTTGGTCGCCACCCTCGGGGTGCTCGCCTACGCCTCCGTTACCCGCGAGATCGTCGCGTTCAACCCGCTGTTCCTCGGGATCGTCCTCGTCGGGGCGACGGCCACGGCGGCGCTGTTCCGGGTGCTGTCGGAACGCTTCGCGCCCGTCGTCAACGAGGGCACCGGCCGCATGGGGATCCTCGTCGTCTGGGGCCACGCCGTCGACGGCCTCGCGAACGTGCTGAGCCTCGACTGGGGCCAGCAGCTCGTGGGCCAGACCTACACCTCGAAGCACGTCATCAACGCGGCCACCGTCCGGATCACGGAGTCGATCCAGCCCGCCTGGCTCTCGGAGGCCATCGGCACCGCCTGGCCGTTCTTCCTCCTCAAGGTCCTGGCCGCGACCGCCGTCGTCTGGGTGTTCGACGACCGCATCTTCGAGGAGAGCCCGACGTACGCCTACCTGCTGCTGGTAGCCATCCTCGCGGTCGGCCTCGGACCCGGTACCCGGGACACGCTGCGGGCCACCCTCGGCATCTGACGGGGCGACGACCGGACGGCTGACGAGGCATTTAGTCCGAAACGAAATCACCGAGTTCACCGAACACCAGTAACCGAACCGGCCGAAAGTGCCTCCATCATAGCGTAGCTTTAACCGGAGGCGGGTCCAACTCCGAGGAACGATGGTCGACAAGAACGATCTTCGCCAGCAGATGATCGACGCTTTCGAGGGCGCCGACTACCCGATCGACAGTCCGATGGACCTCGTGCCGGCGCTCCCGAACGGGCCCGGCACCACGTTCGAGTCCGGCGACTTCTCGATGACCGCGATGGAGCTCAACACGAAGCTCGGCGGCGGTGACTTCCCGTACGACTCCGCCGAGGCGTTCGTCGACGACGTGATGGACCAGCTCGAGGACCAGGACCTCATCTGATCGAACCCCGGCGCGTTCTCGATCGGTCGTCCTGACAGCGGTGCCGTCGGCGTCGAATCCGCGATGACGGCTGTAGACGGCGGGCCGCCGACGTCACATGTCCGGAAAGGCCTTCGCAGCGTCGGCGAACCCGTTGACCTTCCGGATCCAGCGCGCGGCGACGGTCTTCTTGAGCGCCTTCGCGGCGTAGCCGCCGAACGTGTCGACGGGCACCCCCTTGACGTCGTGGGCGACGGCCTTGTCGCCGACGGAGATCAGCGTGCCCTTGTCGTCGTACTGCCATTCCTTCAGGGGCTGGCCGCGGATGGCGCGGGCGATGTTCTCGCCGGCGACCTCGGCGGCCTGCCAGGCGGCCTGGGCGGTCGGCGGGGCGGGCTGGTCGGTGTGGGCTTGCTCGACCAGCGCGGCGTCGCCGATGGCGAAGATCCGGTCGTCCGAGGTCCGGAAGTTCGAGGCGGCCTCGATCCGGTGGCTGCGCCGGTCCTTGTCGACGTCGACGCGCTCGGCGGCCGCTCGGCCGGTGATCCCGCCGGCCCACAGCAGGACGTCGTAGGCGAGTTCTTTCTCGTCGCCGACGGAGACGGTGTCCTCGTCGACCGCGCCGACGAACTCGCCGGTGTGGATCTCGACGTCCTTCTCCTCCAGGAGCTTTCGGAGCTTCGCCTGCACGACGGGGTCGTTGTTCGGGAAGACGTTGTCCAGGCCCTCGACCAGATGGATCTCGACCGGCGCCCGGTGTTCGTCCCGGAAGGCAGCGATCTCGCCGGCCGACTGGATGCCGGAGAGGCCGGCGCCGCCCACCACGACCATGGCGGGATCCTCGCGGGCGGCCTCGCGGGCGGCCTCGGTGACCGCCTCGTGGATCTCGAGGGCGTCCTCGAGGCTCTTCAGCGTCAGCGAGTGCTCCTCGAGGCCGTCGATGCCGAAGAACGCCGTGCGGGAGCCGAAGCCGACGAGGAGGTAGTCGTACCCGACGGTGGAGTCGTCCGCGAGCGTCAGGGTGCGGTCGTCGGCGTCGATGTCGGTGACGCGGCCCTGCACGAACCGCGTGCTGGGCGATTTGATGTCCGCGACGTCGAAGGTGATCTTCTCCTTGACGGCCGGGTCGCGGATGACCCGGTGGGACTCGTGGAGGACGAGGTGGTGGTCGACGTCCGACACCCAGGTGATGTCGGCCTCGCCCTCGAGGGCCGATTCCAGTCGCTTGACCGCACCGGTGCCGGCGTAGCCCGACCCCAACACGACGACGTCGTCCGTCATGCCGGAAGTTCGGGTACCCACCGATACAAACCTGTTGAAACCACGGCGCCGGCAAGCCTTTCAGAACCCACTGCAGTCGTGTGGTTTCGGCCGTCAGTGATCGGGGGTCTCGTCGCCGGCGGGCGCCACCATGTCGTCGATGGTCAGGATGAGGCTGTTGTTCGTGTCGTCCTTGCCCTCGAGGGTGCCCTCGATCAGGAGTCTGGACAGCGGCGTCGGTCCGACGACGATGGCGTCGCCCTCGTGGAACTCGGCGATCGAACCCTGGAGCTTCACCTCGGCCCGACAGAGCTCCGGGTGGTGGACGCTCGTCAGATCGATCTCCTGGACGTTCGCGCCCTCGACGGGCTCGCCCTCGTGCTCCAGGGGCACGTCGGCCGCCTGGTCCATCTCCTGGATCTTCAGGGCGTCGTACGCCGTCGCAGTCGGCTTGTAGCCGCCCTTCGGTCCGGGGACGCCCTCGACGAGCTGGAGCGCCTTGAGGCTCTGCATCTGGTTGCGGATCGTTCCGGGGTTCCGGTCGACCTTCTCGGCGATGTCCTCGCCCTTTACCGCGCTCTCGGACTCGCGATAGAGGTTGATGAGCTCCTGGAGGATCGTCTTCTGGCTGGGGGTGAGCTCGATGGATGACATGAATTAGCATTCGGCAGTTCGCGTCTTAAACCCGGCGGTGGGGTCGCCAGCGGGGCTGGGTACCGGACCCGCGGTCCCGACACCGAGGACCGCCGACCCGATGCGAGCCGCGCCGACCGAAGCGAACGGGGGTTTTAACGCGTCGAGGGCCGACCTACGGGCATGAACCTGCGAGCCATCGGCGCACCGATGGACCTCGGGTCGGACCGCCGGGGCGTCGACATGGGGCCGTCGGCGATCCGGTACGCCGGCCTCTCGGCGGCCGTCAGGGACGTCGGGATCTCCTACGACGACGCCGGGGACCTGCCGGTGCCGCGGCCGGAGGGCCGGGACCCCAACGCCGAACGGCCCGAGCGGGGCACCGCGAAGTACCTCAAGGAGACGCGCTGGGTGTGCCGACGCGTGGAGAGCGCCGTCGCGGACGCCCTCGAGGACGGCGAGACGCCGCTGGTGCTCGGCGGCGACCACTCCATCGCCATCGGGACCGTCGGCGGCGCCAGCCGCGACCGCGACGTGGGCGTCCTCTGGCTCGACGCCCACGGGGACTTCAACACGCCCGAGACGACCCCGAGCGGGAACGTCCACGGGATGCCCGTCGCGGCCTTCCTCGGCAGGGACGTCTTCGGCGAGATGTCGTGGGCGCGGGCGGACGTCGCCGAGGAGAACGTCGCCATGGTCGGGCTCCGGGACCTCGACGACGACGAGCGGACCGCCCTCCGGGACAGCGACGTGGACGCCTACACGATGAGCGACGTCGACACCCGTAGCATCGTCCCGGTCGTGGAGGACGCGCTCGACTCGGCGCTCTCCGGCGTGGATGCGCTCCACGTCAGCCTCGACATGGACTTCCTGGACCCCGACGAGGCCCCGGGCGTCGGGACCCCGGTCACGGGCGGCGTGACCTACCGGGAGGCCCACGCGGCGATGGAACTGGTCGCCGAGACCGACGCGCTCTGCTCGCTGGAGGTCGTCGAGGTCAACCCGATCCTCGATTCGCACAACCGGACCGCCGACCTGGCCGTCGAGCTGATCTCCAGCGGCCTCGGCGCCCGGATCCTGTAGCACCCCGGCTGGGATCGGGACGTGGTCCGACACGCGCCAGGTTCTTCACGCTGCCTCGTCAACAGCCGCCACCGTGTCGGACCCGGAGAATCCGGGGGGTCAGCGGGCCGCCTGGACGGCCGCCGCGCTGTTGCTGCTGGCCTCGCTCGCGGGCGCCGTCGTCCTGGCGGAGTGGCCGCGCTCGGGGATACCGGCCGAGGAGCCGGCGGAGCCGAAGACGGTCACGCCCGTCGACGACGGGACCGAACTGTGGCCCTACACCGCACGGACCACCGACCGCGACGGCCGAACGCTCGGCATCAACCTGGTCGTCGTCGGGCCGACCGACGAGGTCCATCGGGCGATGGTCGCCCGGACCGAGCTGGACTGGAACGGCTCGGCGAACGGGACCGTCGGCAACGAGTCCGCGCCGGAGCGCCGGGCGGCGGAACTCGAGGACGACATCGACTGGGGCGGGGCCCGCGGGGCCGACCGGTACACGCAGGTCCGCGTCGACGGTGACCCCCGCTGGCTATCGGCATCCTACCAGTTACACGCCGGGACGTATCTCGGCCAGCGACTCCACGTCCGGGCCTACGAAGACCCCGATGGCGAGTGGACGGCGATGCAGGCCCACTCCGAACACTGGGACTGGTTCCGGCTCCGCCACACCGTCACCGGTATCTCCGAGGCTCGCGTCGAGATCGAACGGGACTTCATGGACGAACCGTACGTCGAGGACGTCTCCCGTCGGTTCTACGACAACCCGACGGCCGACGGCGACGGCTGGGCGACGACCGTCCGGACGGTGCTCTTCGCGGTTCCGTTCCTCGGGCTGGCCGTCGTCGGACGGGCTCAGGACACCGCCCGACTGCTGTCGCGGGTCGGCGTGCGCCACGGCCGCGAGGCCGCCCTCGGCGCCCTCCTGTTCGGCACCTACCTCGGCGTGCGGCTGGCCGGCATCGGCCTCGAGACGGCCATCCCGACCGTCTCGCCGAAGCTCGTTGCCGCGCCGCTGTACCTGGTGATCGCAGCCGGGCTCCCGGCGGTCGCCGTCCGGATCGGCCGCGGCTCCCGCCCGGTGTGGGCCTTCACGCTCGCAGTCGGGGGCCTCGGGACCGCGTTCCTGGTGGACTACGTACTCATGGAGGTCGCCGTGCTCCCGATCCGGGTCGCGCTCCACCGGCTCTCGGTCGTGCTGGCCATCGGGCTGCTCGCGGCCGGGACTGCCGCCGCCGGGGACGAGCGGACCAGCGCGCCGCAGCTCGTCGGGGTCATCGGGTGGCTCCTCGCGCTGGCGCTCCCGCTGTTCGGGTACATCTGAGGTCACCGTGTCGGCAAGCAGCCGCCGCCTCGCCGCGTGGGAGGGTCAGGCGAGGTCCAGCATCTCGGAGACCTGCTGCATGTCCTTGTCGCCCCGCCCGGAGAGGTTCACGAGGATGGTGTCGTGGTCGCCCTCGTCGGCGAGCTGGCCGGCCAGCGCGACGCCGTGGGCGGTCTCCAATGCCGGGATGATGCCCTCCAGCTCGGAGAGGTCTCGGAACGCCGTCATCGCCTCGTCGTCGGTGATGGCGCGGTACTCACAGCGGCCGACCGCCTGGAACATGGCGTGTTCGGGGCCGACGCCGGGGTAGTCGAGGCCGGCGGAGACGCTGTGGACGTCGACCTCGTCGTCGATGACGCGCGTCCGCATGCCGTGGAGGACGTCCTCGTCGCCGGCCGACAGCGGCGCGGCGTGCTCCGTCGAGTCGGCTCCCTTCCCGCCGCCCTCGCCGCCGTAGAAGTCCACCGGGTCGTCACGGAAGGCGTGGAACAGGCCCATGGCGTTGGAGCCGCCGCCGACGCAGGCGACGCAGGCGTCGGGGAGCTCGCCGGTCCGCTCGCGGAACTGTGCTCTGGCCTCGTCGCCGATGACGGACTGGAACTCCCGGACCATCCGCGGGAACGGGTCGGGGCCGACGACGCTGCC
>CAZATR010000031.1:0-19338 GCA_964488035.1 uncultured Natronomonas sp.
TCGTCGACCCCTCGAGCCAGAAGTACGTGGACGGTTCGCGGCTGGACTTCGAGGGTGGCCTCCAGGGCGCCGGCTTCCACGTCGACAACCCGAACGTCGAGTCGGAGTGCGGCTGCGGCGAGTCCTTCCGCACCTGACGCCATCGGGTGTTACGGGAGGGAATCCCGGTAGCGGTGACCGGGGTGCTCCGTCCCGTCAGTCGTGCGGCCCGGGATGGTTACTCGAGTTCGAAGGCGACCTCGACCTCCGCCTGGTACTGGCGGCCGTCGACGGAGGCGAGTTCGACGCCCATCTCCTCGACCTCGACCCAGAACACGTTGTCCAGCGTCGCGTCCGCCCGGTCGACGGCGTCGTCGACCGCCGCGTCGAAGCTCTCGTCGCTCGTCCCGATGAGCGTGATCTTCTTGAAGACCATTTGCACTCCGGGGTTCTCGCGCGGGGTTGGTAAAACTACCCTGACGTGTCGGGACGCCGACCGGTCCGGGCCGGCATCCGCACGCCTTTTCCGTGCTGACTATCCACGTTCGCGTATGGACCCAGTCGACGAGCTGCGGCCCCCGGACCGACTCCTGATGGGGCCCGGCCCGAGCGAGACCCACCCGCGGGTGCTGCGCGCGTTCGGCACGCCGCCCGTGGGCCACCTCGACCCCGCCTTCCTCGACGTGATGGACGACACCCAGCGCCTGCTCCGGGCGACGTTCCGGACCGACAACACCTGGACCATCCCGGTCAGCGGGACGGGATCGGCCGCCATGGAGGCCGCCATCGCCAACCTCGTCGAGCCCGGCGACACCGTCCTCGCCCCGTCGAACGGCTACTTCGGCGACCGGATGGCCGAGATGGCCCGCCGCGCCGGCGGCACCGTCGAGCGCGTCGACGCGCCCTGGGGCGAGCCGCTGGACCCCGCGGCCGTCCGGTCGGCGTGTGCCGCCCACGACCCCGACGTCGTCGGCGTCGTCCACGCCGAGACCTCGACGGGCGTCCTGCAGACCTCGATGCCCGCCGTCGCGGACGCCGTCCACGACCACGACGCGCTGCTGCTCGTCGACTGCGTCACCTCCCTCGGCGGCGTCGAGTTCCGCGCCGACGCGTGGGGCGTCGACGTCGCCTACGGCGGCGCCCAGAAGTGTCTCTCGTGTCCGCCGGGCGCCAGCCCGCTGACGGTCGGCGAGGCCGCCGTCGCGAAGATCCAGTCCCGCGACGCCCCGGTCCGCTCGTGGTACCTCGACCTCACGGAGCTCGACGCCTACTGGGGCGCGGACCGCTCCTACCACCACACCGCCCCGATCAACAACGTCTACGGGCTCCGGGAGGCCCTCCGGCTCGTCGACGAGGAGGGCCTCGAGGCCCGCTGGGCGCGACACGAGCGGTACGCCGCGGCGCTCGGCGAGGGCCTGTGGGCGCTCGGCCTCGAGCCGGTCGTCGACGCCGAGGCCCGACTGCCCAGCCTCACCACGGCGCGGCTCCCGGCCGGCCTCGACCCCGGGACGGTCGTCGACCGGATGCGCGAGGCCCACGACGTCGAGATCGCGACCGGCCTCGGCGCGTTCGCCGACGAGGCCGTCCGGGTCGGGTGCATGGGCCACGGCGCCCGCCGCGGCCCGGTGCTGGAGGTCCTCGGCGCGCTCGGCGAGACGCTCGTCGACCTGGGCGTGGCCGTCGCCCCCGGCGCGGGCGTCGAGGCCGCGGTCGCGTCGCTGAGCGGCGAGTAAGCAGCGGTGACCAGGACCGGTGCGGTCCGCGGCTACGGCGCCGGGAGCACGTCGGCGCTCGGGTGGAGGACGCGGTAGTCGTCCTCGTCGACGCTGATGACCGCCCAATCGTAGTCCGGCTCGACGGCGAGCAGTCGTTCCCGGACGTCGGCGGCCCGGCCGGCCCGCGCGACGAAACAGCGGAGGTTGCCGTGTGTCGCCGCGGCTTCGGGGTCGTCGGTCGTCACGTGGACGGTCCGCCACTTCCGTTCGGCCCGCAGCTCGTCGCCGTCCTCCGTCACGTCGTAGCCGAGGTCGCTGAAGATGCGCCGCGCCTCCTTCACGAGGGATGTGCTAACAGCACCCATTCGTCCGGAGCTACTGCGGGATACGCGATAAAGATTCGCACGTACCCGATCGGTGACCTGTAGCCTGGCTGCCGCCGGCCGGGCGTCCGACGGCCCGGGGTTCGGACGGAACGTGTCCGACGCGTTATTCGTGGGCGGCGTCCCACTCCTCGGCCTTGTGGAAGTTCGCACAGGCGTTGCACTTGATCCGACCCATCGAGTCGACCGCGTTGTCGAACGACTCGCAGTTCGTACAGAAGAAGCCCCACCGGCGCTCCCCGTCGGGGTCGGCGTAGACGACGCGGAAGGGTCCCTTGTTGCCGCGCTCGGCTTCGCTGGCGAGATACAGCGTCTCCCCTTCCGGGCCCGGCCGTTCGTCCATGCCGGAGCGAGGCCGCCGGCCGGCAAAACGGTCACGGTCTCGACACGGTTTTGCGCCCCGGTGCCGTACGCGTCGCCGTGCGGCTCCTCCACTACTCCGACGTCGAGAACGCCCACGACGACCCCGAGCGCGTCGCCCGCCTCGCCGGCCTCCTCGCCGCCCGCGACGGCGACGACGCACTGGTCTGTGGGACCGGCGACAACGTGGCGCCGGGCGTCCTCCCGCTGGCCACCCGCGGCGAGCAGGCGCTGGACTTCTTCGCGGCAGCCCGCCCGGACCTCTCGACGTTCGGGAACCACGACTTCGACTTCGGTCCCGACCGGACCGCCGAACTCGTCGCCCGCTCGCCCCAGCAGTGGCTCTCGGCGAACGTGCGACGGGACGGCGAGCCGGTCGCCGGCGCCGACCCCTGGACGGTCAGGTCGCTCGAGGGGACCCGCGTCGGGTTCTTCGGCCTCACCGACCCCACCACGCCCTCCGGCACCGAGGCCGCCCCGGCCCTCGAGTTCACGGACCCCGTAGCGGCCGCCGAACGGGCCGTCGACGCACTCGCGGAGCGGGACGCCGAGATCGTCGTGGCGCTCTCCCATCTGGGCCGGGCGGACGACCGACTGGCCGCCGAGGTCGACGTCGACGTCGTCCTCGGCGGCCACGTCCATTCCGAGCGCATCGAGCGCGTCGCCGGCACGCTGTTGACTCGGCCCGGCGACGGCGGCCGCGTCGTCCTCGAGGTCGACCTGGCGACCCGCGAGGTGACCCGCCACCCGGTCGCCGAGGCGCCCGCGGATACCGCGCTCGCCGAGACGTACCGCGACCGCATCGCCGAGACCGGCCTCGACGACCCCGTCGGCCGCGTCGCCGACCCGATCGAGCGAACCGAGACCGAGGCGTTCCGCGGGGAGAGCCGCGTCGGGAACTTCGTCGCCGACGCCTACCGGTGGGCCGCCGAGCGCGAGTTCGGCACCGCCCCGCCCGTCGTCGGCCTGCAGAACAGCGGCGGCATCCGCACCGGCCCGCCGCTTGACGGCGCGGTGACCGTCGCCGACCTCGTGAGCCTGGTCCCGTTCGAGGAATCGCTGGCGGTCGCCGAACTCGACGGCCGACGGCTCCGGTCGGTGTTCGGGGAGGCGGCCGACCCCACCGGCTTCGGGAAGGCCGAGTGGTGGCACGCCCACGTCTCCGGGGCGGAACTCGTCTACGATTACGCCGACGACGCGCTCCTCGAGGCGAGGATCCACGGCCAACCGATCGACGACGACGCGACGTACCGGCTCGCCGTCTCGGAGTTCCTGCTCGAAACCGACGCGGAGTTCCCGACGCTGACCGAGCGGGCCGCCGTCGCCCGGTTCGACACCCAGTACGAGGTGCTGGCCGACTACGCCCGCACCGTCGGCATCGACCCCGCGATCGAGGGCCGCATCACCCGCCACGGGCTGTAGCCGGCGGGGACAACCGGAACTTTCTCCCGATGCCACGTCGTTCGCTCCCCCAATGACGCTGGTCGTGGTCCCGGTCCGGTACCCGCTCTCCGAGCACTCCAGGGCGACCCTCGAGCGCGCCGTCGAGGTCGCGGCCGACCACGACGCCGACCTGACGGTGATGCACGTCAACCTCTACCAGGGCGACGGTCACGTCACGCGGACCGACCTCAAGACCGCCGTCGAGCGCGCCGTCGGGCGCGTTCCCCGCGTCCGGTACGTCGTCAGGTCGGGCTTCCTCGTCGAGGAGACCATCCTGGACGAGGTCGCAAGCGAGGGCGCCGACTACGTCGTCATCGGCCGCAAGCAGTCCAGCCGCTGGCGACGCATGATCCGCCGGGTGCTCGACGACCCCGACGTCGAGGGCTTCCTCCGCCGCGAACTCGACTGCGAGGTCATCACCGTGGCCCCGTAGCGCGCCCGTCGCCGGCCGCCCGTCCGCCGACCGCTCGTCGTCCTCCCGACGGTCGGTCCGTTCCCCGCCCGCCAGCTAGCCGTCGGCATCGTGTTCGTCCGACGGGGGTTCCTCGTCGGGCTGTAGGTCCGGGTCGCCGTCGGCGTCGGGGCCCGGGTCGCCCGCGCCGCCGGACACCCGTTCCGCCGCCTCACCCGCTCCCTCGCCCTCGTGCTGGGTCGCGCCGCCGGGGCGGGTTCGCGGGCCCGCCTCGCGGTCGCGCATCGCCACGCTCAGTTCGCCGCTGGTGTCGTCGAACACCATGTGGCGGTGCGGGTACGGGATCTCGATGTCGTGCTCGTCGAACCGCTCCCAGACGTTCGTCAGCACCGCCGAGCGAACCGTCAGCTGCTTGTACGGCTCGTGGGCCCAGTAGCGCAGCCGCAACACCACCTCGCTCTCGCCGTACTCGCGGATGTAGCACGTCGGCGCCGCCGGGTACCGCGCGCTGCCGATCCGGATGTCGGGCCCGCCCTGGATCACGGCGTCGACCGCCCGCGCCCCGGCCTCCATCTGGCTCCGCGCGGTCGGGATGTCGCTCTCGTAGGTGACGCCGACGTCGAGCGTCATCCGGATGCGGGTGTCTTCGGCGGAGTAGTTCACGACGTCGCGGTCCCGCATCGAGCCGTTCGGCAGCACGAGGAACGTGTTGTCCAGCGTGAAGATCTTGGTGTACAGCAGCGTGATGTCCTCGACGAACCCCTTCGTCTCGACGTCGGTCAGTTCGACCATGTCCCCGATCTCGTAGGGCTGCTCGTTCAGGATGAACACCCCGCTGAGGACGTTCCCGATGATCGGCGCCAGCACGATGCCGACGACGGCGGAGAACACCCCGACGGACAGCGCCAGGTTCCCGAATCCGAGCCCGAGGAACCCGAGCCCGACCATCACGCCCAGGAGGACGATCACCGCCTGGATGCCCCGGAGGATCGTCCGACTCACCGAGGGTCGGGTGAACCGCCGGGCGATGCGGCGCCCCAGGACCTGGCGGGCGAGCTTCGAGAGGTAGTACGCCAGCACGACGACCGCGACGGCCAGCACCAGGCGATAGAGCTGTGTCGGGACCACTTCCGGGAGCCACGCGGGCCGGGCGAGGGGGTCCACCCCGCCGGTCGCTCCCGTCGGGGTCGGCGTCGTCGCCTGGAGGGCCGTCGCGCCGTTCATACCCGTGCCCTCGCCGGCCCTCGGAAAAAGCGTTCCCCCGTCGGCCGTCCGGGCGGCGGCCGGTTCCGCGGTCCCGGATCCCGATGAGTCAGGGGAACGGGTGGTGCTCGCGGTCCAGCCGGGGCTCGTACCCGAACGACGCGGGCACGGTCCGGGCCCGTTCGCCGAAGTACGCGGCGTCGGTGAACAGCGGCTGGGCCTCGGGAACGACGACCCGGACCGCCTCGAAGCCGAGCCCCTCGACGTCCCGCGGCGTGAGCCGGGCGCCGTAGGCGGCCAGATCCGCCGCCTCGAGTCGCTCGAGCAGGGCGTCCAGTTCCGCGCGGCCCCCGGGGACCGCGTCCGGTCCGACGGTGGCCGCCGGCACGGTGGTCGCGGGGTCGACGAACGCGCGGGCGGCGGCGGGGAACTCGGCGTACCGCCCGATGGCGCCGGACTCCTCGGCCGCCCGGTCGGGGCCCATCCGGCGGAGCTCGATCCAGTTCTGGAGCGCCTCCTCGAGGGCGTCCCGGGCGGCCGCCTCGGGGGCCAGGTCGGCGGCCATGCCGGCGGCGAACCGCGGCCACTCGCCCTCGCGGTGGACGCAGGTGGCGACCACCGGGACGTCGACGTCCTGGGTGAGCGACAGCGCCGTCACCCCGAGGTTCTCGCTCCGGGCGCGGGCGGCAAGCGTCCCGAAGCCGTCGTCGTCGACCGCCAGCCCCACCGGCTCGTACGTGGAGTACCACGCCAGCATCGCCGCGTCGCGCTCGATGACCTCGTAGAGGCCCGACAGGACCGCCCCGACGCCGCCGTTGCCGAGGCCGAGCCCGGTCGTGATCGCGGGCCGGATCCGCCGCTCCGGCGGCGGGAACACGACCACCTCGGCCGGCACGTCGACCGCCTCGCCCGTGTCGAGGCGTTCGGCCGGGTGCCAGGCGTCGACGGCGTCTGCGTCGACGGGGTCGCCGGGCCCGACGAACCGCGCCGGTGCGACCGGGTTTGCGGGGTCGCCGTCGAGCTCCGACGTCCGGTAGACGGCGGCGGCGTACCGCTCGAGGCCCTCGCCGAGCGCCTTCATGAACGCCGGGTCCCAGTCGGCGGCCACGCCGGCGGCGTGGTCCGGCGGGTCGGCGTCGGCGAACGGCGTCGACGACAGCGTCGCCATGTAGTACGGGACCGGGAACGACTCCACCTCCCCGACCTCCGTGATGGGGCCGAGCCGGGCGTCGAACGCCGTCTCCGCGGCGGCGAGGGCCTCCTCGAGGGCGCGGTCGCCCTCGTCGAGGACGAGCGAGCGGTCCCGCGCCGTGCCGCAGGCACAGCCCGGGACGGGCATGAGCCGGCGGCTGGCGTGGGGTACCTCGATGACGCCGCCGAGGACCGGTGACTCCCCGCCGGCGACCAGCACCGCGACCTCGCGGCCGGCGACGGCCCCGGCGAACCGTGCGGTCGACGCGTCGACCTCGCCGCTGGCGGTCTCGGCGCCGACCGCCGCGACCCGCTTGTAGAGGCAGTCGTAGCAGGCCGTTCCGGGGGCGTGCCCCGAGACCGCCGCGCCGACGCCCGCAACGGCGCGGCCGCCGATCCCACCGAGTTCGACGACGACCAGTGGCGTGTCCGCGTTCCAGGCGGCCGCTGCAACGTCACCCGTCCCGTCGTCGACCGAGCCGGTACAGACCCCGATCTCGACTCGCTCCAGCGCCGTGGGGTCGACGGCGGTCACGTCTGCTGCGGTGTCGGTCAGTGCCGCCTCGACGGCCTCGACGGCCTCGACGGCCGCGCCGTCGCCGACCAGGCCGACCGTCGTCACGACGCGGCCTCCGGGACGGACGTCTCGTGGATGGGCGTCGGCCCCGACCGACGGCGACCGACTCGGCTCACGTGGTGGCCCCTCGAGGGAGGGTCAGAAATCGGGTCGAATCGGCGGGGAAGCGCAGGCATGGCCGGCGGTTCGGGGCCGGCATCGAAAAAGGTGGGGTGGTCCGGTGTCGGGGACCGGGGCGGCGAGTGAGAGGTGTCGTGGCGCGGGCGGTTCGAGAGGGGTCAGGCGGCGAGCATCGACTGGGCGACGCTGGCGAGCTGGCCGTTGTCGGCCTCGGTCAACCGCTCGTCGCCGAGCTTCAGGCGGAGGCGCGGCCGCCCGACGTCGATCGGGACCTTCTCGGTGTCGATGAGGCCCATCTCCTCCAGGCGGCTCTTGGTGCGGGAGAAGGTGGCCTTCGAGGCGATGCCGACGTCCTCGCCCCACTTCGAGATGTCGTACAGCAGGTCCTCGTTCTTCGCGGCGACCAGGATGGAGATGGTCACCTCGTCGAGGCCGTCGCCGTTCCCGCGGGCGGTCTCGAGCGATTCGAGGACGGCGTCGAAGTCCTCGGCGGTCGGCTCGCCGAGGTCCTCGTTCAGCGAGCGGCGGACGCGGGACAGCGGCGGGGTGCGGAGGGTGTACTCCTCGGCGTCGTTCCAGGCGTCGGAGAACCGCTCGTAGGCGCTGTCGACGAACGCCTCGTCGTCGTCGGTCAGCGCGGCGGCCTGCCCGCCGGTGTCGACGAGCGCGGCCACGCCTGACGCGGTGATGAGGAGGGTGTTCGTGGTGCCCTCGGCGGTGCGGAGCTCGAGCGTCCCGGCGTCGACGTGATCGGCGGCCGAACTCGCGACGAGGAAGTCGTCCATGACGGCCTTCAGCGTCCCCTCGGGTGCGAGCAGCCGGACGGTAGGGGAGTCGTCGTCGAGGGCGTCCACGAGCTCCCGGATGGTCGCGGGCGTGGGGTTGACGAGGTACAGTTCGTCGGGCGCGGCAGAAAGCGACTCGGCGAGAACGTCGGCGAGGGTGCTTTCTATCACGTTTGTTTCCATCGTTCTACGCGTAAGAACGTTGCCGTCCGTATTTAATATTAGCGGCTTATCGCACGCAAATCCGGGCGTAAGTTATATGTAAAACCCGTGAGCCGCTGGATTTTGCCACCCATTTATGAATCGTGGCTTACAGGTCCTGGAGGGCAGCGAGCACCCCGTCGGTCCACCGGAGCTCGCCCTCGAATCGGACCGGCGCGCTGTACCGTTCGAACAACGCGCGGACCGCCGCGGCATCGAGCGTGGCCGCCGGCGGGGCGCCACGGACCGACTCGCCGCCCGCGAGGGGGTCCCGGCAGCGACGGCCCGCCGCGTCCGGCGACGTCGCGTCGAACGCGACGCGGAAGCCGTCGGCCGCCCGTTCGAGCCGGAAGACGCCCGGATCGCCGCGGGGCGGCCGAAGCCGGTGGCAGCCGTCGCCGACGACGACGTAGTCCCGGCCTGCCAGGATCTCACTGCGGGCGAGCGAGAGCGCCCGCGCGACGGCGAACCCGCTAGCGAGCAACTCCGCGAACGTCGTCCCGACCCTCATCGCCTGCTCGTCGAGCACGGTCGTCAGGGTGACCCCGCCGACGGTCGCCCCGCGCCGGACGAGGTCGTACCCCTCGTGGTAGGAGCCGCAGGCGTTCAGGAAGAACGCCGCCGCCCCGCAGCGCTCCAGGTCGGCGGCGGCCAGGTGGCCGTCGGGGCAGACCAGCCCGTCGACCTCGCAGTGGCCGATGAAGTGGACCAGGTCGCTCCGGCGCTCGAACACCGACGCCAGATCGGTCGTGGCGAGCCGGTCGTGGACCCGGACGTCGACGTCGGGGCCGTCGAGCCGCTTCCGGTAGACCGCCGCGACCGACTCCTCGGATCGCATCTCGGGGTCGTTGCAGACCACCTCGACGTCGAAGCCGGACTCGTCGGCGAAGCCGGACTCGCCGGCTGCCTGGCCGGTCCCCAACAACGTGAACGCGTCGATGGGCGCCCCGTCGCCGCACCAGGCGTGATAGCGGCTGTCGGCGAGCGACGGGTCGACGGTGTCGACGTTCGCCGTCTCGCCCCGGAAGAACTCCTCGAGGCTCCGCTTCAACAGCGCCCGGGGGTCCAGCGACGACGCCTCGGCCGGGTGGACCAGGCTCAGGTTGTCGAGGACGTACGGCAGGTACCGGGCGTTGGCAACGTCGTCGTCGACGTACGTCGCGAGCGGCCAGGTTTCCCGGTACGCCGTGTCGGCGTCGACGACGTGTCGCAACCGGTCGACCGGGTCGGCCTCCCGCAGGCGGGTGCCGGATTCGAGGTCGAGGGTGCGGTTCAGCGGTCCGGTTTCGCCGGGGACGTCCCGAAGGCGAACGTCTAATCCGCAGAGTCCGCGGAGCAACTCGCCGACCTCGTCGGCGAACTCGCGCTCCGGGTCGAAGGCGTACTCGAACCCGTCCGTCCGTAGCACCGGCGCGCCGTTGCCTGTCCGGAGGACCGCGCCCAGGTAGTACGCGAGTGGCGCTGCGACGAGCACCGACACGGTGTCGACCGGGACGGTCAGTGTCGGGCGGACGGCGTCGGCGCTGCCGTCCGGCGTGGCGCCTTCGGAGAACGTGACGCGCGGCGTTCGGGGCCGGTAGCCGGGATGTGAGCGCGCCGGCCGGTCGGTCCGGTGGGTTCCGGCGGCGGCGGTTACGGCGGCGGCGACCCCGGCGGGGGTGGCCGGAATCGTCACCGTCTCCCGTGGCGTCGTCGCCTCCCGGAACCCGACCTTCAGCGGCGTCCGTTCGGGAAAGCGGAGCCACGGGCCGGTCGGGGACGGCTCGACGGTCGCCGCACCGGTGAAGGCGACCCGGGTCTCGATGGCGGCGTCGACGGCCACTTCGCGTGGCTCGGCCGGGAGCGATCCCTCGGGGAGCGGGCGGCGGTCCTCGCCGACCAGGGCGGCGTCGCCGGGCGGCAATTGGACCGCCCGTGCGGTGCCGACGACGGCGGCGTCGACGCGGCTGCCGAGCGCCGGCGGGTCGCCGCCGAGCTGCCAACCGTCGACGGCGAGCTCGACGGTCTCGCACTCGCCGAACCCGCAGACGGCGTCCGTCGTCGCCGACCACTCCACCATGCACTGATTCCGAACGGTACGGCCGGTAAAATATCGTTCGCTCGACGACGTCGCCGGCAACCACGACCCCGAGACCGGTGCTAGCCGAACGCGTCGCGGGCCACCGGTCATCGACGGCGGCCGAGTTCGCCGGCAACGGGTACCTTCATGTCCCGGCGTTCCCGAGGCCCGCATATGAGCTACGACCGAGTCCGCGCGACCGACCCGGCGGTCGCCGACGCGCTCGAGGGCGAACGCGAGCGCCAGGAACACACCATCGCGATGATCGCCAGCGAGAACCACGTCTCCGAGGCCGTCCTCGAGGCCCAGAGCTCCGAGCTGACGAACAAGTACGCCGAGGGCTACCCCGGCGAGCGGTACTACGCCGGCTGCGAGAACGCCGACACCGTCGAGGAACTCGCGATCGAGCGCGCCAAAGAGCTGTGGGGCGCCGAGCACGTCAACGTCCAGCCACACTCCGGCACACAGGCGAACATGGGCGTCTACCTCGCGGTGCTCGACCCCGGCGACCGCATCCTCTCGCTCGACCTGAACCACGGCGGCCACCTCAGCCACGGCCACCCGGCGAACTTCGCGGGCAAGATCTACGACGTCGAGCAGTACGAGGTCGACGCCGACACCGGCTACCTCGACTACGACGGCATCCGCGAGCAGGCCGAGGCCTTCGACCCGGACGTCATCGTCTCCGGCTACTCCGCCTACCCCCGGGAGGTCGACTTCGAGGAGATCCAGGCCGCCGCCGAGGCCGTCGACGCCTACCACCTCGCCGACATCGCCCACATCACCGGGCTGGTCGCCGCCGGCGTCCACGAGTCGCCGGTCGGCGTCGCCGATTTCGTCACCGGCTCCACCCACAAGACCATCCGCGCCGGCCGCGGCGGCATCATCATGTGCGGCGAGGAGCACGCCGACGACGTCGACCCGGCGGTGTTCCCGGGCGGCCAGGGCGGCCCCCTGATGCACAACGTCGCCGGCAAGGCCGTCGGGTTCCACGAGGCGCTCCAGCCGGGGTTCGAGCGGTACGCACAGCAGGTCGTCGACAACGCCAGGGCGCTCGGCGACCGCCTCCAGGAGCACGGCTTCACGCTCGTGTCGGGCGGTACCGACACCCACCTCGTGCTCGTCGACCTCCGGGACTCCCACCCGGACACCCCGGGCGGCGTCGCCGAGGACGCCCTCGAGGCGGTCGGCATCGTCCTCAACAAGAACACCGTCCCCGGCGAGACGCGGTCGCCGTTCAACCCCTCCGGCATCCGCGCCGGCACCCCGGCGTTGACGACGCGCGGCTTCGACGAGGCCGCGTGCCGCCGCGTCGCGGACGTCATCGCCCGCGTCGTCGACGACCCCGAGGACGACTCGGTCGAGCGCGAGGCCGCCGAGGAGGTCGATGCCCTCTGTGCGGAGTTCCCGCTCTACGAGGGCGACGGCCGTATCACCGACTTCGAGTGACCGACGGCACCTCGACGCCCGGGACGAGCACCGGCGTCGGAACCGGGCGTCTCGCGCGGCTGAAGCGCCCCCTGCTATACGTGATGAGCGTCGGCTACCTGGTCGCCGGAGTCCTCCACTTCGTGGTCCCCGGGCTCTACGTCCGGATCGTCCCGCCGATACTACCGGCGCCGCTCGCGCTGGTGTACCTCTCGGGGATCGCCGAGGTCGCGGTCGGCCTCGGGCTCCTCTATCCGCCGACGCGTCGGACAGCAGCGTGGGGCGACGATACTCCTGTTGCTCGCCGTCTTCCCCGCGAACGTCTACATGGCGACCAGCGGCGTGGTCGTGCAGGGCGCCCCCGGAGGCGGTGATCCCTCGGCGGCCGCCCGGTGGGCCCGCCTGCCCCTGCAAGCTGTGCTCGTCGCGTGGGCCTGGTGGTACACCCGCCCGATGCCCGGCGAGTAGGTAGCCGCACCGAGCACCGTCCCGTGCCCGTCCACGCCGGGTGCACGCGCGACCGACCTTTATTCGCGCCCGCGGTGTACCGGGGCCATGACCTTCGTCGTGGTCGGCGGCGACGCCGCCGGCATGAGCGCCGCGAGCAAGGCCCGCCGCGAGGCCCCGGACCGGGAGATCGTCGTCTTCGAGAAGGGTCAGTGGGTCTCCTACGGGGCCTGCGGGCTCCCGTACTACATCAAGGGCGAGATCCAGCAGCTCGAGGACCTGGTGTCGGTGACGCCCGAGGAGTTCCGCCAGGAGCGCGACATCGACCTCCACACCGGCCACGAGGTGACGGGCGTCGACACCGACGACCGCACCGTCACCGCCCGGCACGACGACGGCGAGGTGTCCGTGGGCTACGACGACCTCCTGATCGCGACCGGCGCCGAGAGCGTCGTCCCGCCGATCGACGGCGTCGACCGCGAGGGCGTCTACACCCTCGGCTCGATGACGGACGGGAGGGAGCTCCGGGAGTTCGTCGCGCGCTCCCGGGAGACGAGCCCCGTCGAGCAGCCGGACCGCGGGCCGGCCTGTCACTTCCTCGAGACCTGCGAGGGCGCGGTCGGCATCGTCGGCGGCGGCTACATCGGCGTCGAGATGGCCGAGGCGCTGGCCGCCAACGACTTCGAGGTCCACCTGTTCCAGCGCGGCGACCGCGTCCTGAAGGGGTTCAGCGAGGCGACGAGCGAGGCCGTCGCCGACCACCTCCGCGAGCAGGACGTCGCGCTGTACCTCGGCAGCGAGGTCCGGGCGTTCGACGGCGACGACGCCGTCGCGGCCGTCGTCACGGCGGACGACCGGGTCGAGGTCGAGATGGCGCTGCTGGGGACCGGGGTCCGTCCCCGAACCGACCTCGCCGAGGACGCCGGCATCGGGCTGGGACCGACCGGGGCAATCGCGACCGACGAGTACCGCGAGACGAGCGCTCCGGACGTGTACGCGGCCGGCGACTGCGCCGAGGTCGAACACGTCGTCACCGGCCAGCCGGACTACGTGCCGCTGGCGCTCACCGCGAACCGCCACGGCCGAGCGGTCGGCCGGACGGTCACCGGGGCCTCGACCGAGGGCGGCGCCGTCGCGGGCACGGCGGCGGTGAAGGCCTTCGAGGTCGAGGCCGCCCGGACCGGCGTGCTCGACCACGAGGAGGCCCGCGAGGCGGGGTTCGATCCCGTCACCGAGACCATCGAGGCGAAATCCCGCGCCGGCTACTACCCCGAGGACGGCACCGTCACCGTGACACTCTGTGCCGACCGCGAGAGCGGGCGCGTGCTCGGCGCGAGCCTGGTGTCCCAGTACGGCGAGGGTGCCGTCCACCGCAGCCACGCCGCGGTCGGGGCCGTGACCGAGGGCGTCACCGTCCCCGAGCTGGCGAACTACGACCTCGCGTACGCGCCGCCGTTCAACACCACCTGGGACCCGATCCTCACCGCTGCGAAGGTCCTCGGCGACGAGTTGTGAGGCGGCTGAGGCCTCGGGAGCGGCGAGGGTCCGTGAACCGTCGACGACTGCTCGGGGCGGGCGTCGGGCTCCCGCTGTGGCGCTGGCCGGCTGTCCCGACGATGTCGGCGAGCCGACGCGGGACGACGCCACCCGTGGGGGCGGACGGGACTCGGGGGCAGTGGCCCTCGTTCGACAGGGCAGTGACCCCGGGAGTTTCGACGACGTGGACCGCCCGGAATAGCCACGTTCGTGTATGGATAACCGATATCCGGTCCACGTCGTAGCACGAACCCGACCATTTGATATGGGCGGCGCGCGCCCCGTCACGTAATGACGGAGGTCATCGACGGCAACGCCGTCGCCGCCGACGTCCGCGCATCGCTGACCGACGGCATCGAGACGCTGGAGGCCGCCGGCGTCACGCCCGGTCTCGCGACGGTGCTGATGAGCGACGACCCCGCCAGCGAGACGTACGTCTCGATGAAACAGCGGGACTGCGAGGAGGTCGGCATCGAGAGTCGTCACGTCGAACTCGATCCCTCGGCGCCGGCCGAGGCGCTGTACGACACCGTCGACGACCTCAACGACGACCCGGCGGTCCACGGCATCCTCGTCCAGATGCCGGTCCCGGACCACGTCGACGACCGCCGCGTCCTCCGGGCCATCGACCCGATGAAGGACGTCGACGGCTTCCACCCCGAGAACGTCGGCCGCCTCGTCGCCGGCAACGACCGGTACCGCCCCTGCACGCCCCACGGCATCCAGAAACTCCTCGAGGCCTACGACGTCGACACGGCGGGCGCCGACGCGGTCGTCGTCGGCCGGTCGAACATCGTCGGCAAGCCGCTGGCGAACCTCCTGCTGCAGAAGCGCGGCGACGGGAACGCGACGGTGACGGTCTGTCACTCCCGGACCGACGACCTCGCCGAGAAGACCCGGCACGCCGACATCCTCGTCGCCGCCGCCGGCCGCCCGGAGTTCATCGACGGCGAGATGGTCGGCGAGGGCGCCACGGTCATCGACGTCGGCGTGAACCGCGTCGAGACCGAGACGGAGAAGGGCTACGAACTCGTCGGCGACGTCGACTTCGAGAGCGCCATGTCGAAAGCCGCCCACATCACGCCCGTCCCGGGCGGCGTCGGTCCGATGACCCGCGCAATGTTGCTGTACAACACCGTCAAGGCGGTAGGACTGCAGGCCGACGTCGAGGTCACGTTGCCCTGATGGCGCCCGCGCCCGACGACTCCCCGCTCTCGTCCGACGACCGCGGACAATCACCAACCGCCCCCACGCCCGCCCCCGACGACCTCGCCGCCCGCTACGACGACGTCCACCGGCGCGACGATCGGGTCGACCTCGGCCCCGAGCGGTTCGACCGCGCCGTCGAGGGCGGCGACGCCGGGGCCTGGGGCGTCGGCGCGCTGGTCCCCCGCGACGACGGCCGGGTGCTGATGGTACGGGAGGACGGGACCTGGCACTTGCCCGGCGGGCGCCTCGAACCCGACGACGAGTCACCCGAGGCCGGCGCCCGCCGGGAGGTCCGCGAGGAGACCGGCGTCGACGTCGAGATCGTCGACCTCGCCGCCATCGCCGAACGCACGTTCCGGCGCGCCGGCGGCGAGGCGACCTACGAGTTCGTGTTCGCGACGTTCGTCGCCGAACCCGAGGCGACCGACCTCGCGACCGACCCCGGCCGGCCGGACGAGGGCATCGAGACCGCCGCCTGGCAGGCGGGAATTCCGGCCGCGACCTTCGATCGCGGTCTCGTGGTCACGCTCGCCGAGGAGTACCGCTGAGGGTGGGTGTCCCCGGCGGTCAGGCGAGGCCGTCCAGCCGGGATTCGGCGGTCGACAGCGCGTCCTCGTCGTCCGCCATCAGGTACCGCCCCAGGTCACGGGCGACATTCACGAGGGTCTCCACCTCCCGGGGCGGGACGTCGCCGTCGAGGGCCTGCACCCGTTTCACGTGCTCGCCCAGCCGGCCGCTGACCCGCTCGGCGGGCCGGTCCGGGTGTTCGTCCAGGTAGGTCCGGAGGTCCGAGCGGTACGCCGCGACGGCGGTAGCGTACGCGAGCCCCCGCATCGCCCGGAGGCCGTCCGGGACCGCATCGGGGTCCGGTCGCTCGCCCTCGTCGGCGCGCAACAGCGCGGTGAGATATCGCTCCTCCTCGTCGTCGACGTCCATCCGCCGTTCGAGTTCGCGCCCGGCGAACAGGAGTTCCTGGGCGGCGAGGTACGTGTCGTCCAGCGGCCGGAGGTCGCCGCCGTCGATGAAGCCGTAGCCGCGGGTGAACGACCGGCAGCGCTCGGCGGCGTCGCCGGCCACCCGTCGGAGCGTCGCGGCGTCGAGGTCGTTGCGGACCGGCGCGAGGTCGAGCGTCGCCGCCGTGGCGGTGTGGAGCGCGCGCTCGTCGTCGACGCCCACGCTGTGGAGGCTCCCGCACTCCGGGCAGGCGGCCTCGCCGGTGTCGTAGTAGGACCACCTGGCGCCACAGTCCTTGCACTCGCGGTGCCCGCGGACCTTCATGTCCGACCGTGCGGCGTCGGTGGCCTAAACGTTCCCGGCCCGGCCGGCGTCGAACCGCGACTCGAGGCGGTCGGCCGCGACCGCGAGCACGGCCTCGATGCGGGTCGCCCACGGCGTTGCGTGCGAGAAGTGGACGTGGTCGTACCGGGCGAGGGTGGCCGCACCGCCGGCGGTCCCGTAGACCGACTCCGTCGGGCCGGCGTAGCAGCGGGAGGCGATCACGACGGGAACGTCGGCCTCGGCGATCGCCCGCCCCAGGGCGGCGGTCGTGTTCCCGAGGCCGGTCCCGGCGACGACGACCGCCTCGCCGCGGTCGGCTGCCGCGTCGAACCCCTCCCGGCCGACGCCGGCGGCCGAGACGACCAGCGGCACGGTCGGGTGCTCGTCCGGCACCGGCAACAGGTCGCCGGCGCCTGGCGGTTCACGATGCCAGTGGACCCGGTGGCGGGTGAACCGTGCGACCGGTCCGGCCTCGGGGGACCGGAACGCGTCCAGCGCGCAGGTGTGGGCCTTCCGGACCGTCGCGGCGGCGTGCAGTTCCTCGTCGAAGGCGACGTACACGCCGGCGTCGAGGCGGTCGTGGGCGGCGGCCCGGAGGGCCGTCCGGAGGTTCGTCGGGCCGTCGCTGCCGGGTTCGTCCGGTCGCCGCTGGGCGCCGGTGACGACGACCGGTCCCCGGCACGTGCAGTCGAGGTACCGGGCGGTCTCCGCGAGCGTGTCGGTGCCGTGGGTGACGACGACGGCGTCGGCGTCGGAGGCCTCGATCCGGCGGACGACGCGGGCGGCGACCTCGGGGGCCATGTCGAAGCCGGGGCGGTCGGCGACGGTCTCGACCGTGAGGTCGGCGTACTCCTCCAGGCCAGGCACCGCATCGAGCAGGGCCTCGCCCGAGAGCGCTGGCGCCGCTCCGGTGTCGCTACCCTCGGCCGTCGAGGCGATGGTGCCGCCGGTGGCGACGACGTGGACGTGCATACCCCGGGTCCGGGCGGCTCGGGGTTGGGGTTTCCGGTCGCGGCGGCTGCTGGTTTGGGGCCGGTCGCCCCGGTCGTCGTCGGGATTCCCCGGACCGTCTCGGGAACGCTTTTCGGGTGGGCGACCCACCGACGGGTATGCGCGACGAAGACGAGATCCGGGAGCAGTACGAATTCCTGAAGACCGAACTCGAGGACGAGGAGATGAACCACGAGGGGGTCCGCCAGATGTTCACCTACTACAAGCGGGCACTGGGTTGGGTGCTCGAAGAAGAGTACATCTAGGGACGGAATCGTTCACCGTGGCCGGTAGATTTATGATGCGACGGCTACTGGTTTCAGATGACGCTTCGCTTGGAGGGCCGAAGCGTCAGCGGGGACCAATTCAGGGCGGCAAGCGCCCGACCACCTTTTCGCTGGTCGGGTCGCTTTCCTCTCTCGTCGCACGCCGACCACCCGCCGGTCCGGCGAATACGACAGGTCGTCCAGGACGTCGATTAGCCCGGGACCCGGACCCGTCATCCGTCGCGTCGGATCGTCGCGACGTATGTCAGTTCTCGGGCCGAATCGGAAGCGGGCAGCGTCGGGTCGGTCCTCGACAGCCCCGGGAGCGCCCCTCGACGACACCGCGCGTACGACCCGATCCCGAACTGTCGGGACGGAGTGGTTAATCGTCTCGGCGCGGCGATACGTCTCGCGAAGGTCCGCCTGATTACATCCGGAAACGCCTTCCCGAAACGACACGAAACGCCGTGCAGCCGGCGTCTCGCGGAGGACCCTGGACCGTGTGAGTCGATATATTTAAGCGAACACGACAGTAACAGGAAGACGGAACGTACCGATGCACGACCTGACAGGATTCCAGCGGGATCTGCTCTACGTCATCACCGGACGGGAGGAGCCACACGGCCTGGCGATCAAGGAGGAACTGGAGGAGTACTACGAGAAGGAGATCCACCACGGCCGCCTCTACCCCAACCTGGACACCCTCGTCGAGAAGGGCCTCGTCGAGAAGGGCCAGCGCGACCGACGGACGAACTTCTACACGCTGACGCGACGGGGCCGCCGGGAGATGGAGGCGCGCCGCGAGTGGGAGAACCAGTACGTCGACCTCGAGTAGTCGGCGGATACGGCGGGAGGGCCCGACTGCCGAATGCGCCGGTCGGCCGCCGCGGGCCATCCGGTACTGTGGGCCATCCGGTACTGCCGGCCAGCGGCCACCGTTGGCCCGAGGACTCCCGCTCTCACGAACCGACCGGATTTAAACCAGCCTTCACTATCAGGTTATCGTTGTAAACCTGAACGAGAATCTCTACAAACGCCGTTAGGAAAAGTGACCCTTTTATGGTTCCAGTCGAACCTCGGGGTATGGACTTCGAGCTGACCGAGGAACAGGAGCAACTCAAAAGCGAGGTGCAGCGGTTCGCCGAGAACGAGGTCCTGCCGGTCGCCACGGAGTACGACCGCGAGGAGAAGTACCCCTGGGAGGTCGTCGACACGGCCGCCGAGATGGGGCTGCTCGGCCCGCAGATCCCCTTCGACTACGGCGGCGCGGGCTACGACGTCCTCGACACCGCCATCATCGTCGAGGAGCTGTTCGCCGCCGACCCGGGCATCGGGCTGTGTCTCGCCTCGACCGGCTTCGGGACGGAGGCCATCCTCGAGTTCGGCACCGAGGCACAGAAGGAGGAGTACCTCGAGCCGATCGCCACCGGCGACGCCATCATGGGCGCCGCTATCTCCGAGCCCGATACCGGGTCGGACGTCTCGAGCGTGAGCACGCGGGCGGAGAAGGACGGCGACGAGTGGGTGATCAACGGGAACAAGATGTGGATCACCAACGGTTCGGTCGGCGACTTCTTCGTCACGCTGTGCAAGACCGATCCGGAGGCCGACGGTCGGTACAACGGGTTCAGCCAGATCATCGTCGAATCCGACCGGGACGGCTTCGAGGCCGACAAGATCACCGGCAAGATGGGGATCCGGGCCTCCGACACGGCCGAACTCATCCTGGACGACGTCCGCGTCCCCGAGGAGAACC